>NZ_AKIY01000055.1 GCF_000282615.1 Bradyrhizobium sp. YR681 | reverse complement strand
CGGCTCCGGCGGCAGCCACCATTACGGTGGCGGACCGAAGACGGACGTCCCGCATCACATGGGCCCGAAGAAGGATCAGTGACGATCCGACGGTGATCCCGCCGCTCGCGACGATGCGGGATCACCACCTCCCAAGCGGGCGATGCGCGCGCCGTGCCGCTCGACGCCGATATTCATGCAATTGCTGGAGCTGCGGGTTCATCCCCGCGACGAGGTGCTGGTCGAACGCCGCGCCCGCCGCTGGGCTGAGCGCGACGGTCGCTACGATGCGACCTTTGCCGCATTGAACCCGCGCTGAGACAGCATCCCGAAACGAATTCGCCCGGGAGCGGTGATCCACTCCCGGGCGAATGTCCTGGACGTCGTAAGATCTAGTTCGGCACCGCAGCCTTCGGCGCGGGCTTGGCGGCGACCGCGTTTGCGGTAACGCCGTGCAGGAAGTCGTAGGCTGCGTGCAGGGCCTTGTCGTCCTTCTCTTCCGGCGGGACGTACGACTGCGATCCGGTCTGCTCGGTGCCGTCCGCAGCCGACAGATGGCCGCGCATCTGGGACTCCGCCATGGTGTCCATCCGGCCCTTCAGTTCGGGCGGCACATCCTGGAGGATCTCGATGTCGGGCGCGATGCCCTGGGCCTGGATCGAGCGGCCCGACGGCGTGTAGTAGCGCGCCGTGGTCAGCGCCAGCGCGCCATTGCCGGCGCCGAGCGGAATGATGGTCTGCACCGATCCCTTGCCGAACGAACGCGTGCCGATGATCGTGGCGCGCTTGTGGTCATGCAGCGCGCCGCCGACGATCTCGGACGCCGAAGCGGAGCCACCGTTAATCAGGACGACCAGCGGCTTGCCCTTGGTGAGGTCGCCACCATGCGCGGTGAAGCGCTGGGTCTCTTCCGGATTGCGGCCGCGGGTCGAGACGACCTCGCCGCGCTGAAGGAAGGCGCTCGACACCGACACGGCCTGGTCGAGCAGGCCGCCCGGATTGTTGCGCAGGTCCATGACGTAGCCAACGAGCTTCTCGGGCGGGACATCCTTGGAGATCGACGCGATCGCCTTCTTCAGGCCGTCGGTGGTCTGCTCGTTGAACGAGGTGACGCGGATATAGCCGATGTCGCCATTCTCGACGTGGAAACGCACCGGGCGGACATGGATGATCTCGCGCTTGATCGCGACATCGAGCGGAGCGTCGGCGCCCTTGCGCACGATGGTGAGCTTGGTCTGGGTGTCGACCGGCCCCTTCATCTTGTTGACGGCCTGCTCGAGCGTCATGCCCTGCACGTTCTCGCCGTCGATCTTGCTGATGAGGTCGCCGGACATGATGCCCGCCTTGGAGGCCGGGGTCTCGTCGATCGGCGAGACGACCTTGACCAGGCCCTCCTCCATCGTGACCTCGATGCCAAGGCCGCCGAACTCGCCGGAGGTGGTCTCCTGCATCTCGGTCCAGGCCTTGTCGTTCATGTAGCGCGAGTGCGGATCGAGCGAGGTCACCATGCCGGTGATCGCGCCTTCGATCAGCTTGGCATTGTCGGGCTTTTCGACATAGCTCGCCTTCACCCGCTCGAACACTTCGCCGAATAAATTGAGCTGGGTATAGGCATCATCCGCGCTCGCCGCCGCCCGTGCTGCCCATACGCCGCCGTGCGGACTGGCTACCAGAAGGGTCAGACACGCTCCGGTGAGCGCGCCCAGGGGGAACAGCAGGGATTTCCGCATGGATGAGTTAGCCTTCTTGCTCGGGGGCTCGGGTTGCTCGGGGCTCGGGAGCCGCCATGCAAATGGCGATCCAGCCCGGTTCTCACAATACCATTCTGGTTTCTTCAAGGCCGGGATGCCACGCCGGCT
Source organism: Bradyrhizobium sp. YR681 (assembly GCF_000282615.1). GTDB lineage: Bacteria > Pseudomonadota > Alphaproteobacteria > Rhizobiales > Xanthobacteraceae > Bradyrhizobium. Next base: position 8,109 of record NZ_AKIY01000055.1, on the reverse strand, counting down.
TGTACCTGCAAAAATCCCTTCGCCCGGACCTAAACTTTTGGCAACGTTCGGAAACCGTCTTGTGCAAGGCGGCAATCGGTCGGCCGATTCACGCTTCGCAGCCATGCGATATTAGGATGGTTTTGGCGGGCCGGACGGGTTAGGCGATGAGACAAGGCTTCAAATTCTCGGGAGGACAACAATGAACGAAGCACCCCGCATCCGGCCGGAACGGAACGTCGAGCTCGGCTCCAGCAACGAGCCGTTCCAGAACCTGCACGAATTCATCAAGAAGGCCCGCGCCAACCTCAACCAGAACGCCTGGGATTATATCGTCGGCGCCGCCGAGACCGAGACCACGATGCGCCGCAACCGCATGGCGCTGGACGAGATCGCCTTTCGCCCGCGGGTGCTGCGCGACGTGCATGAGGTCGACGGCTCGGTCGAGCAGTTCGGCCGCAAGATGCGCCTGCCGGTGGTGCTGGCCCCGGTCGGGGCGCTGGAAGTCTTCGATCCGCACGGCGCGGCGGCCGTCGCCCGCGGCGCCGGCGCCTTCGGTGCGGCACATATGCTGAGTTCTGTCACGGAGCCGGGGCTGGAGAAAACCGCTGAAGCCGCGCCCGATGCGCTCCGCCTGTTCCAGCTCTATGTCCGCGGCGACGACGCCTTTGTCGCCGATGTCGTCAGCCGCGCCGTGAAGAACAGCTACGCCGCCTTCTGCCTGACCGTCGACACCGCCCACTACAGCCGCCGCGAACGCGACATCGCCAAGCGCTATGTGCGCGAGAGTCGCCTGCGCGCCACCGGCGGCGATTACCAGAAGGGTCTGGAATGGCGGACCGTGAAGATGATCAAGGACAAGTTCAAGATCCCGCTGATCCTCAAGGGCATCGCCACCGCCGAGGACGCGCTGATCGCGATCGATCACGGCGTCGAATGGATCTACGTCTCCAACCATGGCGGCCGGCAGCTCGATCACGGCCGCGGCGCCATGCATGTACTGCCGGAGATCGTCGACGCCGTGAAGGGCCGCGCAAAAATCATGGTCGATGGCGGCTTCTGCCGTGGGACCGACATCGTCAAGGCAATCGCCGCGGGGGCCGACCTCGTCGGCATCGGCCGGCTGCAATGCTGGGCGCTGGCGGCCAACGGCGAGGCCGGCGTGACGCGGATGCTGGAGCTGCTGGAAGACGAAGTGCTGCGCTGCCTCGGCCTGCTCGGCGCCACCTCGTTCGCCGAGGTCAGCAAGTCCTGCCTGCATCCGGCGACCGCAACCAATGCGCCCAGCGTGTTCAGCGCGTTCCCGCTGTTCGACCACGATCCCTATCGATACTGAGTGAAAGGATGCAGGTGACATCGCTCTCTCCCGGCAGCGCGGATGCGCTTCTGTTCGATCTCGGGCGCGTGGTGCTCGATATCGATTTTTCCAGGGCGATCGCATGCTGGGCGGGACATGCCGGTTGTGAACCCGGAGCGATCGTTGCGCGCTATGTGCGCGACGAGGCCTATTGCCTGCACGAAGTCGGCAAGATCAGCGACGAGGAATATTTCCAGTCGCTGCGCAATTCACTCGGGATCGGCATCTCCGATGCACAATTCCTGGAGGGCTGGAACGCGATCTTCGCGGGCGAGATGCCTGACATCGCGGAGCTATTGCCGCGCGCAGCGAAGCAGATGCCGCTTTACGCCTTCTCCAACACCAACCGGCCGCATGTGGACTATTTCTCGAAGGAATATGCCGACGTGCTCGGCCATTTCCGCACGCTCTATCTGTCGTCCAGCATCGGCCTGCGAAAACCGGACGCAGCAGCGTTCGACCACGTCGTGGACGCGATGGGTGTGCCCGCCAGCCGCATCGTGTTCTTCGACGACCTCGCCGAGAATATCGAGGGGGCCCGGGCGCGCGGATTGACCGCGGTGCATGTGACCTCGCCCCGCGATGTCGGCAATGCGCTCAAGGCACTGGGGATCTGATCGAGAACACCGGCCAGCGGGCGAAACCGCGGGAGTTACCCGGAACATTTGCCGACAGATCGGGAACCAGATCACTTTGTACATTTTTATACAGAGTTCCGGGAACGGAATGCCCGCCTCCGGACTCTTGAGTCCGTTGGGACTTCTACGGACGGACGCATCATCGTGTTGGGCAAGACCTACCTCACCAAGCAAGCCTCTCTCTTGCTCGAATTCGCCAGAACCACCTCGGATTCGGACCTTTCAGCCAAATTGATCAGCAAGGCCGCCGACCTGAAATCCCAGGCCGACCCCCTGCCCGACAAGGATCAGGGCCCTCGTGCGCCGGACGTCAGTCCGGACGAGCCGGCGAGCCGTTGATAACCGATGCCGCCTGTGGCGCGCGTCATTCGTGTCCTCGCCATAGCCATCCTCGCGCCGGTCGATCTCGCCTTCCGGATCATGCCGCGGCGGAGTTGATGTCCTTCCCTCGGCATAGAGTAGACCACGCAGGATAAGTCATCCTCCGCGGCCGCTGCTTTGCCTCCGCGCGCGCGCTCGGCTAGAACTCTCGCCGCCGATTTGCCCGAACGGGCGCAGCTGGAGTTTTCCCCCGTGGCACTGATGCCGGTTTCCGACGCGCTCGCCGCGGTGCTCGCGGGTGCAGAGCCTCTGGCTGAGGAAATGGCGGCGCTCGACGCGGCCTTCCACCGCGTGCTCGCGCGCGACGTCGCGGCGCGGCGTACGCAGCCGCCGGAGGCGATGTCGGCGATGGACGGCTATGCGGTGCGCGCGGCCGATGCGGCCGAGGTCGACGCGCAGCTCACGGTGATCGGCGAGGTCGCGGCGGGCCGGCCTTTTGCGGGATCGGTCGGGTCAGGCGAAGCCGTTCGGATCTTCACCGGTGGCGTCGTTCCCGCTGGCGCCGACGCGGTCGTGATCCAGGAGGACACGGTCGCGGAAGGCAAGCGCATCACGATCAAGGAAGCCGCCGTCACGGGACGGCACATCCGCCGCGCCGGCGTCGACTTTTCCGAGGGCGACGTCCTCCTGCGCCAGGGCACCCGGCTCACCGAGCGCCATCTCGCGCTCGCCGCCGGAATGAACCACCCGCTCTTGCCCGTCCGCCGCCGCCCGAGGGTTGCGATCCTCGCCACCGGCGACGAGCTGGTGATGCCCGGCGCCACGCCGGGTCCCGGCCAGATCGTCTATTCCAACGGCTACGCCCTGCACGCCCTCGCCCGCCAGGAGGGCGCGGATACCGTCGACCTCGGCGTGGCCGCCGACACGCTGGAGGCCACCACCGAAGGCATCCGCCGGGCCCGTGCGAGCGGCGCCGACATCCTGATCACGACCGGCGGCGCCTCGGTCGGCGACCACGATCTCGTCCAGAAAGCACTGAGGGACGAAGGCACCGCGATGGCGTTCTGGAAGATCGCGATGCGGCCGGGCAAGCCGATGATGAACGGGCAGCTCGGTGCGATGCGCGTGATCGGCCTGCCCGGCAATCCCGTGTCATCCTATGTGTGCGGCTTCCTGTTCATGGTGCCGTTGATTCGCGCGTTGTCGGGCCAGCAGGTGATTCACCACCGCCGCGAGCACGCCGTGCTCGGCCGCGATGTGGGTGCCAATGACCAGCGCGAGGATTATCTGCGCGCGCGTCTCGACATGCGCGATGACGGCACGCTCGTCGCCCTTCCCGTCAATCACCAGGACTCCTCGCTGCTTGCGAATCTCGCTGCGGCACAGGCACTTCTCGTGCGCGCGCCATTCGCGCCGAAGGCCGAAGCCGGCTCGCCTTGCGAGGTGCTGCGACTGCCCGCCTGACCGCTTCGTTCGCGTGCGTTCCGCGAACTTTGTCGCGTTCACGGTAAATTAAGCAGTTGCGGAACATGTATCGAACATATAGTGTCCGTTCATGATTTGTTTCGAGGACGTAGCGGCTTAATGCCGAATTCAGCGTCTCGGAATCGAACGACATCAACCGGGGGAATGTGGTCGAGATGTTAACGCGCAAACAATACGAGCTCCTGCGGTTCATCAGCGAGCGCCTGAAGGAAAGCGGCGTGCCGCCCTCCTTCGACGAGATGAAGGACGCACTCGATCTGCGCTCGAAGTCGGGCATCCATCGCCTGATCACCGCGCTTGAGGAGCGCGGCTTCATCCGCCGCCTGCCCAACCGCGCCCGCGCGATCGAAGTGATCAAGCTGCCCGAGCTTCAGGCTGCCGCCGGCAACCGCCGCGGCTTCACGCCGAGCGTGATCGAGGGCAACCTCGGCAAGGTGCGCGCAGCCTCCAGCCCGCCGGCGGACGAGGGCGAGCGTCCCGTCGCGGTGCCCGTGATGGGCCGCATCGCGGCCGGCACGCCGATCGAGGCGTTGCAGACCCGCAGCCACACCATCAGCGTACCGCCCGACATGCTCGGCTCGGGCGAGCACTACGCGCTCGAAGTGCGCGGCGATTCCATGGTCGAGGCCGGCATCCTCGACGGCGACATGGCGCTGATCCAGCGCAACGAGAGCGCCGACACCGGCGACATCGTGGTGGCGCTGATCGACGACGAAGAAGCGACGCTGAAGCGCTTCCGCCGCCGCGGCGCCTCGATCGCGCTTGAGCCCGCCAACGCCGCTTACGAGGTCCGCATTTTGCCGCCCAACCGGGTCAAGATTCAGGGCAAGCTGATCGGGCTCTACCGCAAGTACTGAGCCCGCCGCGCACCGCCGGCTGGCGGTGGCCCGCGAACGATTGGAGCGGATGATTGTCCGCTCCGGCTGGATAGTCTTTCTGGTTCTGCACAGATTATCCGGCCCCCTCTCCAGCGCTACATCCTCGGCACGCCGCGCGAAGCACGCATCGCTTCGCGTGGTCTTTGAGAAACCGAGGAGACCACCATGCGCAAGATCATCTTGAGCGCAGTCACGATAGCGCTGATCGCAGCATCTGCGCCGCAAGCCTTCGCCGCACAGCCGCACCATGCGCGCAAGGCAATGCCGGCGACGACGAGCGCACAATTCCGCAACGCCCACAACGCCGTCACGCCGCCCTCACAACCGGCCTGGCAATATTCTGGCTGGTCGGCGCCTGCTGGCCGCTAACGAAGACGCTCGCCGAATGCACGCGAGCGGGCTTTGTTCCGGATACTTCTGAAAAAGATATTGTGATGGCAGCCTGCGGATCCAAGCCGCAGATTTGCCCACAACCGAGCAGAGGTTTGCGGGCTTCCACTCTGATAGAGGCCTGCGCCTCAGAAGAGGCGCCGGTGCTCTATCCCGGATGAGGAGCACCCGATGTGTGACTACAGCCTGCACGCCGTCGCGACACGCCCCGCAGAAGTCGGTGAGACGATCGTCACGACAACCTTCCGCGGCACCTCGACGCGCGGCTTTGCCTCCGAAGCCGACATGTCTGTCGCCGTCTGCCTGCTGCCGGGAACGGAGCTCGCCTTCGCCGACAACGTCCGCTACGACAATCGCTGGATCTGGACGCGCACCATCAACTCCCGCGTCGGCAAGTTCGGCAAGATCGATCCGCACATTCCCGATCGCCATCACGACGCGATCGAATTTCCCGACGGCAAATACGTGCTGGTGACGCAGCTGGTCGAAGGCCAGCGCGCAACCGTGCTGCAATTGCCGGTGACGCTGCCGCTCGGCGGGCGTGAGCACAAGCCTGAGATCACTGCCGACAGCCAGCCGACAATCCGGCGCCTGCCGATCGGCTGACCTGACCATCCCCGACTGACCGGTCGGGGGCCAGGAATGAAATCGCCATCGCCGGCCGTGGCCGGCGAGATGGTGTGGTTTGCGTCTCCGGTAACCCAATCCGCGCACCCGCCCCGTCGCACGAAGTTTGCGCGGCCCTGCCTGAATTTTGAACGTCCGCTCCGCAAGCAAATGGCCGATGCTGTCTCGGCTGGTGTCTTGAGCTCGAGGCGGCGGACACGTTCGATGAAAACCTTCATTCGCGTCGTTGAACTCTGGGTGCCCGACCGCACGCGCATGCGGCTGGAATTCGGCGGCGGCCTCTACGGCGAAGGCCTGTCCGCGTTCAGGGCCGTGAGCGAGGATTTGCGCTTCGGCTACGACGAGGGCCTTCCCGGCAAGGCCTGGGCCAGCGGCCATCCCGTGATCCTCACCAAATTCGCCAATTCCTATTTCAAGCGGACCGATCAGGCACTCGCAGCCGGCCTGACCTGCGGCGTGGCGGTACCAGTGTTCGCAGGCGAATTTTTGCAGGCGGTGATGGTCCTGTTCTGCGGCGACGACGAGGCGCATGTCGGCGCCATCGAGCTCTGGCACAATGATCCCGATACCTCCCACGAGATGGGGCTCGTCGACGGCTACTACGGCACCGCCGACATGTTCGAGTTCAACTCCCGCCACACCAGGTTTCCCCGCGGCTTCGGCCTGCCCGGCCGCACCTGGAAGGCGGGCCTGCCGCTGATCATCAAGGACCTGCACAACGCCAGGAGCTTTCTGCGCTGGCAAGAAGCCGCCGAGGTCGGGATCAATCTCGGCGTTGGCGTGCCCTACCGCACCGGCAGCGACCAGAGCTGGGTGCTGACCTTCCTCTCCGCGCAGGCAACACCCATTGCGCGGCGCTTCGAGATCTGGGTCCCGAACGAGGCCCGCTCGGCCCTGGTCTGCCGCGCCGGCGATTGCAGCGCGCAGACCGACCTCGCCGCGCTCTACGCGGATAAATCCATCGCCAAAGGCGACGGCGGCATCGGCGGCGCCTGGGCCACCGGCATGCCCGCGCTCAACGACGATCTCGCCCGTGACGGCTCGATCGCCGCCGCAGAGGCCCGCGCAGCCGGGCTGAGCCAGATGGTGGCCTTGCCGGTGATCGGAAGCGCCGGACTCGACGCCGTGCTGGCCTGGTACCTGTAAGCCCGTCCGCTCAGTCCTCGGCTTGCAAATCCGACTCGGACGGCGTTGCGTCGCGGCTGCGGGCAGAAGCCGCCTGCGGCGCAAGGGTCACGCCGAAATCGGCCTCGCCGGCAGTCGCCGGCGACCACGGGCGGTCCGCGCCTCTGGCTTTCACCGCCTGGATCGCAAAGCCGTCACCACGCCGCGTCAGCGCGAGCGCACCTTGCGCGGCCAGACGCTGCCGGTCGACAACCATCGCCGCGCAATCCGGCGGCGCGGGCCGCGCCGTCACCACCAGCGCGGCGCGGCTGCAATCGTCCGCCAGCGCGTCGATGCGCAGGGCCAGCGCGACCAACCGCCCGTCGGCGAGCGGCGTCACGCAGCCGGCTTCGTCGCACGACACGCCGTCAGCCAGGTTGGCGCTGCCGGCATCGCGCGGATCGGCGTCGGCAGCCAACCACTCCTTCAGCAGAAAGCTGTCCTTGCTCGCCCTGATCAGATGCAGGTGCCCGTCCCTGCCCCGCACCGCGACGCTCAAGCCGTCCCCGGCGATCAGGATATCGGGCTGCCGCACCGACAGCCCCCAGAGGATCGCCACCAGCAGCACCGCCCCACCGGACCAGCGCAAGGGCGTGCGCAGCAGGCCCATGACGATGATGCCGAGGCTGGCCACGATCAGCGGCGCGATGCCGAAAGCCGGGATCCGGCCGATCGCGCCCGGCAATGACGCCACCCAGCGGGAGACCATGACCATCCAGTCGATGCCGATCCCCATCAGCCACCAGAACACGCCATCGAGCCCGAAGGGGGCCGCGAGCAAACCCAGCAGTCCCGCCGGCATCACCAGTGCCGAGACCACGGGCATCGCGCCAAGGTTCGCGAGCACGCCGAACGGCGTGACGCGGTGGAAATGGAAGGCGGCATAAGGCGTGGTCGCAAGCCCCGCGATCAGCGACGCCAGAAACAGCATCGCGATCTCGCGCCCGCCCCACATCGCGATGCGCGCGGTGGCGGAATGATCGGGCGATGCGAACAGGTTCGGCATGCCGATCTGCACCAGCGCCACGAGCCCGAGCGTTGCCGCAAACGACATCTGGAAGCTCGGGTGTACCAGCGCTTCCGGCGCGACCGCGAGCACGATCAGCGCGGCCACCGCCAGGGTCCGGAACGTGATGGCGCGGCGGTCGACCATCACGGCGATCAGCACCACGGCCGTCATGAAGAACGAGCGCTGCGTCGCAACCTCCGCGCCCGACAGCAGCAGATAGAACGCGGCCGCCACCAGTGCGGCTGGCGCCGACCATTTCTT
>NZ_AKIY01000054.1 GCF_000282615.1 Bradyrhizobium sp. YR681 | reverse complement strand
GCGGCTCCGCCAGCCGGAGCTTTGGCACGGTGGTCGGCGCTGACTATGCGCTGTCGCCGCAAACCCGGATGGGTTTCGCGCTCGCCGGCGGCGGCACGGGCTATGCCAACAGTTTTTCCAGCGGCCGCTCGGATCTGTTCCAGGCCGGCGCCTTCGTCAGGCACTCGGTCGGACCGGCCTATGTCGCAACCGCGCTCGCCTATGGCTGGCAGGCCATCACTGGTGACTATCAGGTCACGCCGGCCGGCACGAGCCAGCTCAACGTGGCCGTCAACGCCAACGCGTATTCCGGCCGGCTCGAAGGCGGCTATCGCGTTGCCATGCCCTGGCTCGGTATCACGCCCTACGCCGCCGCTCAGATCACGACGTTCCGCCTGCCCTCCAACAATACCGCGCAGCCGGCCTACGCCGCCGATCCGTCTTCCCCGGCGCCCGGCGCAGACAGTTTCACCGACACCCGCGCCGAGCTCGGCCTGCGCACCAGCACGTCCCTTGCGCTGTTTGGCAGCGTGATGAACCTGCGCGGACGGCTCGCCTGGGCGCATGATTTCAGCGCGGGGCAGTCGATCCCCGCCGCGTTCCAGTCCCTGCCCGGCCAGGGCTTTATCGTCGGCGGCACGGCATTGGCGCCGAATGCCGCGCTGACGGGCGTTGCGCTCGAGCTTCGCGATCTGAACGGCTGGTCGGCCGCAGCAAACCTCGACAGCGAAGTGTCGAGCCTGGTCCGCTCCTACACCGGCAGGGCCGTGCTTCGCTACGCCTGGTGACTTTGCGCCCTCACATCTTCTTGTAGGCGTCGATCAAGGCCTGGCCGTCAGCGCCGGCCTTCTTGAGCCAATCGGCCGTGAGCTGCTCGCCGACCTTCTGGAAGCCCGCCTTCAACGCCGGGCTGGGCGGTTCGACCGTCATGCCCTTGGCCTTGAGCTGATCGATGTACCAATTGGCCTTCTCTTCCCAGGCCTTCCAGCCGCGCGTCTCGGCGGTGGCGGCGGCCTTGAGGATGGCTTCCTGGGTCGGCTTGTCGAGCGCCTCGAACGCGGCCTTGTTGACGAAGGTGTAGTCCTTCGGGATCCAGGCCTGCACGTCATAGAAATATTTCAGCGACTCCCACGCCTTGGAATCGTAGCCGGTGCCGCCCGACGACATGAAGGAGTTCACCACGCCGGTCGCGAGTGCCTGCGGCAGCTCGGCTGCCTGGATCGTGACCGACTGGGCGCCGACCAGCTCGCCGATGCGCGCGGTCCCGACGTTGTAAGCACGCCATTTCAGACCCTTCATGTCCTCGATCGTGGCAAGCGGCTTGTTGACGTAGACGCCCTGCGGCGCCCACGGCACGACGAACAGCAGCTTCAGCCCCTGCGCTTCGAGCTTCTTGCTGATCAGCGGCTTCGAAGCCTGATAAAGCTTCATCGCATCCGGAAAGCTCGTCGCAAGGAACGGCACGACGTCCACGCCGTAAATCGGATCCTCGTTTTCGTGGATCGACAGCAGCACCTCGCCCATCTGCGCCTGCCCGGTCATCACCGCGCGCTTGATGTCGGGCGCCTTGAACAGCGAGGCTCCGGGATGGACCGTGATCTGAAGCTTGCCTGACGTCGCGGCGTCGACGTCCTTGGCGAACGCGACCAGATTTTCCGAGTGCGGGTTGTCGGCGGGGTATGCTGCCGGCAGATTCCATTTGGTCTGGGCCAAGGCAGGCGTCGCCGCCAGCGTGACGCCGGCAAGCACCGCGGCGCGAATGAAACGAGACTTCATCGAACTTCTCCTCACGGTCTAAATTGAGATCAGTCGGGGAACGCGAGCTTTGGCAGCAGCAGCACGATCTGCGGATATTCGGTGATGATGAACACGGCGGCCAGCAGCAGAACGAAAAACGGGAACGCCGCCCGCGCAACGGTAAAAGTGTCGCGGCCACTCATGTTCTGAAGCACGAACAGGTTGAAGCCAACCGGCGGCGTGATCTGCGCCATCTCGACATGGATGATGAGATAGACGCCGAACCAGACCAGGTCGAGCCCGGCCTGCTTGACCATCGGCAGCACGATGACCGCCGTCAGCACGATCATAGAAATGCCGTCGATCAGGCATCCCAGAATGATGTACATGATGCTCAAATACAGCGCGAGCATGCCCGGTGTCAGCTGCTGCCCCTGCACCCAGGTGGCGAGCGCAGCAGGGATACCGGTATAGGCCATCGCCGCCGTGGTGTACGCCGCACCGGCCAGGATCAGCATGATCATGCAGGTCAGCCGCGTCGCGCTCATGATGCTTTCGAGAAAATTCTTGCGCGTAAGCGTGCCGCTCCACCACGCCAGCAGGATCGCGCCGGCAACGCCCCATGCGGCGCATTCGGTCGCGGTCGCAAAACCAAGCACGAGCGAGAGGAAGACCGCGAGGATCAGCAGCAGGCACGGGATGAGCTTGGCGGATTCCTGCAGTTTCCGGCGAAACGGTATCGGTGGATCGCGAGGCGGAACCTTGCCGGGGTTCAGCAGCGACCAGATGATGATGTAGCCGGAATACAGCACCATCACGAGCACACCGGGCAGGAAGCCGCCGAGAAAGACCTGGAGCACGGAAACGTTCGCCGTGACCGCGTAGACCACCATCGGGATCGAGGGCGGGATCAACAGGCCGAGCGTGCCGGAGCCGGCGAGCGAGCCGAGGCTGAGACCCTTGTCGTAGCCGCGCTTGTCGAGCTCGGGCAGCGCGATCTTGCCGATGGTGGCGCAGGTCGCGGCCGACGATCCCGACACCGCCGCGAAGATGCCGCAGCCGATCACGTTCACATGTGTCAGCCGTCCCGGCAGCCATTGGACCCAGGGCGACAGGCCGCGGAACATCTCCTCGGACAATTTGGTACGGAACAGGATCTCGCCCATCCAGATGAACAGCGGCAGTGCGGCCAGCGTCCAGGACGAGCTCGCGCTCCAGGTCGTGGTCGCGAGCACCGAGCCGAGCGGCAGGCTCGTGGTCAGCGCCATCGCCACGAAGCCGACGAGCCCGAGCGAGACCGCGATCCAGACGCCGCTTCCGAGCAGCAGGATCATGATGCCGAGCAGGATGAAGGAGAGCTCGATCATGCCGAGATTGGCCATCGTCAACCTCCGCCGCCCTGCGAGATCCGCTCGATGAATTCGTCAGGCGTCTCGTCCGGCGAGCCCCTCTCGTAGCTCGGCCGGTTGCCGCCGACGACGTTGACCAACTCGTCGATCAGCGCGATCGACAGGATTACAAGACCCCCGGCAAAGCCGAGCTGGGGAATCCAGAGCGGCAGCGCGACGACGCCTTGCGCCACATCGTTGAAGCGCCAGGAGTCGTAGGTCATCTGCAAAGCATGTCGGGTGAAGTAGAGAATGAATGCGGTTGCAATTCCGAGCGCCACGATCTCCGCGACCTGCTTGGTCCGTCCGTGCAGGCGCTCCAGCAGCAGGCCGACGCGGATCATCTCGCCGCGCTTGAAGGTGTGGGCAAGACCGAGAAACGCCATCGCGGCCATGCACCAGGATGCGAAATCGTCTCCGGCCGGGATGTTGAGCGCGAACTGCCGCCCGACCGACATCACCATCATGATGGCGAAGATCGCGACCAGGAACGCGCCAGCGGCAACGCCCGAGGCAAGATAGAGCAGATCCAGAGCGCGCCGGACCAGTCCAACAGAATTTACGTCGTCGCCGTGCCCTGCCACGCGGCCCCCATCCTCATCCTGTGGCGCAATCAAGCTTGATTATGGCCACCAGCCCACGCCTGTCTTTCAGACGTTAGACCAACACGATGGCGCTTGCGAAAGCAAGGAGCATGCCGCCATGCGGCAAATTTCCACTGGATTGGCTCAGTGCGTCTCCAGCCGCATCCCGTCATAGGCAGGCACCACGCCCGCGGGTAACGATTGCCGGATCACCTCGTAGTCGACATCAGCCGTCATGTTGGTGATGACGGCGCGCTTCGGCTTGAAGCGCTCGATCCAGGACAGCGCGTCGTTGATGCTGAAATGGCTGGAATGCTGGGTATAGCGCAGGCCATCGACGACCCAGAGATCGAGGTTTTCCAGCGCGCCAAAACTCTCGGGCGGGATGTCGTTGAGGTCAGGTGTGTAGGCGGCATTGCCTATGCGATAGCCCAATGCGGGAATCTGGCCGTGCTGGACCAGGAAGGCGGTGATCGAGACCTCCCCACCCTTGCCGCCAATGATCTGCGTGCCGCCGGCCTCGATCGAATGCCGGTGCAGGATCGGCGGATAGTCGCTGCCCTCGGGCGAGATGAAGCAATAGGAGAACCGCGCCATGATGTCCTTCGCGGTCGACTGGTTGAGATAGACCGGAATGCGCTTGCGCATGTGCAGCACGACCGAGCGCAGATCGTCCATGCCGTGGGTCTGGTCGGCATGCTCATGGGTCAGGAACACCGCATCGATATGGTCGACATGGGTGTCGATCAGCTGCTCGCGCAGATCGGGCGAGGTATCGATCACGATGCGCGTGGTGCCGTGGTGTGACGTCTGCTCGACCAGCAGGGAGCAGCGGCGACGGCGGTTTTTTGGGTTGTTGGGATCGCAGGCGCCCCAGCCGAGTGCCGGGCGCGGCACGCCGGCGGAGGAGCCGCAGCCCAGGATCGTCAGCGTCAGCGTCATGCGGCTTCCAACCTCAAGCTTTCACCTTGGAGAACAGGCGGAAGAAGTTTTCTGTGGTCTGGCGTGAGATCTCGTCGAACGACACGGCGCGGGTTTCGGCAAGCACCTTGGCGACCTCGACCACATAGGCCGGCTCGTTGCGCTTGCCCCGGAACTTGCCCGGCGCAAGATAGGGCGAGTCGGTTTCAACCAGAATACGATCGGACGGCAGCTCCGCCGCGAGCGCGCGCAGGGCTTCCGACTTCTTGAAGGTCAGGATGCCGGTGAAGCCGATATAGAGCCCGAGCGACACCGCCTTCAGCGCCAGCTCGCGCCCGCCGGTGTAACAATGCAGCACGGCGTCAAACGATCCCTTGGCCGCCTCCTCTTCCAGGATGCGGGCGCAATCCTCGTCGGCCTCGCGGGTATGGATCACCAGCGGCAGGCCGGTGGTGCGCGCGGCCGCGATGTGGGCACGAAAGCCCCTCGCCTGCGCCTCCGGCGAGCCGTTGTCGTAGAAATAGTCGAGCCCGGCCTCGCCGAGCGCGACGACCTTGCGATGCTGCGTCAGCGCGATCAGCTCGTCCGGCGTGATGCCGTCTTCCTCATCCGCGTTGTGCGGATGGGTTCCGACCGAGCAATAGACGTCGTCGAACCGCTCGGCGATGGCGAGAAGCTGGTTGAGCTTTCGCACCCGCGTCGAGATCGTGACCATGCGCGTGAGGCCGGCCGCACGCGCGCGCGACACGATCCCGTCGAGATCTTCCGCGAAGTCCGGAAAATCCAGATGGCAGTGACTGTCGACCAGCATCGCCCGGACGCCTCAGGCCGCCGGTTCGATGTAGCGCGGGAACGCCGGGGTCGGCGCCGGCAGCGTCGAGCCCGGTGCAATCCGCTTGGCGCCGCCGAGCATGGCAAAATCGCGCTCGCCGGCGGGGACACCGAGGCTGTCGAGCAGCAACCCTGATGCCGTCGGCATCGCCGGCTGGGCCAGGATCGCGATCTGGCGCACGACTTCGGCGGTGACATAGAGCACCGTCTTCTGCCTGGCGGGATCGGTCTTGGCCAGCGCCCACGGCGCCTCGCCCGCGAAATAGCGATTGGCTTCCGCAACCACGGCCCACACGGCGTTGAGCCAGTGATGGATCTGCTGCGTCGCCATCGCTTCGCGGCTTGCTGCGAGCATGCCGTCAGCCATCGCCAGAATCGCCTTGTCGTTGTCGCTGAACTCGCCGGGCTCGGGCAGCACGCCGCCGAGCTGTTTGGCGACCATCGACAGCGAGCGCTGCGCAAGGTTGCCGAGGTCGTTGGCGAGATCGGCGTTGATGCGCGCGACGATGGCTTCGTGGTTGTAGTTGCCGTCCTGGCCGAACGGCACCTCGCGCAGGAAGAAATAGCGCATCTGGTCGACGCCATACTGGTCGGCCAGGTTGAAGGGATCGACGACGTTGCCGACCGACTTCGACATCTTCTCGCCCCTGTTGAACAGGAAGCCGTGGGCATAGACCCGCTTCGCCACGGGGATGCCGGCTGACATCAGGAACGCGGGCCAGTACACCGCGTGGAAGCGGATGATGTCCTTGCCGATGATGTGCACATCGGCCGGCCAATAGCGCCAGTTTGTGTCGCTCTCGTCAGGGAAGCCGACGCCGGTGATGTAGTTCGTGAGCGCGTCGACCCAGACATACATCACGTGCTCTTCGTCGCCGGGCACCTTGACGCCCCAGTCGAACGTCGTGCGCGAGATCGAGAGATCGCGCAGGCCGCCCTTGACGAAGCTCACCACCTCGTTGCGGCGCGAGTCCGGACCGATGAAATCGGGATTGTCCTCGTAGAGCTTGAGCAGCTTGTCCTGGTAGTTCGACAGGCGGAAGAAGTAGCTCTTCTCGTCGACCCAGTTGACCGGCGTTCCCTGCGGGCCAAGGCGCACGCCGTCGTCATTCAGGCGCGTTTCTTCCTCGGAGTAATAGGCTTCGTCCCGGACCGAGTACCAGCCGGAATAGACGTCGGCATAGATGTCGCCGTTCGCCTCCATCCGCCGCCAGATTTCCTGGGTGGAGCGGTGGTGCTGCTCTTCGGTGGTGCGGATGAAACGGTCAAACGACACGTTGAGCCGCTCGTCCATCGCCTTGAAGCGGGCGGCGTTGCGGGTCGCGAGTGCAGACGGCGTCAGGCCTTCGTTCTGCGCGGTCTGGATCATCTTCAGACCGTGCTCGTCGGTACCGGTCAGGAAGAACACGTCCTTGCCGTCGAGCCGGGCGAAACGCGCCAGCGTATCGGTCGCGATCGCCTCATAGGCGTGGCCGATATGCGGGCTGCCATTGGGATAGGCGATCGCGGTCGTGACGTAGAAGACGTTGTCGCGCGCGGGGGCAGATGCGGGCGCACTGGCCTGCGGAGCAGCGACTGCAACGGGCTTCGGAGCCTGCGGCGCCCCGGGTTTCGATACCTTGGGCTTCGCAGCTTTCGGCGGCGTAGCAACAGAAGCCGGTGCGGCGGTCACGGCGGGAGCGATCACCCTCGCTTTCTTGGCCACCTTCTTCGCTGGAGCCTTGTTCTTCTCGGGAGCCTTGGCTGGCTTGCCGGCGGTCTTTGTCTTCGAAACCTTCTTGGCGACGACCTGCTTCTTCGCAGCCGTCTTCCCGGCCTTCTTTGCCGTCTTCGCAGCGCTCTTCTTCACGCCCCTCCTGGCGACAGCTTTCTTGGTCTTCTTGACCTTCTTGGCGGCCTTGGACGCACGCGCCTTCACAGCCTTTTTTGCGGCTTTCTTCACGGCCTTCTTCACGGCTTTCTTGGCAGCCTTCTTCTTGCTGCTCTTGGCTTTGACGGTTTTCTTAGCTCGCGTTGCCACGATGAATTCCTTTACCGGCTTCTCGAAAATCTGGAATCGAACCTGCGTTAGGTTATTGTTTTGCGCATGATCCTCTCGGAAAACCGCTGCACATTTTCCGGATCATGCTCTAGCGCGTCGCGTCCGCCAGCCAGCCGAACACCGAGAACACCAAGGGCTTTCGCTCCAGATTGTAGGTTTCGGTGTCTCGCGCGGCGCGGACGATCTTTTCCCATACCTCAGCTAGGCGCGCAAGGCGCGGCAGGTTCTGGTTGGCATTCGCCTCGTCCGCATGCAGCCGTTCGGCGATCCAGCGATCGATGCCGTCGATAAAGGCCGCGAGCGCGACGCGGTCGCTGGTCCCGAGCGACTCCCCGAGCGTGTGCAACTCGCGCGGATCGACCTGTGGCAGTCGCGCCAGCAGCGCCGCCGTGCGCTGCTGCAGTTTCAGGGCATCGCCGCCGAGCAGCGTCAGCGCCCGCGCGACGCTGCCCTCTGAGGCCTCCGCGGCTTCGCGCAAAGCGAGGTCAGTCGGAGCGAGGCCGGCCGCTTCAGCGGCGGCACCGATCACCTCGTCCGTTCCGAGCGGTCGCAGGCGCAGCTTGCGGCAGCGTGACTGAATTGTGGCGAGCACGCGCGCAGGCGCGTGACTCACCAGCAGGAACAGCGACTGCTGCGGCGGTTCCTCCAGAATCTTGAGCAGCGCGTTGGCCGCATTCGGATTGAGCTCGTCGACAGTGTCAACGATACAGACGCGCCAGCCTTCGGCAGCGGCCGTCGAGCCGAAGAACCCGATGGTCTCGCGCGTTTCATCCACGGTGATCACGGTCCGCATCACGCCGCGGTCGTTGGCGGTGCGCTCCAGCGTGAGCAGCCCGCCGTGCGAGCTTGCCGCCACCTGCCGCGCCACGGCGTCATCAGGATCGATCGCCAGGGTCTCGGCACGCTGCACGGAAGGTGCCAGCGGCTGGCCATGCGCGAGCACGAAGCGCGCCATCCGATAGGCCAGCGTCGCCTTGCCGATGCCTTGCGGCCCCCCGATCAGCCAGGCATGCGGGATGCGCCCGCTGCGATAGGCCGCCAGCAGTGCCGTCTCGGCCTCGCGATGGCCGAACAGGATGCTCGTCTCGCGCGGATGCGGAACGGCGGATTCACGCTCGACCTGACGCGGGCTCATGCCGACACCGCCGAGGCCGGCGTCGGCAGAAGACGATCGCGCAGCGCGGCCCAGACGCGGCCTGCGACCGTGTCGGGATCGGAATTGGCGTCAATCAGCACGCAGCGCGCCGGCTCTTCCGCGGCGATCTTGCGATAGGCCTCACGCAGGCCCTGGTGAAAGCTGAGCTGCTCGCCCTCGAACCGATCGGGCGTGCCGCTTCCACGGCGCGCCGCGGCGCGTTGCAGGCCGATCTCGACCGGCAGATCGAGGATGATGGTGAGGTCAGGCTTGAGGTCCCCGATCGTGACCCGCTGCATGGCGTTGATCAGCCCCGCCGGCACGCTGCCGAGGCTGCCCTGATAGGCCCGCGTCGAATCGGCAAAACGGTCGCACAGCACCCAGGTGCCATGGCTGAGCGCGGGCGCGATCACGGTGCGGACATGGTCGTCGCGGGCGGCCGCGAACAACAGGGTCTCGGCGTCGGGCCCGAGCAGCTTGCCCATGCCCGACAGCACCAGATGGCGCATGATTTCGGCACCCGGCGATCCCCCCGGCTCGCGCGTCACGAGGGTGCGCATCCTTGCTGCCTTGAGCCGATCGGCAAGCTTCTTGATCTGGGTCGACTTGCCGGTGCCCTCGCCGCCTTCAAAGGTGATGAAGCGTCCGCGTCCGGACCGCCGCTGTCCCGCACTCTCACTCATGATCACAGCTTCTCGGCGCCTGCGCGGAACATGCCGATGACGAGCTCGCTGGCGCCGTCGATGGCGCGGCGCATGGTCGAACCGGAGCCAACAGCTTCGGCCGCGTAGACCGGCGTCTCCACCGCAATATTGCCGCTGCGCCAGACCCTGACGACACCGACCTTCTGGCCGGCCTCGACCGGCGCGCGCACCGGACCGCTATAGACGACACGCGCGATCAGCTTGTCGCTGCCGTTCTTGTGCACCATCACCTTCACGGGCGTCTTGGCGACCAGCTTGACCGAGCGGCTGTCGCCGCCGAACACTTTGGCGTAGCCGACCTGCTGGTCGGCCGCGATCAGCGTGCGGGTCTCGAAATTGCGAAAACCCCATTCCAGCATCTTCTTGGCTTCGGTGGCGCGATCCTCGGGGTCTTCCAGACCGTTGACGACGACGATCAGCCGCGTGCCGTTCTGCACCGCCGAGCCGACCATGCCATAGCCGCCCTCCTTGGTGTAGCCGGTCTTCAGACCGTCGGCGCCTTCCATCGAATTGAGCAGCGGATTGCGGTTGGGCTGACGGATCTTGTTCCAGGTGAACTCCTTCTCGCCGAAAAGTTTGTAGAACTCCGGAAAGTCCAGGATGATGTGGCGGGCGAGGATGCCGAGCTCACGCACCGTCATCTTGTTGCCGGGGTCGGGCAGCCCGTTGGAATTGCCGAAGGTCGACCTGGTCATGCCGAGCTCGCGGGCGCGCCTGGTCATGAAGTCGGCGGCGAAGATCTTCTCGTTACCGGCCATGCCTTCGGCCAGCGCGATGCAGGCGTCGTTGCCGCTCTGGATGATCGCGCCGTGCAGGAGATCGTCGACCGAGACCTTGCTGTTGATGGCGGCGAACATGGTCGAACCGCCCGAGGGGGCCCCGCCCTTGCGCCAGGCGTTCTCGCTGATCCGGTATTCGTCGGTCAGCTTCATGTCGCCCTTCTTGATGGCGTTGAAGACGACTTCCGCCGTCATCAGCTTCATCATACTGGAGGGCGCGCGCAACTCGTCGGCGTTCTTCTCGAACAGCACGCCGCCGCTGGAGGCCTCGATCAGGATCGCGGTGGGGGCGTCGCCGTCAAAACCGGAATCTTCCGCCTTCTTGGCGCCCTGGACACTCTGGTTGGCGGCGTAGAGCGCCCCGCCCGAGCCGATG
Source organism: Bradyrhizobium sp. YR681 (assembly GCF_000282615.1). Taxonomy (GTDB): domain Bacteria; phylum Pseudomonadota; class Alphaproteobacteria; order Rhizobiales; family Xanthobacteraceae; genus Bradyrhizobium. The sequence goes on along the minus strand of NZ_AKIY01000054.1, from coordinate 36,368 downwards.
CCGACCACCAGAACTGTCGCGAGCAACCCGCGCAACAGCACCTCGGTGGTGAACCGGCTGCGACGGAGCGGAAAAAGACGAAATGCCATGGCCAAGCCCTGAGAGCGGCGTTCTAACAGCAGGAACCGGCGCGAACAACACGAGGCTGGCGGCCGGAACCCGAGATTGCACGATTCTCGCCGCGCCCCTATCGTGGCACCTCATATTTGTCGACCAAACCCCTGAAACAAGGCGGAAAAGCGATGTCGTCCACCCGCGTGATCAAGGCCAACGGGATCGATCTGTTCATTCGCGAAGCCGGCCAGGGCCCTCTGGTGGTGCTGTGCCACGGCTGGCCGGAGCTGTCGTACTCCTGGCGCCATCAGATCCTCACGCTGGCGGCCGCCGGGTTTCACGTCGTCGCCCCCGACATGCGCGGCTACGGCCAAAGCGCGGCGCCGGCGGACGTCGCCGCCTACTCGATCTTCGACACTGTCGGGGACGTCGTCGGCCTCGTGCAGGCGCTCGGCGAGACCAAGGCGATGGTGGTCGGCCACGATTGGGGCGCGCCGGTTGCCTGGCACGCGGCGCTGTTCCGGCCGGACATCTTTACGGCGGTCGCGGGCCTGAGCGTACCGCCGCCGTTCCGCGGCCGCGGCAAGCCGCTCGAGCTGTTGCGACAGAACGGCGTCACCAATTTCTACTGGCAGTATTTCCAGGCACCTGGTGTCGCCGAGGCCGAGTTCGAGCACGACGTCGCCCGCACCATGCGCATCGTGCTCGGCGGCCGCGGCCTCGCCGATCCCTCAGCCGCCATGTTCGTGGAGGAGGGCAAGGGCTTTCTCGGCCACGCGAGTGCCGAGGAACCGCTGCCCGGCTGGCTCAGCGAGGCGGACCTCGCCTATTTCACCGACACCTTCCGCAGGTCCGGCTTCCGCGGCGGGCTGAACTGGTATCGCAACCTCGATCGCAATTGGGAGCTGACGGCGCCCTGGCAGGACGCACAGATTCATCAGCCTTCGCTCTTCATTGCCGGTTCGAAAGACGCCGTCATCACCGGCCTGATCGGCGCCAAGCGCGTCAACGAGCTCGAGCGCGTGCTGCCCAACCTGACGCGGAAACTGATCATCGAGGGCGCCGGCCATTGGGTGCAGCAGGAGCGGCCCGACGAGGTCAACGCCGCGCTCTTGAAATTCCTGCGCGAGGCAGCGCGCTAAGCGAGGTCCTTTCTCATCGCGATGTGGGCGGCACCCGCCTGCCCGCTCTCGGCAAATCCGTGCCGCAGGTAAAACCTGTGCGCGGCTGGATTGCCTGAGAGCACCGTGAGGGTCAGCGCACCGACACCCCGCTGCCGCGCGCTTGCTTCGAGAGCGTCAAGGATCTTCGTGCCGGTGCCGCGACCGCAATCGAGCGGCAGCAGCGCGATGTCGACGATGTGCCAGCGCTCGCTTGCGCAATGGAGCAGCAACCGGCCGATCGCGGTCCCGTCCTGCGTGACGATCAGCGAGATCGCGTCGGGAAATTGCGCGGCATAGCCGGCCGCCTGGCTGCGGAACTGCTGCGCGATGATCTGGCCCACGATCGGCCCGGACAAACCCGTCGCGGCGAATTGCCCCGCCCGGACCTCCTCGAACAGATGCCGGATGAACGGCTCGTCGACCGGACCTGCCGGCCGGAGCCGCAGAGCCGGATCGTCCGGGACGATGTCGAGCCGCGCATCGCCAATCATGCCGTCGCGCACGCAAGATGGTTCAGGAGAAGGACGGAAAAATTCCTGCATAGGCGATACACCAGACGATCGCCTGGGTGGGCTGCGTGTTGTCGTGAGGAAGGTTCTGCCCGGTGAGCGCGACGGCGTTGGGCGCCAAGGTCAGAGTCCCAGGAGGCGCCGTGAAACCGTTGAAGCCGGGATCGATCGCCACCGTGGTCCCCGGCGTGCCGGGACCAGCCGTTGCGCCCTGCGCGGCCTTATTGCCGAGTTGCAGGACGTGCGAGTGCCTCGCCATGTTATCGCCCGTCAAGGTCACCTGAGCACTGCCGACGATCTCGCCGATGAGGCGGTTCTGCAATCCCGGACCCTGGCCCTGGCTGATCGCGACCGAGCCGTTCAGGTTCGGCAAGGCGAAATTGGTCGTCCCGTTGCCGCCGTAATAGGTGCCGATCAGGGAATACAGCGCCGTGAAACGCTGAATCGGCATGAGCTGGCCGCCACAGGGGAGCCAAGCCTGGTTGAAGCCGCCGACCGCAAAAGCAAACGGAAAGGCCTGGATTTCTCCAACGAACGGATCTGACATGGTGTCTACCTCGAGACTGAATATTGATGCGCGCGCAGCCTAGCCGGACGAAGGGAAGATGCCTGCGTAGCAGATGCAATAATTGGCAACGACGGTCGGCATCATGTTGTCATGCCCGACGCTGTTGCCCGCCGTGGCGACGCAGGCAGCCATCGTGGCGTACGTTCCGGCGTTCGCTACTGGCGCGTAGAGTTCGCCTCCTGACGCCGTGGCAAGATGGAGTGTCTGCGCGGGCGTGACCGCCGTTCCAATCGCGGTGGAGGACACCAGCGCATGACTATGGGCCGGCATTTCGGCTTCGACCAGCGTGTGCTGCTCCTCACCGCCAACCTGCCCCAGCACATAGTTCGGATTGCCCTGCCCCTGTCCGATCGCAACGCGGCCGCGAAGATCCGGAAGGTTGAAGGTGGTGTTACCGTCGCCGCCATAGGTCGTGCCGAGGACGGCGTAGAGCGTGTCATATTGTGAAATCGGCAGCGATTGTCCGGCGCAGGCCAGCCACCCGTTGGGAATACGTGGGAAGCCGAACAGTCGAATCTCGCCGATAAACGGATCTGCCATCGCCTATGATCCTTTGCTTGTGCACGCCATTTTTTCAATTTGATGGGTGCGTGCGTAGAAGTTCGAAGCGTCGATGCGGAGGATGTCGATCGCGCAAATCCAGTCGCGCAGCGGTCAGTCTCGCGACGGATACGTCCCCTGCATCGCAATCAGATAGCTGATCGCGAGATAGGGCTGCAGGTTGTTGTGCGCCTGGCCCCGGCCCTCATTCACCAGGTTGGTGCCGACCGCCAGAGGCGTGTCGCCAGCGCCGGGCACAGCGAAAATCATCGTCGGATTGTTCGCCGGCAAGGAGTTCGTCCCGAAGACATTGTTGTTGGGAGGGACGTTTCCACGTCCGGCTCCGGCCGTCGCGGACACTTGAACGAGATGGTTGTGAGCCGGGAGCTGCGACGTGATCAGGGTGACCGAATTCGTTCCGCTGACCATGCCGACCGGGTATGAGCCACCGCCGCCACTCGAGCCGAGGATCGCGCGACCACGCAGATCGGGAAGCGCAAACGTCGTCGTTCCGTTGCCGCCATAGTAGGTACCGAGCAACGAGAACAGCGCGGAGTTTTGCTGGATCGCCAGCAGCGCGCCGTTACACAGCGCCCAGCCCCTGGGAATCACTGCGCCCGCAAAAGGCATAATCTGGCCGAGAACAGGCTGGTACGGCATGACCCCTCCCCAAATAAACTAGCGACCCGTCGCGCGATGATGCATTCCGCGACGGCAATACTTAAATTAAAGAATGAATGTCTTACGGCCCACTCGTCGAGATTGTTGATCAGCCTGCGTTGACAGTCAAGCACAAGCGCAACCATAAATTGGCGCATCAGGCGCTCCCGTCGAGATTGCTACCCAAGCACGCTTTTGTTGCTGCCGCGCAACGGTTCGCCGGAAAGTGGTGCCCGCGACTTGGTTCCAGCAGTTTGGGGGCCTTGCGCGCTTGCGTTGCCCGGCGCGTCTCGTCCAAATGCACGCAACAATATACGCGAATAATTTCACAATCAGGGATTTAGGCGGATGCTCTGGTGAGAGCTGCCGCCAAGGGGGGCCGGTGAGTCACGCAATTGCGGTGGCCGTGCCAGACATAATCGGGGAATTGGCGGTCCCGGCACGCGATGGTGGAGCCATGCCTTCGCGGATATTGCGCTCTGTCTGGCGGGCGGCTCAACGCATCTGCATCGCGGCCGTCTTGATGCTCGGCGCAATGGCCGCGGCGAACGCGGCTTGCGATCAAACGACCAACTCAACATCCGGCGTAACGGTCAACTTCACGTCGGTCGGCCAGACCTACCGCCTGTGTTTTACTGTCGGCACGGTCTCCGCCCCTGCCGATGACTCCGTTGTATGGGGCCTTTATTCCGTCGCGGGGACGGATTCGTTTTACAATGCGCCGATCGCCAATTCGAGCGGCACCAATGGCGGCAACCAGCAGCTCACAGCGGCCGACTACAATCCAACGACGGCGAAGGCGACCTATACATTTCATCCGACCAACCCGAATCAAAACGGTCAAAGCGCGAACGCCGGCCAGGCCGAGATCGACATCACGCTGAACGCCAAGACCGGCGGCGGAGCGGACTCGATCACGCTCTATTACGCGCCGGGCTGCAGCGATTTCAACGGAGGCTGCACCGGCAGTTCGATCGCGAACACCGCGTTCGTGTTCACCATCAATCTGCCCAGCCCCACGGTGACGTCGATCTCGCCGACATCAGGACCGGTGGCCGGCGGCACGTCGGTGGTCGTCACGGGCACCAACTTTACCGGAACGACCGGCGCCGCCGGCGTCAAGTTCGGCGCCACGAACGCGACGAGCTACACCGTCAATTCCAATACGCAGATCACGGCAACCGCACCGGCCGGCTCCGCCGGCACCGTCGATGTCACCGTCACCAACGGCTCGACATCGCCGACCTCGGCCGCGGACCAGTTCACCTATGTCCCCGTGCCGACCGTGACGTCGATTACGCCGACCGCCGGTCCAACGGGTGGCGGCACGACGGTCATCATCACCGGTACTGGCTTGAGCACGACCAGTGGCGCTGCCGGCGTGAAGTTCGGCGCCACCAATGCCACGGGCTACACAGTCAATTCCGATACCCAGATCACGGCCACCTCGCCCGCAGGCACGGGCACGGTTGATGTCACGGTGACGACCGTGGGCGGCACGTCGGCAACTTCGGCCGCCGACCAGTTCACCTATGTCGCCGCGCCGACTGTCACCTCGATCTCGCCGACAACGGGCCCGGGCGGTGGTGGCACCACCGTGACCATCACCGGCACAAACCTCTCCGGCGCGACCGCCGTGACGTTCGGGGCGACCGCGGCAACCGGCTTCACCGTCAATTCCGCGACCCAGATCACCGCGACCTCGCCCGCGGGGACCGGCACCGTGGACGTCAGAGTCACGACTGCGGGCGGCACCTCGGCGACGTCGGCGGCGGACCAGTTCACCTACATTGCGGCCCCCACAGTCACCTCGATCTCCCCGACAACAGGCCCCACGGCCGGGGGAACGTCGGTGACGATCACCGGCACCAATTTCACCGGCGTCACCGCCGTGACGTTTGGCGCGACGGCTGCCACCGGCTTCACCTTCAATTCGGCGACATCGATCACGGCGACCGCGCCCGCCGGCGCCGCCGGCACCGTGGACGTCAGGGTCACGACACCCGGCGGCACATCCGCGACCTCGGCGGCGGACCAGTTCACCTATGCCGCGCCGCCGACCGTGACGTCGATCTCGCCGACATCGGGACCGCAGACCGGCGGCACGACTGTGATCATCACCGGCACGAACCTGTCCGGCGCGTCCGCGGTCACGTTCGGCGCGACGGCTGCGACCGGCTTCACCGTCAATTCGGCAACCCAGATCACCGCGACATCGCCGGCCGGCACAGGCACGGTCGACATCACCGTGACGACTGCGGGCGGAACGTCGGCCACCTCGGCGGCCGACCAATTCACCTATGTTCCCGCACCAACCGTGACCTCGATCTCGCCGACATCGGGCCCGGGTGCCGGGGGCACCACCGTCACCATCACCGGCACCAATTTGTCCGGCGCAACGGCCGTGACGTTCGGCGCAACGGCTGCGACTGGCTTCACCGTCAATTCGGCGACACAGATCACCGCGACATCACCGGCAGGAACCGGCACGGTCGACGTCAGGGTGACGACAACCGGCGGCACGTCGGCCACATCGGCGGCGGACCAGTTCACCTATATCCCCACCCCGACCGTTACCTCGATCTCGCCGACTGCGGGCCCGCAGGCTGGCGGCACGGTGGTGACGATCACCGGTACCAACTTTACGGGCGTCACCGCCGTGACCTTCGGCGCGACGGCGGCGGCCGGCTTCACGTTCAATTCGGCGACCTCGATCACCGCGACCTCACCGGCCGGCACCGGCGTCGTGGACGTCAGGGTGACAACCGGCGGCGGGACGTCCGCGACATCGGCGGCTGATCAGTTCACCTATGTCGGCGCTCCCTCGGTCACCTCGATCTCTCCGACATCAGGCCCGCTCGCCGGCAGTACCACGGTCACGATCACCGGCGCCAATTTCTCGGGCGCAACGGCCGTGACGTTCGGCGCAACGGCGGCGACGGGGTTCACGGTCAATTCGGCAACCCAGATCACCGCGACGTCGCCGGCCGGGACCGGCACCGTGGATGTCAGGGTGACGACCGTAGGTGGGACGTCGGCAACGTCTGCTGCGGATCAATTCACCTATATTTCCGCTCCGACCGTCACCTCGATCTCGCCAACGGCGGGCCCGCAGGTCGGCGGCACGGTGGTGACCGTCACGGGCACGGGATTCACCGGCGCGACGGCGGTGACCTTCGGCGCAACCGCTGCAACGAGCTTCACGGTCAATTCGTCGACATCGATCACCGCGACGTCACCCGCGGGGACCGGCACCGTGGACCTCCGCGTGACCAACCCGGGCGGCACCTCGGCGACATCGGCCGCCGACCAGTTCACCTATGTCGCCACGCCGGCGGTCACGTCGATCTCGCCGACGGCGGGGCCCGCGACCGGCGGCACGGTGGTCACGATCACGGGCACCAATTTCACCGGCGCAACGGCCGTAACGTTCGGTGCAACGGCGGCCACGGGCTTCACGGTGAACTCTGCCACATCGATCACCGCGACATCGCCGGCCGGCACCGGCACGGTCGACGTCAGGGTGACGACCACGGGCGGCACCTCGCCGACGTCAGCGGCGGACCAGTTCACCTATTTCGCCGCACCGACCGTGACGTCGATCTCGCCGACGGGCGGTCCGCTCGCCGGCGGCACCTCGGTGACTGTCACCGGCACCAATTTCACCGGTGCGACCGCCGTGAAGTTCGGGGCGACGAACGCAACGGGCTTCACGGTCAACTCCGCGACCTCGATCACCGCGACATCGCCGGCGGGCACCGGCACCGTTGATCTCACCGTCACGACACCTGGCGGAACGTCGGCCGCCTCAGCCGCCGATCAATTCACCTACGCCGCAGCGCCGACCGTGACGTCGGTTTCGCCGAATGCAGGCCCGACGACGGGCGGCACGTCGGTCACCATCACCGGCACCGCATTCACCGGCGCAACCGCTGTGAAGTTCGGCGCCGCCAATGCGACCAGCTTCACGGTCAATTCAGCGACCTCGATCACCGCGACATCGCCCACTGGCGCCGGCACGGTCGACGTCACCGTGACGACGCCAGGCGGGACATCCGCAACGTCGGCATCGGATCAATTCAGCTACACGCCGGCACCAACGGTCAGCTCGATCTCGCCGACCTCCGGATCCGCGATCGGCGGCACATCCGTGGCCATCACGGGCACCGGCTTCACGGGCGCGACCGCAGTGAAATTCGGCGCGAACAATGCGACCAGCTTCACGGTGAATTCGGCAACCTCGATCACGGCGACCTCGCCGGCCGGCGCCGGCACGGTTGACGTGACCGTGACGACGGTCGGCGGAACCTCGCCCACCTCGGCCGCGGACAGGTTCACCTATCTGTCGGCGACGACCACCACCGCGCTCACGTCGTCGAAGAATCCGAGCAGCTACGGCGACTCCGTGACGTTTACGGCAACCGTGGGCAGCAGCGGCGGAACGCCGACGGGCACAGTGACATTTTTCGACGGCACCACGCCGATCGGCACGTCAACGCTGTCGGCCGGCGTCGCCACCTTTGCGACGACAACGCTTGCCGTCGGCAATCACACCATCACGGCGCAGTACAACGGCAGCCCCGCCTTCAACGCCTCGACCTCGCCGGCCCTGAATCAGTCGGTCGACATTCCCGCCGACAGCGCCAAGCTGCGCGCGCTCCAGGTCAACGTCACCAAGATCGTGGCGCAGAGCTCGGGACAGGCGATCTCCGGATCGATCGACACCGCGATCTCCGAGGGTTTTAGCGAGGGCGGGCAATACATCACGCCCGGCGCGGGCGGGCTGCGCGTCAATTTCGCCGCCGCGCCCGACGGCGATGAGGACGACAAGCCCAAATCCGATCAGCAATCCGCCTCTCAAGGCTCCAACGCCTATTCCGGAGGCCGCGGGCGCGGCTCCTCGCGGATCAACGAGGCCTTTGCCGCGATCGACCGGGCGGCGCCGACCAAGGCACCGGCGGCGCGCTTCAAGGAGCAGAAGGACTGGCTGTTCTGGATCGACGTGCGCGGCACTGGCATCGACCGCTGGGGCTCGTCCGGCAATATCGGTCAGGGGGCGAACCAGGCCACGCTCTACGGCCAGCAGATCAATCTCCTGTCGGGCCTGACCTACCGGGCCCGACCGGACCTGCTGGTCGGCGTCGTCGGCGGCTACGAGAATTTCAGCTACACCCAGACCGACATCAACGGAAAGCTGAAGGGCGACGGCTGGACCGTCGGCGCCTATCTCGGCTGGAAGATCATTCCGACGCTGCGCTACGACGTGGCCGTGACCTATTCCGGCATCGGCTATGACGGCACTGCCGGCACGGCCCAGGGCAATTTCAACGGCAATCGCTGGATGCTCGCGACCGGCTTCACCGGCAGCTACAATTGGGCAAACTTCAATATCGAGCCGTCGGCCAAGGTTTACGCGCTGTGGGAGCGTGAGAACGCCTATGTCGATTCGCTTGGCACTTCGCAGGCCGCCCGCACCTTCTCCAGTGGCCGCGCCTCGGCCGGCAGCAGGGTCTCCTATCCCATCCCGTGGCTCGATACCGTGCTGCTGATGCCCTATGCCGGCGTCTATGCCGATTACTACTTCACCCAGGACGACGCTGCCGCGATCGTCGCCGCCGGCGCCTTGCCGCTCGCTTCGACGCCATTGCTCCAGGGCTGGTCGGCGCGCGTCACGGGCGGCATCGGCGCGCGGCTCGCAGGTGGCTCCACGGTCGGCTTCGGTGCCGAGCTCGGTGGCATCGGCGGCAACACGCAGATCTGGACCTTCACGGGACGCGCGCGCATCCCGTTCTGATCATCTGCTACCAGCGACGGGTATTGCCGCTGACCGATTGTCCAGGCTTAGTAGAGGCCGCGGCCGCTCAGGATGCCGCGGGCCTCGGCGACACCGTCAGAAGCGTCGGGAGCGCTGTCGGACGCATAGCGCCCGTCCTGGTCATAGGACACCTGCCGGGCATTCTGGAGCGCCCGGCCCCGGCTGCGGCTCGAGGCCGACATCTCAGAGGTCGCATTGATCGAGGCGACGTCGGCGGACGTGTTGCCGAGGCTATAGGGCCGCCCCTCCGGCATCGGGACCTCGCCCCTGATCGCACCGCGATTGGATGACGGCAGCTCCGGCACGAAGGGCCGTGCCGAGGCGACCCGGACCATCGAGGGCGACGGCGCCGGGATCCCGGTCCGCAAGGTCGCCATCAGCTGGCGGTCGTCGGAGCCTTCGAGCGGCGCCCGGCCGACATATTCGACGCGGACCTTGGCGACGCCATTGCCTTTGAATTCAAGCAGTTCGGCGGCTTTGTTCGAGACGTCGATGAGCCGGTTGCCGTGATAGGGCCCGCGGTCATTGACGCGGACGATCAGCGACTTGCCGTTCGAGATATTGGTCACCCGCGCATAGGACGGCATCGGCAGGGTCGGATGCGCCGCCGTCAGCGAGCCCATGTCGAACACCTCGCCATTGGCGGTCAGCCGGCCGTGGAAATCATCCCCGTACCAGGACGCCATGCCTTCGGCGCGGTAGTTGACGTCCTCTTCCGGCACGTAGGTCCTGCCGGCCACTACATAGGGCTTGCCAACACGGTAGGTGCCGCCGCCCTTCGGGACCGGATCCCCCAAAGCCACGACCCGCGGGCTCGAGGACACGCCGTATTTCGGATCGACCCGGCTGGCGAATTTGTTCGAGGAGGCGCAATTGGCGAGCGCGAGGCAGGTTGCTGCCGCCGCAAGACCACGCGCGGCCCGCAAAACCGAATCTGACCGTCGGATCCCCATTCGCCCCAAACACCATTTCGCCGGAGGCGTACCCAACCCGCTTTGGCTACGGGGAAAGCGCTGTCCGGTCATCCAATCCGAGGCGGCCCACCACCGCGTCGAACGCAGTAAGGATAACGCAACCCGAACACGGCGGAAATGGGGAGCCCACAGCGAACACGCCGGGATGGTAAACGGCGCGTTCGCTTCTCCCCGTTGATCTACGGAGCGCGCCCCGCTGCTCTGTGCCACTCCTGGACATTCTGTTGCGCCAAATCCTCACTCCACCCCCATTGTCGCGACAATCACTGGAATTCTTTTGACTGTGCAAGGCCGCAAGCGCTTTCTCGCCTGCAAGGGCGGGATTTGGAATTTAACGATGATCGAGACGGTTTCGGCACTGATGGGTCTGGTAAGCGCGGGGATTTTCCTGGCCCATGCGTTTGAAGGTTACCGCACGAGGGCCTGAGGGCAGTCGCGCGGACGGCAAGCATCACCTCTTTCACGGCGGCACGTTCGGACAATTTTAATCAATCCGACCGAGCATCGAAGACGAGAGCGGCAGGTGTCCCATGCGCAATCATGACTTCGTATCCGATGGTTTCCTGGCATTGACCGCCAGCGGCCTGATCCTTCTCTGCTCGAGCCTCGTGGCGCTGGCCTTCGGCTGAGCACCAGCACGCCTTTCCTCATTTCTAACCGCAACTACGCCGCGACGCAGCACGCGATCCGATTTGGATTGCGGTACTCGCTTTTAGTTGATTGAATTTCCGCATTCGACGCCTCGACTCATTTCAAGAGGCCATCACCAACGAAGGTGACGCAAATGCTTGCCGAGAAATTTTTCCTGGTCCTGGAATCGCTGATCCGCGGTGATCGCACCTATCCCGACGGAAGCCCCCGGGTCATCAGCACCTCCGCGCACGTCCCGGTGAAGCTGCCGGGCCAGAAATAGCGAGGCGCGAGCGGCCTGGCGCGCCGCTCAGCGCAAGCCCAACAGCGAACGACGGTAGGAGCTGTCGCGGGCTTCTCCCAGGCAGACGAAGCTGCCGTCAAATCCCTGGCCATACCGCCTCTGGCCCCTGGCGTAATAGACGCCTTTCCTGAAATCCAGCCAGACCACCCGGTCACGCGGACAATGGCGTTGCGCCTGCGCCTCGTAGCGAAACGGCGTCAGCGGCGTCGCCGACACCTCGGCGCCAACCAGGATCGCGGCCGCAAGCGTGACCAGGCCGAGCCGACCGCCGAAGCCGCTGCAAGACACGTCCGCTCCTCTCGATCGAAGCCGTCCACCATTCCCGCAACGGCCGTTCTTCACGGTAACACGAGACGGCGCCGGCCGCGAAAGACCCCGACCGCGCCTCGCGTCTTCCACCGGCCATCTTGCCGGGCTACATGAGAGCGAGATCATCTCAGCGCGCGAGGATGCTGCCCGCATGTCGGTTGAGCCTGCACCAACCACCGAAGCCCGCCCGCCCTCGCCGCGCCTCGGCCTGCTGCCGATGATCATCTTCGGCTCGCGCTGGCTGCAATTGCCGCTTTATCTCGGGCTGATCGTGGCGCAATGCGTCTACATCGTGCTGTTTCTCAAGGAGCTCTGGCATCTGTCCTGGCACGCGATCGATCTCACCGAGCAGCAGATCATGATGAGCGTGCTGGCGCTGATCGACGTCGTGATGATCTCCAACCTGCTCGTGATGGTCATCGTCGGCGGCTACGAGACCTTCGTTTCGCGGCTCGATCTCCAGGGGCATCCCGACGAGCCGGAATGGCTCGGCCACGTCAATGCGAGCGTCCTGAAGATCAAGCTCGCCATGGCCATCATCGGCATCTCCTCGATCGCGCTGCTGCGCACCTTCATCGAGGCCGGCAATCTCGGCTCGAACCGCGCCGGCTTCACCGAGACCGGCGTGATGTGGCAGGTCCTGATCCACCTCACCTTCATCGCCTCGGCGATCGGCATCGCCTATGTCGACAAGCTCAGCGACTCAGGAATGCGCAAACATGCCGAGTGACGAGGTGTCGTTCAGGACGGCGCGTCCGGACGACGCGGGAGCGGTGTTCGACATCACAAGGGCCTCGATCGCCGGTCTGGCGCGCGGATGCTATTCGCCGGCGCAGATCGAGAACTGGATGGGCGAGCGGACACCCCGATTCTACGAAGACCTGATTGCCAAGGGGCGAATGACCGTCTGCCTTCGTAACGGCGTCGTCATCGGCTTCGTCGATGCCGAGCCCGGCGAGGTCACTAGGCTGTTCGTCCTGCCCGAGGCGGCCGGCTCCGGGCTCGGACAGCGATTGCTCGACATCGGCGTCGCCCAGGCGCGCTTGGGACATGACGGGCCTATCCGTCTCGAAGCCACGATCAACGCCAAAGCCTTCTACCAGCGTTACGGCTTCAGAAGCACAGGCAGAGGGCAGTTCTCTCACGGCCTCGGCGGCGAGCCGATCGAGATCGTCTACATGGAGCTGTGAGCGCGGCTGCGCGCCGCTCAGGCTTTGGCCTCGAGCTGCTGAACGGCCTGATGCAGGCACTCCTGAAACTTCTGGGCGACCTGCTCACGCGACACGCCGCTGCCGGCGAGATCGCCAGAGACCTTGCCCACGACCTCATCGATCGTCTGGCGCTCCAGATTGTCCGTCACCAGCGTCGTCGCGTAGCTCGCCGCGGCATCGCCGCTGAGGCCGAGCCGTTCGGCGGCCCAGAGCCCGAGCAGCTTGTTGGTCCGGGCCGTGGCCTTGAACATGAGCTCCTCGTCATGGGCGAATTTGGCTTCAAAGCCCTGCTCGCGCTTGTCGAACGTGGTCATGGTCAGCTCCATTGCGTTTCGCTGATGGGAATCGAACTTGCCGGGAGCGATCGTCTCCGTCATTCACGTCAGTTGAGGATCATTTGAAGCTTCCGGCGGAAGGCAGACGCCGTCAAGCCTGCCGGTCGCGCCAGGCTTGACGCGCGCGCCACAGCCGCCAGCCCCACGCCAGCCAGACCCGCTACGCGGATATTCACCATTCGTTAAGCAGACTCAGCGCCGCATGGCGCGGGGGACATCGAGAGCTGACGCATGAACAGAGAGCTGCGCGAGTTTCGACGGCTGGAACGCCTCTGCCTGGAGCAGGCCGCCCTCTCCACCATGGACCTGACCCGAAGCGGATTGCTCAAGGTCGCCGACGATTGCCGCATTGCCGCCGAAGCGATCGAGGCGCAATCGCCCCGTGGCGCGTTCGCAGGCGCGGTCCATGCACTCAAGCTCGCCCTGAGCACGACGCGGATGTCCAACCGGCACTAGGGCCGGTCCGGGGACACACCTCAGGCGATATTGCAGCGGTGCGCGCGTTCGCTCAGGCTTTTGCCGTTGACGCTTCGCGCGCGAGCCGTTCGGCTCGCAGCCGCTCCTTGTTGGCGTAAAACGCCTTCTGCGCCTCTTCGTGATCGCGCATGGCCTTTTCGGCCTCGATCCGGCGTGCCGCATCGCGCGCCTGGCGCTGTTCGGGGGTCAGGGGTTTGCGTCGAAAGGAAAGGTCTTCAGTCATGGCTAGACAACGCAGACGCGGCGAAACAGTTCCACGAACTGAACCAGGCCGTTACAGCCGGTTAAATCTCGAAATATCAGATAATTAGCTCAATAATCGCCGGCCCGGCCTAGCGCTGCGCCTCCGGCAATTTTACACCGACAAGTGGACATTGCGGCGTGGGCGGGATCGCGCTTCGAACCGGCGGATCCGGATAGTATTGGGTGTTTTGCTGAACCTCGCGCGCCAGCTCCGTGCCGCCGAGCAGGGTGATCAGCATCAGCGCCTCGTCCAGGCCTGCCGAAATACCGGCTCCGGTCAGGCGATTGCGATCCAGCACGAAACGCGGATGACCGTCGGCAATCTTCACGTTCGGGAAGTAGGTCGGGAAGCATTGCAGAAAGGCCCAATGCGTCGTGGCCCAGTAGCCGTCGAGAAGACCGGACGCGGCGAACAGCATGGCTCCCTCGCAGACCGAGCACATGTACTTCGCTCCGGCAGCCTGCCTGGTCAAAAAGTGGAAATAGTTCCGGAGTGGATCGTTGATGATCTCGGTGAGCGCAGCAGGGTCTCCGCCCGGAATCCAGACGGCATCGTATTGGGCACTGTCCGCGAAGGATTTTGCGACCTCGAACGGAAAACCCCGGTTGCGAAAACGTTTCAATCCGGGCTTTGCGGCAACGAGCTCGACATCGAAATTGGCCCAGTCGAACATTTCGAAGGGGCCGGCGACGTCGAGCATGTCGACGCCGTCGTAAACCGGGATTCCGATCTTCATCGCCCGCCCCCTCCCCGCGCTGGCCGCGCTCAATGTTTGTGACCCGCGGCGGGCGCCGATGCCGGTGTGGCCGTCGGCCTGGCGTGACGCATGCCGGCCATCCCGAGCCCGCCGCCCGGCGCGTTGAGATCGGGGACGATGGCGATGTTGGCCATCATGCCCGCGTCCTCGTGGTCGAGGATGTGGCAATGCAGGACGTACTCGCCGATGTAACGGTCGTACCGCGTCCTGACCCGGATCTGATAGTTGTTCTCGACGATGACCGTGTCGCGGAATGTGTGCCACATGCCGCAATACTGGTTCGCCAGTTGCTGCTTGTCGGCGTACACGATGTCCGGTTTGCAGGTGCCGTCGGCATTGTAGATCGAGATCTGCTGACCATTGGCGTTGGTGGTGACGACGTCGATCACCTGGAACGGATTGACGTGGATATGGAAGATATGCGGCTCACCTTGCGCGCTGAGCAGCCAATCGTCCGTGGTGTTGACCTCACGCGTGAAGTTCACCACGTCGGGATCGTATGATTTGTTGTTGACCGTGAAGGCCGGGAAATTGATCGCGAAGGCAGCCTGCTGCTCCTGGCTGCCGGCCGCCGGCGGCGCGAGATTTTCAAACGGTGCCCACGGCCGCAGATCGCCGTCACGCAGTCCGGTGCGGACCGCATCCGGCAGCGACGGATTGGCATCGTACAGCGCCTTGCCGACATAGGCCTGCAAATCGCCGGTCACGGGCTGGCCTCCGCGCACATGGATGTAAGCCAGCAATTGCGGTGTCGACGGCCCCTGCCCGCCGCCGCCGTTGGAGACGCGCTCGGCCCGCGGTGCGGCCTGGTTGAGCAGGCAGTAGTCGCCGTCCGAGGGAAAGACGACGAGGACGTCGCTGCGATAGCCGGGCTGCATGTAGTTCGATTCCAGCACGCCGCCGACTTGCGAGGCGTGGATCGTGCGGACTTTCGTGCGGGTCAGACCATCATTCGCAATCTCGAATTGCGGAATCAGCGTGGAGGGCGAGGCGTTGCAGGCCGCCAGAAGATCGGCCTTCTGCTGTTGGCGATTGCCGCTCAGCGCCGAGGTCGCGATCAGATTCGTCGCGCCGACCGGGGTCGCGCGCACGAGCTGAATGTTGACCGTGTCGTGGATGCCGGCATGCACGAAGCGCCAGCGCTGAATCTCACCGGACGGTACGGTGAGCGTCGGCTGCACGATGCCATTGACGCTGGTGAAGCGACCGTTGGTGTCCCAGATCGTGGAGGAGTCCAGTTGCAGGCCGAAATTCTCGACGACGCCCGGACTGACCGGATTGCCGTTGCTCGGCAGCGGGCACGTCCACGGCGCGTTCGCGATGTTGTTGGGACTGTTGGCGTTGTACAGCCCCTGCGTGGTGTAGATCTGCTGCCACGGGCCGCCCTGCTGGTTTGGCTGGTTCTGGAAGCAGGCGTAAGCGATCTGCTGGAACAGGAAGAGCTGCTCCTTCAGCGGCGTGCCGTTGTCGTCATGCAGCACCGTGTCGATATCGGCGAGGGGCTTGGGATTCTGCGGTGTTGGCGGCGTATAGGGCCGCTCGCCCTTCACGACGAGCACGCCGGAGGCGCCACTCGCCACCTGCACGGCCGTCGAGCCGTGGCGATGCGCGTGGTACCAGAACGTGCCGGCCGGATGGTCGTTCGGGATGTTGATCTCGTAGGGAAACTTCGTCTGCGGCGCGATGTTGAGCAGCACGTTGTCGCTGTTGCCCGCCGGCGAAACATGCAGGCCGTGGGTGTGCAGATTGGTCGTGTTGAAGCATCCGACCAAAGCCGGCAGGCCAAGACCCGCTGGCGGATTGGGCAGGCAGCTCGGATCGTCCTTCGAAAGCTGGTTGATCAGGTCGACGCGCAAGGTGTCGCCCGGCTTGACGAAGATCGCTGGCCCCGACTTGCAGCCGCCATAGGAGCGCAGCTCGACCGGATCGAGACCGCCCGGTTGCGGATCTGTCGGGTCGGGGTTGTTGATGAAGAAGCGTCCGCGCACGAAGTTCAGCACGACGGAGACGATCGAGCCGCTGCGCGAGATCGACCCTTGCGGCCGGCAGCCGCCGACGGCTGGGGCCACTGCGGCCTCCAGACGCACCACATCGCCCTGTCCGGGCAGCGTCGGCGGCGGTTCGAAAGCACGGGGGGCCGGCGCCGCAAATGTCGAAACGCTCGGTCCGAGCGCGGCGACGACAAGACCAATTCGCGCAAAGCTCTTCATCATGGTGTCCGCCCTATTGTCCGGAGAGACTGCTCAAAGAATTGCTCGACGACATGTCGGCGCGCCGGCGTTGCCAGAACGGCCGCCCGTCCCATCGCGAAACGCTGCCGTAATGCTCGCTCAGAGTCGTCGCGTAGACCGCCGCCTCGCGCGCGACCCAGGAATCATAGCGGTCGAGCGCTGTGGTATCTCCGCGCGCAAGACAGTCGCTGGCGGCATAGGCGGCAAACACGCCCGAGCGCATCGCCTTGACGACGCCATGGCCGGAAATCGGATCGAACGCGCTTGCGGCATCACCGGCGCAGAGAAAACGGAAGCCTGTCGCATTTGCGGCGGTTCGGCTGCCGGCGGGGAGCAGGCGCGGCTGCTCGAATTGAACCACCTTGCTCGCCACCGCCGCGACGAATTGCGTCTTCGCCAGCGCGGCGCGCCAACCGTCCGGCGTGCTCAGCCTGAGGCCGCGGGCAAGATCGGAATCCGTCATGCAGGCAAAGGCGCGCCGGCCCTCGCCCAGCGCCAGCGTGTACCACCAGCCATCCTCAAAAGCCTCGACAAGCAGTTCCGGGGCAGACGGTCCTGACGTTACAGCCTCCGCATAGGCCGCGATCAGGCGGTCCTGCACTTTCGCGCGCGAGCCCCGGCGGTCGGCGAGCGCGCGGGCGCGGCCCGTGGCATCGATAACCAGCCGGGCCGAATGGCTGTTGCCGTCGTCACAAGCGACCGACCAGCCGTCTTCCTCGCGTTCGATCTGAGAGACTTTTGCATCGACGCGCGCCGCGGCACGGCAGGCTTCCATCGCGATGCAGCCGTCGAACGCCGGACGATCGACGCGCCATGACGGCCCGCGCGCCTCGAGCAGCAATTCGCTCGAGGTCAGGCCAGCCTCGTCCCACGCGGTGAGCGTCCGATGCGACGGCGAAAACCCCTGCGCCACGAAAGCGGGCCACAAGCCGAGCTGGCGCAGCACCGGCTGGACCAGCGGCGACAACACCTCGCCTCTTCCCTGGCCTCGTCCTTGACCTTCTTCCTGCGCGCGCCCGCGCCGTTGGTCCGGCGCGATCACGGCCACCCGAAGCTCCGGTGCGCACATCGCAAGCGCGCGGACTGCGGCAGCGCCCGCAGGTCCTGCGCCTGCAACGATGATGTCGAACGCGGCCAAGGTCAGTCGGCCCGGACGGCGTAGAACGACGCCACCACGCCGGCCGGCGCCACCGTGCCGGGTGAGCCGCCGCTGTGCGGGATGGTGCGGATCACCGAGCCGACGATGGCCGGGCGCTCGTCGACGCCATTGGGCCAGGCCGGGACCAGCGAGCCCCAATAATCGTAGATCCACTCCTCGCCGCCGACGACGCCGGTGCCCTGGAAGCGCACCTGCATCGGCGAGCCGTAGGCGCGCGATCCCTTCAGGGCGAGCGACCAGCCCGGGCCGCCGATCGTGCCGACCAGGAGCTGCATCGGCGCGGTCACGATCTCGATCGTGCCACGGCCGAATTCGAGATTGTTGAAGGCCGTGTTGACGTCGGGATCGTTGAGCAGGCTGCGATACGTCCAGTTTCCGACGAATGGATTGTCGCTCATGATGCCTCGCTTTTGGGATCGGCGGTTCGCTCGACGCTGATGTACTTGTAGGTGAGGTCGTCGGCCGACTTGGCGCCCGGCTGATAGGGATTGCGCACGATGAAACCGAGCCGCGCCCACTCGGTGACCATCTTGAGGTCGCCGACCGGTGTCTGCGGGACACCGCGGCTCCAGGTGGTCCAGACGTAATTGGGGCTTCCGTTCGAGACCGAGGCGATCTCGAACGACTGCAACGGCCGATGCGCCGGCCACCACAGGGTGGTCCAGGTCTTCTCGTCACGGCGCAACCGCTCGTCATTGTCGCTGCCGGGATAGAGGTTGTTCCAGTCGGCGTAGGTGATGTTGATCGGCTGCGTCGTGCACTCGTTGAAATCGGACTGCCAGGGCAATCCCATGTACTTGGTGAGATCGCCCGGCTGGAGGCCGGTCTCGAAATCGTTGTCCTGGCTGAGCGGCGACTCCACGCTGAAGGTCGGGTCGGCGATCACGCTGCCTCCAGACTGATTGGCCTGGGCGGCGCTCTGGAGGAAATCCGAGACGCTGCGATCGGCGTTGATGCGATACGGTGCCCAGTAGATCGACGGATTGCGCATCACCCAGCCGAGCTCGCCGCCGGGACAGAACGCGCCGCCCAGCACGTTGCTGAGCACGCCGCGGTCAAGCTCGCGACCGGTCTTCGGCGGCGTCTTCGGATATGGCTCGAACGGCGAATAGCCCTTCGGCAGCCAGCCCTCCTCCTTCTCGTTGATGAACCAGCCGCGCGCCCATTGGCCGAGGATGAAGAGCTGGTACTCGGTGAGATGCAGGAATTTCGACGGCGTCTCGTTGGTCAGCGGATTGTCGCCGCACAAGAGCGGCATCAGCGGCAGCGAATGGACGCGCGACGACGCGCGGTCCTGCACCTGGAACGCGTTCGCCTCCCCGGCGCGACGCAACAGATCGAACAGGAAGCGGCGCATCGGCCCGTAGGGATCGTCGGCCTTGGCGTGGTGCGCCGGACCTGCGACCGCCGCGACCGCCATGACCGCCTCGCCCTGGCTCGCATCGCGCAGCGGCGCATCCGATGGTGTTTCGGTCTCGGTCGGCCGCGTCGCGCGCCGCGGTGTCTGCGAGAGCTTGCTGGGATCGAACGTGCCGCGCTGCGCCTGGTCGTGCGGATAGTTCGACTGCTGAAGGATGTCGTTCAGATAGCGAAACTCGTCCGGCCGGAACAGGATCGGCCAGATGTCGCGATAGAACCATGGCCGGTAATTGCGATTCCATGCGAGGCGCCCGGCCTGCCAGTGGCGCAGCGCCGCCTCGTCACGAAACGGGATCGCTTGCGGATCGTCATAGGTGCCGAGGATGCCGTAGATGCCGGTGTCGGTGGCGAACTGGCGCACATAGAGATCGTACAGCACCTCGTCCATCGTGATCATGTCGAGGATCTGAGGCGCGAAGCGCGGATAGCCGACCACCACCCAGGCCGGAAACTCGACGTCGACGTAGCGGGTCTGGCCGACCTGTTTCGAATACATGATCAGCCGCGCCATCACCGGGCCGTCGGAGATGTCGTCATACCAGCCGTCGGTGTTGGCGTAGTCCTCGATCTTGGGACCAAAGCTGCCGCTGACGTCCATGCCCGAATTGCCGTGGCCGCCGAGCACGATCAGACGGCCCTTGTTGTCGGTCATCATCTCGCCGAGCGTATCGATGTCGAACGGCTGGAGCCCCTTCGGCGGAAAGGTGGTGGCATAGCTGCCGGGGCCGCCGGAGCGGTCGAAATGAGCACGCCGGTTGGTGGTCGCATTCACGCTGCGCGGGCCCGGATCGATGATCAGGAGATCGCGGTCCTGGCCGGTGATGTCGGCATTGCGGCGCGCGCTGCCCTGGGCGTAGCCATGCTCGCCCTTGAGCTCGGTGAAGGGATACCAGGAGGCCTTCTTGTTGGCGACATAGACGCGCCACTGGATGTCGACCAGCACGCCGTGATTGCCGCCGCCCTCGACGTCATCGCCGAGCGCCAGCGGCCTGCCTTCGGGAGACTCATCGTCATAGACGAAGATCTGGAAGCGCGCGGCCTGGCGCTTGATGCGGCCATGCGCATCCTTGAACGTCTTGACCGGAACCGGCGTGACGCCATCCGGGCCGTGCAGGGGATTGCCGAAACCGTCGCAGGCGAGCGGCAGCGCGGCGGGCGTTTCCGGTGCAAGGTAGAATTCGGTGTCGCTGTTGCCCAGGCGCGCGATGCCGATGCCCGGATGGATTCGATACGTCGCCATGACTTCCCCGCCACCTTCCAGATCCAGGAATTTGCTCAATCCAGGAAATTGATCGACACGCCCTCGAGCTTCAGAAGCTCCCTCTCCTCCTGGTAATCGCCGCCGATCACCACCAGCGTGATCTGCAAGGGGCCCTTCTTCTTGAGCGCCTGCCTCGCCGCCTCGGTGACGTCGATCCGGTGGTTGCGCGGCGTGTTGTGGCTGCGTCCGCGCTGGTCGAAGCGCCGCGGCTGCGGCGGCGGGATATCGCAATGACCGGGACCGCCGTAGCAGGCGCCGTGCCCGAAGATCGAGATGTAGCCGGCGTAATGCGGGTTGCCCTTGATCGGCGTCGAGGCGTCGGCGCCGGGCTCGTTCAGGAAGGCGCGCACGAAGCAGGAGCGCATCAATTGCGGCACCTGGTGCAGGCGGATCTCCGCGCGCTTGAAGCTGCGCGCCGCCGTCGGCACGGTGATCGGCTGCGACACGAAGCGGCTGACCGGTGCTTCGAGGCCGACCGGCATGAAATGCGAGCTGCGGACGTATTCGTAGCCGAACGGCGCGATGTCGAGCGTGTCGCGGATGGTGTAGTTCCACGGCGACAGCACGGAATCCAGATCGGCCGGCAACGCGTTCGGATTGAGCTTCTGCCACTCCCACCAGATGCGATCGATGTTGACGTGGATCGGCCAGAACACCGGATCGTAGGACGCGGTCAGATTGCTGAACATGTCGCCGAGATCGGGCTGGGAATACAGATCCGAGCGGGCATGGAAGCGACGGCCGCCGACCTGCGCGGCGCTGTTGCGGCGCGTCGTCAGCGACCGCAGGCGTTCGGTCTCGGCGCCCGGCTGCGGCGTCGTTCCCGTCGCGGTCGGCCCGCCCTTGCAGACATAGGCTGCCTGCCCCGCATCCGGATTCTGGCCGCCGGTCCAGATGTGCATGGTGTTGTGCGGGTTCTGGTCGAGGAAGCCGAACGCCGCGTCGTAGATGCTGCCGCCGCCGAAATCGCGGAAATTGTTCAGGCTCAGGATCTGGGCGATGTCGTCGGCCGAGGGGTAATGATAGTGGATGACCTGGTTGATCGTGCCACCGCCGGCATATTCGGCGGGATAGCGCAGCGGATACCAGAGCGAGTTCGACATCAGCAGCGCATCGATGAAGCGCTGGCGGTTCGGGTTGCCGGGATCGGGCGTCACGGCCGAGTAGCCGATCGTCCCGATCAGGTAACAGAAGAAACTGTGCTGCGAGGTAAAATAGACGCGGTCGCTCGCGAGCGCGAGGATCGCCTTCTTCTGCGCCGCGGTCGGTGCGGGGTCGAGCGCCGCCACCAGCGTCTCGGCCGCCTCCCCGGTGAGGAACGCCTTCATCGAGGTCGGGATGATGCGGCCGTTCTGCGGCTCGTCCGGCCGATACTCCGGCATGGTGAAGTCCCAGTACGGCAGCATCAGGCCGGGCTCGAAGTCCTGGAGGTTCTGCTCGAACTCGTAGAGATAGGCGCGGTGCCAGGGCAGGAAGCGCTCCCAGCCGTGCTGACAATGATTCTGGTGGACCAGCGCCTGGTTGTTGTAGCTGCGCCGGTCCTCGGGCCAGCGATTGAGCGCATAGAGCTGGCGAAAGCCGCTGCGCAGGCGATCGAGCTGCGGCTCGCTCATGCAGTCGATGTTCATGCGCCGCCTGGGCTCGCCGACGCCCGCGGCCGGCGAATAGCCGTCGGCGGCTTCCGCGAATTCGGCAATCTCGCTGATCTTCACCGTCACTGGCCTCGCCGGCTTGCCGGGCGCAAGCTCGACCGCAACGCTGGTCGCATCGTCGGGGCAGCCGGCGTCGATCCAGTCGACGATGCGATCGATATCCCCGGGCGCGACGGCGTGGCCGCCCCACGGCAGCGCCGGGAACCGGCCGCCGTCGAACGGCGCGTCGCCGCGCAAGCCCTTGATCAATCCGGATGCGTCACTGCGCGCATGCGGCGGGATGCAGCAGGCATGGCCCTCCGGCACCGGCGCAACCATCTTGATGCCGAAGATCTCGGCCGCCTCCAGCGCCGCCGCGCCGTTGTCCCAAAACCGGCCTGCGCCACCATAGTCAGCGGTGCTGTCGCCGGCGGCTTCATCCAGGATCGCCTTCACACGCGCATAAGCGACGGTCAGTGCTTCGGTGTCCATTCCAGCCCCCGGGGCATGCCAGACGAAGAAGGCGGCCGGAGACTAATCACAACTTTTGGGTGATGTCACGAAAACACGCACCTTCACGCCGCGGCGGCCGGCGAATATTTTTGCGAGGTAGCGTGATCTATTTCATACAACCGAGATGGATGGAGAGACTCCGGGCTGAGCTCGCGAATGAGCTCGTCTTTGACCGGTTCGGTCGGATTCGTTCCGCGGGCCGCCTGCCCCGCCATGATTTTGGAAAACAACCCCATGCACAGTAGCCGATGCGCCTGAAATCAACGGCTTGGGCGTCCCGCCCCGCGAAGCCGTTTGACACGTCGGGCAAAACAGTGGCATAATGCTATTATTCCGAAATTGGTCGCCACGCCGTCCCTTGCCCGCAGGGCCCGCGGACTCCACGATCAACCGGGATGACATCGCCATGCTGATCGTCGTCACCCCCAACTCACGCTCGTCTGCGTTGCTGCCGCGATCGGCGCGGTGCTATGCTCGTCGCAGAACCGGGAGTTGCTTGATGCTCAAAATCGCCGTCGCCGTCATGCTTGCCCTGATCGCCGCCCCCGCGTTGGCGCAGGACCATGTTCAACAGTATGGCGAACAGCCCAAGGAGAAGACGGAGTCGCAAAAGGCGGACGACGCTCGGGCTGAGCGCGCCTATCAACGCTCCCTCAGCAATGTTCCGGACCAGAAGCCGGTCGATCCGTGGGGAGCTGCCCGCGGCGATGATGCGTTGAAGAAGTCGGCCGCGCCGGCCAAGCCGGCTGTGAAGCACTCGTCCAAGGCCAAGAGCGGCAGCACCGCCAATTAGCAAAGCTGCGTGAACCGGCGCGATCGCTTCGTCTGCACCACGACGCGCAGTAGCTCACGCCCGTTCCGAGGCGCCCTGCTCCGCCGCGTTCAGCTCCCCTTGGGCGTAGTACCTGACCGCCCCTCACCAAGGCCGGGATTGATGGAAAGCGACGCGCCGGCGGCGCCGCCGGCTTCATAGGCCGTCATCGACACCATCCGGCTGGTGCTGCGCTGGGTCCGGATCTTCAGGTCGAGCTTGTCGAACTCCGCATCGACCACCGAAGTCTTGAGGACAACCAGCCCGCGGCCGGTGCTTTCGTTGACCTGATCGCGACCGGCCTTGATCGCCATCAGCCTGTCCGCGATCGACGCCACCATCCCGAGCGCGAAGGAGGCATTGGCCAGATGCCGCTCCTGGTGCCGGAACCTGCCGTAGTCGACCGAGGTCTTGAAGCGGCCAAGCTCAGTGCGCACGGCGCCGTCGATCAATTCGGCCAGATAATGCGCGACCTCGACATCCGCGCCGAGGCCGAAGAACACATAGCTGTTTTCGCCGGCTGCGCTCTTCTCGCGCCAGACCCGGCAATCGCAGAAATGCGCGATCGCGCCGATGCAGTCGTCCAGCGGAATGCGCTTCTTGCGATGGGTCTCAAACACCCTCCTCTCGCACGCCGAGGCGCGCAGCTCGACGTCGGAAAGCGACAGATCGTGGCGATCCAGCAGCTCGGCGACCTTGGCGGCGGCCGACAGCGCCTCGTCCTCGGTGCAGCCATTGGCGATCGTCTTGGCGCGCAACGCCTGAATGCGGAGCTTCAGCTTGTCGAGCGCGGCTGGATTGGACGTTTGATTCACCGATGACCTGCCGGGGGAATGCCCGACCGACGGACCCCGGACGGATCGCGCTGGCGGAAGGGGTGGGATTCGAACCCACGGTACCCTTGCGGGCACGCCGGTTTTCAAGACCGGTGCCTTAAACCACTCGGCCACCCTTCCGAACTAGTAATTTCAATCGCTTAGCGCAGACCCGTTTCGAACGCAACGCGAACCTGGGGACAATTTGGGGCCCAAGCTCCCGCACATGCTGAGCGAAGGTCTAGAGTAGGGGGCCGGGGGCGCGCTCCAGATGATCTCAGTGGCAGAACTTGCGGATGGTATCGCGGCACTATGGTCGGTCGTCCCAACTCCATTAATAGCGGTTGCCGGCGGTGCGGCAGGAACGCTGTTCGGTGCGTGGTTGACCTCGCGCGCACAGCACCGGCGCGAGATCGTTGATCAGTTGCGCGCACTGCGATCCCTGCATGCGATGAGCCTTGTAGTCGCCAACCAATGTCTCGCGGCCAAACGGCAACAGATAGCGCCGATGCTGGCTACTTACACTCAGGCCAAAAAGGACTTTGAGCTGTACCTCGCCGGACCGCGCGCTGTCCCCTTCCCTATTCAATTCGAATTTCATGATCTCCCACAAGTCAACGCCCCGTTGGCCGCTGTCGAAAAGTTAGCCTTCGAGAAATGTGACCTTGGGCCGAAGGGCCTCTCAGCTACGGCTGAACTTCGTTCCGCAACAGAATCTTTGAACAGAATAATCATCGCGCGGAACGAGCTTCTGAGTGAACTCCGTGCGTCAAAAATGTCGGACCGGGATGTACTGTTTCGCTTTTTCGGGCTGCGTAATCCGGATACGCGAACTATCGACGAACGCTATCCCTCGATGGTCGAGGCCCTCGGTCTTACGGCGAACGATGGGATATTCTTCGCTCGTCAGTTAGGTCAGGAATGCGTGAGACACGCCAATGCTCGCGCGAAGCGATTCCGGTGGAAGTATTCGGGGTTGCCGTACAAGCGTTTGGAAGATGCGGACTGGTCAAGGGCGATCAAGGAAGGTTTGATTCCGCCCGATGCCGATTACATCAGTTGGTCGCGAGGTTTCCGGGAGGAAGTGCCGACCGTTTGGTGGCGAATGAAAAAGCGGTCACCGGCTGCTAAAGCCGAGCCATGAGCCTGCGCCGATTGGCGCAAGCTCAAAGCGCTGCGATCGCTGCGATCAATCCTGCGATCGAGGGCGCAACGCACTGCTCCGGCACTGCCGAGCCAGATTCGCTTTCAGGAACGCCTTGTCGTCGCTAGTCGGAACCTCGAACGACACCTCAGCGCAGTCGCAGGCGCGCTGATCTCCGCATCCAGCACGAGGTCGTCGCGTGCGCCGAGCAGCCAAAGCTCGTCTGCCTCGATCCGCAGCAACGTCCGCGACCACCAGCGCTCGATCATCGCCGCCAGAATTGCGGCCTCGTCGGGATCGAGATCGTCGATCAGATTCCAGAGTCCGACCACATAAAGGTCCGTTGTCGGGCGACCAAGCACGCGCTGGACGGCATGGAAGAGGTTCATGCCATCGCGCTGCTCGGGGTAGACCCTCAGGTAGAGCCGCCCCCGGTTCACATTCCCGGAGAACAGCCCACGGACCTCGACGCTGATGGGTCCGAGCCCGGCCAGCGCCACGTGACGGCCTGGTTCGATGGCCGGCGGCTCCGAGCCGAGGCCGCCGCAGATGGTTGCGTGCAGACGCTCCCGCCGTCTGTCCAGCACCTGCCAGGCGATCTTGCGAGCAAACGGCGCCCTCCGCAGTTCCGTATCGAGCGCCTGATAGGCCGGCGAGGCTTCGAGTGCATCAGCCGACACGGGCAGCACCACGGAGTAAGTCGTTGGGTGGCGTCCCATGTCGTAAGCGGTGCCTTCCTTCGCTGCGATCACGCGAGTATCGTGAGGGGCGACCAAAGGCAGATGCGCCAAACGGTAGACATCGTCGAGCATCATGCCTTGACCGGGGGCAACATGCGTCCGGCTGCGTTCGTAGGCGAGTGCGTCGTCAGTGCAAAATATATCCGCCATGCTTCCTCTCGCGATCCCGACCATGCCGAGACGCATCCAGCTTTGTCATGAGACGCTTCTCATCGAAAGCGCGTCCCGCGCAACGGGAATCGATTGCGCAACGTCTCGTGATCCGGCGGTCTGTCAGGCGAGCGCCAGCCTGTTCGGCTAGCCTGTCGTCCTCAGCACTCCCGGATACTGGCGGCATCTCCCAGGGCGTTCGCTGGTGACGAGGCCCGGTTTGGGTTCACCTCCAATTCCGGGCCTCGTGAGGGGTGTCAAAGGTGAAACCTTCGCTGGCAGCCCGCCTGCGGTGCAAAAAATGAAGTTGGACTTGGATTTCGTAACGAAACGACACCGGTCGGATCCTGAAAAGCCCCAAAAATTCTTCTATTTTTTGGAGTTTCCGCCGGGATTGTCGCACAACGGTAGCTTGTAAAGCAGCCACAATTCACCTATGATTGAGGCATTGCTGCTGAATGGTTTTCCTAAACGGTGCGCGTCTTTTGAAGTCCCTTGTGAAATGGGCGCTTGCGGTTGTCGGAAGCTGCATGGCGCTTTTGTATTTGAATCTTCTTGGGGGCGCAGCTCTAGTATTCAGTGGCCTGATTGCCTCAGCATTGGCCTTCTGCGTGTACATAGCGTTTAAGCCGGAAACTCCTCGTGTGGACGCTCGTCACAACGCAGCCGACCCGGTCGACGGAGGGGGGCCGTTAAAGGCAGCTTATGATGAAGAACCCCGATCTCATCGATCCGAGTTGGCCCTTCAGGCCGACAACGGAGAGCGAGATGCATTTGACCACGGGGCCCGTCCACTTCGTAGCCCCACAGCTATTGGCCGGGGAGACTTGGCAGGCGAGAACCTGAGTGTGGAGGCGGTTTCTGAGGAGCTTGAGCGTCTGCTTCGTCAATCCGTTGCAAGCAAATCAACGGATGCCGACCTTAGCTCGCCAGAAATGAGCGGGGGCAGTGCTGATCGGGCATCTGCTAGCGAGAATGAAAATACTGTCGGCTATGCTTGGATCGGCGTATTCGCCATTTTGGGGGTCGTAGCATTTGCAGCATTGGGAAGCTTAGGTCCCCGAACTGAGCCGCAGAAGAGTTCGGTGATTGAGACGCGGACAGGGCCAGGGGGATCGACTTCACCCACGGCAGCGGGGCCTCCCCTAAAAGACTACGAATACAGTGTTTCGGCGCGAGCCGGCGTCACGACAGTCTGCAGCGACGACTTCTCGGAATGTCGCGGCGGCACCAGAGTTCACAACGTCGAACTAAGCGCGCACATAACTCTTTATCGCAACGGTACGGCCGTTGTCGAAAGTAGCACGCTATTCGAAAGGCCAGGATCTGTGCCCGGAGAGATCGTCTGCCCCTCCGATAAGTGTGTCCAGCTTCGAACGGAAAAGGCCGTCGACCTCGTTCTCTTCGGGGACACCATTTTTCACATCGACCATTATGGACCGTCTTGCTCTTTAATCTGGCGCTTTAAGCTTTTCGGCGCTTCAGAGACGCGGGTTCCGCTCAGATGTTTGAGGGTTTAATGCGAAAGGCCGTCATCGCAGTCGGATTGCTATTTGTATCGGCGCCCGCAAGCGCTGACCGCTGCATAGAATACTCTAGTAAATCCTGGGTGCGAGAAAGTGAGAAAATAAGGCTGTATCCAACGCTTCGTGAGTGTCAGAGAGAAAAGCGGGTTTTCTTCTGCTCGAACCTGATAACAAATTCTGCGAACCCAGCAATGGGCGGGCCGGCGGGCTGTATCCCCTACGAAGATGCGCTGGCTATTGCAAAACGAAAGGATCGGCTCGAAGACGAGGGGCAGTCGAGCGAAATAGCGCGTCCTTCACGACAGCAGCCGGCGCAAAACGCGCCCCCACGTGCCAGCGCCCCAACCTCTCAAAAATGGGAGCATCATCCCAACTGTAGGAACGGCGCTTGCTATAGGATAGATCCAGACGCGTTTGAGTTTGGCTCACGCGAGCATGCCGAAGCAGTTTGTAGCGCGATCGACGAAAAGAGCGGTGAATCCGCTTTCGCGACGACTTATGGACCTAATTCTGAGTTCTGCATCACAAACGTACAGGCGGCATTCGCGCAAGACCCGGAAAAAAAGTTTGCAGAGGCCCAATCAGCCGCTGCGGCCATCAAACAGGCTGCACAGAATTCCAAGCCCCCGAGCGCTGGGGTTTGCCCCCAAGGCTGGGAGAGCCTGATCAGCTGTAAAACAGTTCCCGTCGCCAATGGCGCATTCAACCATATTTATTGCACGAACAATTCGAACTACCTCATTGATGTATACGAATGCAAACGTGGGACTTCAGATTGCGTCTGGGAATCTGCTCCACCCGGTGAACATCGAATCAACGGCGCGACGTATCGAGAGACGACCGGGGAGAAGCGCTGTTCCGCTCGTTAGACCTTCTCCCACCGGAACGATTGTGCGCCGTTTTGATCTGCCCCGACTCGGGCGTCCCGCTTTCCTAGCGTAATGCAGCGCTTTGTGGAGACGGGGAAAACGGCGCCCCGTCAGGAGCGCCGCCTGGAATGTGTCGTTGCCGCGCTAGCTCAGTAGCCGCAGGACGCGCAGCCCGTCTGCACCGGGGCGTAGTAGGAATAGCCGGGCGAGACCATCTCGACGCGCTGGCGCGTGGCGTATTGCGGCGGGATGCGCTGGTACTGGACGCTCGGCGGGGCGACCATCACGGTCTGCGGCACCATCACGGTGCGGTACTGCGCGGGCGTGCGGTGCGCGACGGTCGCGCCCGGCGACACCATCACGGTCTCGTCGACGGTACGGTATTGCGGCTGCACGTATTGCTGCTGGTAGCAGGTCTGGCACGGCGGCGGGGTGTAGCAATTGTAGCAGCCGGCGGACGCAGCTGATGTCATCGAGATCGCAGCGACGGCCGTGGACAAAACAACAGCAAGAGTACGAGACATTATGTGGTGCCCCAGTTGCCAGAAATGGATTTGCGAAGGTCGCAGCAAGTATACGCCGCAAAATCCAACCCCGCTGAAGTTCATGGGGACGTCCTTAATGCGAACGGCCGGCTTTCGCCGGCCGTTCAGCACTTGTTGACCATGCGCGGAATCGCGCCCCGACGAAGCGAGCCGCGACCTGCCCCGTAGCCATCCTTCGAGACGCCCGCCTTTGGCGGGCCCTCAGGATGAGGTCACAGTTCGCGGCGAGACGCAGGCGCGCCTACTTCGCGCGACGCTTCACCTCGCGCACCGCGCCGCGCGCGGCGCTGGTGGTGAGCGCGGCGTAAGCCTGCAGCGCGGTCGAGACGTTGCGCTTGCGGCCCACCGCCTGCCAGGCGGTGTCGCCCTTCGCCTCTTCCGCGGCGCGGCGGCTGGCGAGCTCCTCGTCGGAGACTTCCAGCGTGATGCTGCGGTTCGGGATGTCGATGGCGATGATATCGCCGGTGCGCACGAGACCGATGTTGCCGCCTTCGGCGGCTTCCGGCGACAGATGGCCGATCGACAGGCCGGACGAGCCGCCGGAGAAGCGTCCGTCGGTGACGAGCGCGCAGGCTTTGCCGAGGCCCATCGATTTCAGATAGCTGGTCGGATACAGCATCTCCTGCATGCCGGGGCCGCCGCGCGGGCCTTCATAGATGATGACCACGACCTCGCCCGCAACGACCTTGCCGCCGAGGATGCCTTCCACCGCCGCGTCCTGGCTTTCGAACACGCGCGCGGGGCCGGAGAACTTCAGGATCGAGGCGTCGACGCCGGCGGTCTTCACGATGCAGCCGTCCTGCGCGAGATTGCCGTAGAGCACGGCAAGGCCGCCGTCCTTGCTGAAGGCGTGCTCGAGATTGCGCACGACGCCCTTCTCGCGATCGGTATCGAGCTCGTCGTAGCGGCGCTCCTGGCTGAAGGCGACCTGGGTCGGGATGCCGCCGGGCGAGGCCCGGAAGAAGGTGCGGACGGACTCGCTCTTCGAACGCTTGATGTCCCAGCGCTCCAGCGCGTCGTTCATGGTCGGCGCGTGCACGGTCGAGACCGAGGTGTCGATCAGGCCGGCGCGGTCGAGCTCGCCCAGGATGCCCATGATGCCGCCGGCGCGATGCACGTCCTCGACATGCACGTCGGCGACCGACGGCGCGACCTTGCAGAGCACGGGCACGCGGCGCGACAGCCGGTCGATGTCCTGCATGCTGAACTTCACTTCGCCCTCATGGGCGGCGGCGAGCAGATGCAGCACGGTGTTGGTGGAGCCGCCCATGGCGATGTCCAGCGTCATCGCGTTCTCGAACGCCGTGAAATTCGCGATGTTGCGCGGCAGCACCGAGGCGTCGTCCTGCTCGTAATAGCGGCGCACGATATCGACGATGGTGTGGCCGGCCTCGACGAACAGGCGCTTGCGGTCGGCGTGGGTGGCGACCACCGTGCCGTTGCCGGGCAGCGCGAGGCCAAGCGCCTCGGTCAGGCAGTTCATGGAGTTGGCGGTGAACATGCCCGAGCAGGAGCCGCAGGTCGGACACGCCGAGCGCTCGATCACCTTGACGTCCTCGTCGCTGACCTTGGAGTCGGCCGCGGCCACCATGGCGTCGATGAGGTCGACCGCCTTGGTCTTGCCCTGGAGCTTGACCTTGCCGGCCTCCATCGGGCCGCCCGAGACGAACACGGCGGGGATGTTGAGCCGCAGCGCGGCCATCAGCATGCCGGGCGTGATCTTGTCGCAATTGGAGATGCAGACCATGCCGTCGGCGCAATGCGCGTTGACCATGTACTCGACGCTGTCGGCGATCAATTCGCGCGACGGCAGGCTGTAGAGCATGCCGTCATGGCCCATGGCGATGCCGTCATCGACCGCGATGGTGTTGAACTCTTTCGCCACGCCGCCGGCCTGCTCGATCTCGCGGGCGACGAGCTGGCCGAGGTCCTTCAGATGGACATGGCCGGGCACGAACTGGGTGAAGGAGTTGACCACCGCGATGATCGGCTTGCCGAAATCGCCGTCCTTCATGCCCGTCGCGCGCCAGAGGCCGCGGGCGCCCGCCATGTTGCGGCCGTGGGTGGTGGTGCGGGAGCGATAGGCTGGCATGGCGGTTTCCGTCCTCGGTTGGGCAGCCGGGCGGGAAAATATGGAAGCCGCCTCAGGCCTTTGTGGCCGGATAGCGCACGGACTGGGCCGGCGCAACGGGAACTTGGGCCGGACAGGGCTCCCCTGCTCCCGGCGCGGGCTCTTCGTAGCCCGTCGTAGCCCGGATGGAGCGAAGCGCAATCCGGGATTCGCGCCGCGGATAAAGCGGCCCCGGATTTCGCTTCGCTCCATCCGGGCTACGGAAGCGCACTTTGCCGTTATTGCAGGGTCGGATCGAGCCGGTCGCGCAGCCAGTCGCCGATCACGGAGACCGCCAGGGTGGTCACGACGATGGTCGCCGCCGGCGCCAGCATGATCCAGGGTGCGCGGGTCAGGTATTCGCGACCATAGCCGACCATGTTGCCGAGGCTGGTCATCGGCGGCTGCACGCCGAGGCCGAGGAAGGACAGGCCCGATTCCATCAGGATCACCTCGGGGAAAACAAGCGTGGTCGAGACGATCAGGGTCGAGGCGATGTTGGGCAGGATGTGCCGAAGGTAAATCCGTGGCGGCGTCGCCCCCAATTGGCGGACGGCGGCCGCATAGCCTTGCGCGTTGGCCGAGATGGCAAGGCCCCGGGCGATGCGGGCGTAGCGCTCCCAGCCGAAAAATCCCATCAGGCCGATCAGCAAGGGCAGAGAATTGCCGAAGAAGGCGAGCACCGCGAGCGCCATGATCAGGAAGGGCATGCTGGCCTGGAAGTCGGACAGCATCAGCACGAATTGCTCGACCACCCCGCGAAAATGCGCGGCGAGAAAGCCGAGCGTGGTGCCGACGATCGCCGAGATCGCCGTGGCGCCGAAGGCGATCAGCAGCGAGATGCGGATCGAGACGAGCAGGCGCGACAGCACGTCACGGCCGAGCTCGTCGGTGCCGAGCCAGTGCGCGACATTGCCGGGCGCCGAGAGCCGGTTGCGCAGGTCGAGCTGGGTATAGCCATAGGGCGCGATCTTCTCGGCGAGCGCGGCGATCACCAGCATCGCGACGATCCAGGCGACGGCGAGCGCCACCGAGACCGGGATTGTGGGAAGGCTGACGCGGCGGCGGACAGTCGTGTCTTTCAATGTCGCGTCGGTCATGCGTGCGCTCCCTTGGCGCGCAGGCGCGGATCAAGGAAGCCGTAGAGAAAGTCGACGATCAGGTTCGACGTCACCATGGTCAGCGCCACCAGCAGCAGGATGCATTGCACGACGGCGAGGTCGCGATTGGCAACCGCAACGACGAGAAGCCGCCCTACCCCCGGCCACGAGAACACGCTCTCGACCACGACCGCGCCCGCGATCAGCGTTCCCACCATGAAGCCGAGAATGGTGACGGTCGGGATCGCCGCATTCGGCAGCGCATGCGAGGTCACCACCTTGCGCCACGGCACGCCCTTGGCGGAGGCGGTGCGGATATAAGGCTGGCCCAGCACCTCCAGCATCGCGCTGCGGGTGAAGCGCGCCAGCACCGCGGCGCCGCCGAGGCTCAGCGTCGCGATCGGCAGGATGGCGTGACGCCAGCTGTCCTGCCCGCCCGAGGGCAGCCAGCCGAGCTGCACGGCGAAGACGAGAACGAGGATCAGCGCCAGCACGAAGCTCGGGACGGTGAACCCGGCCACGGCCGTCATCATGACGACACGGTCGATTCCCGAGCCGCGATGCAGCGCGGCGTAGATGCCGGCGGGAACGCCGAGCGCGACCTTGAAGACAAAGGCCGGCAGCGTCAGCGCCAATGTTGCGGGGATCCGCTCCAGCACGAGCTGGATCGCGGGCCTGCCGTCGCGCATGGAGCGGCCGAGCTCGCCCTTGGCGATGGCGTGAAAGTAATCGAGATACTGGAACCAGATGGGATCATCGAGGCCCCAGGCTTTGCGGAAGGCCGCGATGACCTCCGGCGGCGCCTCCGGTCCCAGGATCATCAGCGCGGGATCGCCGGACAGGCGCAGCACGACGAAGGCGAAGGTGACGACGAGCACGATCGTCAGGGCGGCGCGTCCGATCCGAATGGCGAAATAACGCCCCATCACGCCGCGTCCTGCGTCGCGAGCTGCGGGCCCGTCACGAGATGGCACGCGACCTGCCTGTCACCGCCGACGGCCGAGAGAACCGGCACCTCGCTCGCACACCGCGCGATCGCGCGCGCGCAACGCGGATGGAAGGCGCAGCCTTGGGGGCGCGCAGCCGGGTTCGGCGGATCGCCTGCGAGCACGATGCGGCCGGCGCTGCGGCGGCCCGGCGCCGGCGAGGCCGACACCAGCGCCTGCGTATACGGATGCTCTGGACGCGCAAACAGATCGTCGGCACTCCCGATCTCGACGATGCGGCCGAGATACATCACCGCGACGATATTGCTGATCTGCCTGACGACGCGCAGATCGTGGCTGATGAACAGCAGCGTCAGCCCAAGTTGCGCCTGGAGATCGCACAGCAGATTCACCACCTGGGCCTGAATCGAGACGTCGAGTGCGCTGACCGGCTCGTCGCAGACGAGAAATTCCGGCTTCGTGGCGAGCGCGCGCGCCAGCACGATGCGCTGGCGTTGTCCACCCGAGAGCGCGCCCGGATAGCGCACACCATGCGCCGGCGTCAGCTCGACCGCGCGCAGCAATTCGCGGACGCGCTCCTCGCGCCCGACGGGCGTGCCGAGACCGTGAATGTCCAGCGGCTCACGGATTTGAGTGGCGACCGGCAAGCGCCGGTCCAGCGCGCCAAGCGGGTCCTGGAAGATCATCTGCATCCGCGCGCGCTGCGCACGCCAGGCGGCCGTCCCGGGCGCGGCCATCGGCTTGCCGTCGAACCGCACCTCGCCGCGATCGGGCGACTCGAGGCCGAGCACGATCCGCCCCGTGGTGGATTTGCCCGAACCGGACTCGCCGACGAGGCCGAGCGTTTCGCCTTTGCGGATCGACAGCGAGACGCCGTCGACCGCATGGACGGCCGTGCTACGACCGAACATTCCGGAGCGCATAGCGTAGCTGCGCGAGATCGCGGACACCTCGACGAGCGGCGCGCTCATTCGGCCGCGATCCCGAGCAGCGCGCGGCGCGAAGCCTCGGCGCGGATGCAGGCCACGGCGCGGTCGTTTGCGATCGGCGCGAGGGTTGGGGCCGCAAGGCCGCACGGCTCGGCTGCCAGCACGCAACGCGGCGCGAAGGCGCATCCATCAGGCATGTGCGCAGGATCGGGCACCGTTCCGGGAATGGCGGTCAGCCGCCGGCGCGGCCCGTCGAGCGGCGGCAGCGCACCAATCAGGCCTTGCGCATAGGGGTGGACAGGGTCGGCGAAGAGCTGGTTGCTGGGCGCCTGCTCGACGATGCGGCCGGCATACATCACGGCGACGCGGTCGCAGTTTTCGGCGACCACGCCGAGATCGTGGCTGATCAGCACCATCGCCATGCCCATCTCGCGGCGGATGGTCGAGAGCAGCTCCAGAATCTGCGCCTGGATGGTGGCGTCGAGCGCGGTGGTCGGCTCGTCCGCGATCAGCACGTCAGGGTTTCCGGCGAGCGCCATCGCGATCATGATGCGCTGGACCTGGCCGCCGGAGAATTCATGCGGATAGGCGGACAGCCGCCGCGCCGCATCGGGAATGCCGACAATATCCAGCAGCCGCCGCGCTTCCGCCTTCACCGCCTCGCCGGAGAGATCGCGATGCAAGGCCAAGGCCTCGCAAAGCTGCTTGCGGATGGTCAGCACCGGATTGAGCGCGCTCGCCGGATCCTGGAAGATCATGGCGACCCGCCCGCCCCTGATCCGGTCGAGTTCGGCCGCAGGCGCGCCGAGGAGCTCGCACCCGTCGAGCCGCACCGAGCCCGCGACCTTGGCATGCCGCGGCAACAGGCCGAGCGCGGCAAGCCACGTCACCGACTTGCCGGAGCCGGACTCGCCGACGAGGCCGAGGGCCTCGCCCTTGCCGAGGGCGAGATCGACGCCACGCAGCACCGGCACGCCGCCAAAGGCGACGCTCAGGCCTTCAATGCTGACCAGCGGTGCCACCTCAGACCTCGAAATTGCCGGCGCGGAAATCCATCGCGAAGGCCGGCGAGGCCTTCCACTTGATGGATTTCGGCTTGGCCGTGAAGGTCGCGTTCTGGTGCAGCACCGTGTAGGCGGGGTCCTCGCGCTCGGCGATCTCCAGCATGCGGTGGAATGCCTTCTTGCGGGCGGCGCGGTCGGTCGAGGTCTCCAGGAATTCGGAGAGCTTGTTCAGCTCCACGTTGGTCCATTCGCCGATCTGCTGCTGCTGGCCGTTCGGGCCGTGCTGGGCGACCAACGACGAGACCGGATCGTTGAAGGCGGCCGAGTTCGACCAGTCGCGCACCGCGCGCGTCGGCGCACGTTCCATGATCTGCGACCAGTTCTCCTTGGTCTCGATCTGGACGTTGAGGCCGACCGACTTCCACATCTCGACCAGCACCTGCGCGGTCGCGACCTGGTTGGTGTAGTAGTTGTTGAGCAGACGGTACGGGATCGGATCGCCCTTGTAATTGGCCTGCTTCAGCAGATCCTGCGCGAGCTTGGGATCGTAGGCCGGGACGCTCCAGTCGGCGTTGAACATGTCGCCGTAGAACTCCCACTGCAGGCCCTTCGGCACGCGGGTGCGGCCGGCCCACAGGCTGTCGACGATGGCCTGGCGGTCGATCGCATGGGTGAAGGCGCGGCGCACCAGCGGATTGGCGAGCACGGCGTGGTTCTTGTCGAACACGGTCAGGCGGTGATTGAGGATGGTGCCGCCCTGCACCTCGAACGCGGAGTTCTTCTCGATGCCGGCGATCTGGTCCGGCGGAATGTCGCAGGCGAACTGGTATTCGCCCGAGAGCAGCCCGTTGATGCGGCTCGCGACCTCCGGCACTTCGAGGAAGCGGATGCGCTTGAGTGGCGGACGGCCGCCC
>NZ_AKIY01000053.1 GCF_000282615.1 Bradyrhizobium sp. YR681 | reverse complement strand
CGAGCTGGAGCAGCGCCTGCCGATCGGCCCCGGCCTGCAGGTGTTTCATTCCGCCGGTGCGATGATTCCGATCTCGGCGGTCAAGCGGCGGCCGCTGGTGATGGCGATGTCGGGCCCGGCGGCCGGCGTCTCGGCCTCCGTCAGCATCGCGCGCCAGCTCGGCACATCGCGGATGCTGACCTTCGACATGGGCGGCACCACGACCGACGTCTGCCTGATCGTCGACGGCCAGGCCGAGATGACCGACGGCCGCATGCTCGGTGACAAGCCGCTGCGTCAGCCGATGCTCGCGGTTCATTCGATCGGCGCGGGCGGCGGCTCGATCGTACGCAATGGCCCGGGCGGCCTGACGGTCGGACCGGAGAGCGCCGGCTCCGAGCCGGGCCCGGCCTGTTACGGCCGCGGCGGCCTTGAGCCGACCATCACCGATGCCAATGCGGTGCTCGGCTATCTCAATCCCGAGACGAAACTTGGCGACCGGATCGGGATCGACATCGAATCCGCGAGGCGCGTGATCGAACCGATCGCGCGTTCGCTCGGCCTGAGCCTCACCGAAACCGCCCTCGGCATTATCAAGGTTGCCAACGCGACCATGGCCCGCGCGCTGCGCCGTGTCACGGTCGAGCGCGGGATCGACGGGCGTGACTGCACGCTGCTCGCCTTTGGCGGTGGCGGCCCGATGCATGCCGCGGGGCTTGCCGACCTCTACGGGATCGCAGAGGTCGTGGTGCCCAGCGCGTCCAGCGCGTTCTCGGCGCTGGGCTGTCTCACCGCCGATTTCAGCTTTCTTCAGCAACAGACGCTTCGCGCGGCCCTCGACGGGATCGACCTTACGCGCGTGTCGGAGCGGATCGGGACGTTGATTGAGGATGCCTCGGCGCCGCTGATCGCCAATGGCGTTGCGCAGGCGGAGATCCAGGTCGAGCTTGTGGCGCTGATGCGCTACGCGGCGCAGAACGATGCCATCCCGGTGCCGTTCACGCTGCCGCTGGATGTGGCCAGGCTGAAGACGGACTTTCTGGCGCGGCATCACGAGCTGTTCGGTTATGCGACGGGCGAGCCCTGCGTCATCGAATCCGTGCGCGTGCAGGCGCGTCGCCCGTCCACGACCGTGGTCAGCCGGCCGGCGACAGCGGTGAGGGCGGTGTCATCAGGCAAGCGCATCTGCTCGTTTGACGGCTTGCACGAGATCGAGACCGCGATCATCGACCGCGCCTCGCTGACCGACATCGTCAGCGGCCCGGCTATTATCGAGGACGCATGGTCGACCGTGGTGGTACCGCCCGGCTGGCAGGCCAGGCCTGACGTATCAGGCAATCTCTTCCTGACGCGGAGGGCGGCATGAAGCTCGATCCGTTCGTCGTCGAAGTCATCAGGCACGGCCTCTCGGCCGCGGCCGAGGAGATGAGCCTCGTCATGACGCGCTCGGCGCGCTCGCCGTTGCTGCGCGAGGCCGGCGACCTCTCGTCCGCGATTACCGACGGGCATGGCGGCCTGGTGGGGCAGGGCCGCGACATCCCGATCCATCTCGGCGCGATGGCCTACACCATCCCCGAGCTGTTGAAGGTGATGCCGCGCGGCAGCCTGAACGACGGCGACGTCGTGATCTACAATGTCGGCGCGCTCGGCGGCAATCATCTCAACGACGTCAAGGTGGTGCGGCCCGTCTTCTTCGAGAGCGAGATCGTGGCCTTCGCGGTCAGCCTTGCGCACTGGCCCGATATCGGCGGCACCTGGCCCGGCAGCTATTTTGCAAAAGCCATCGACACCTTCCAGGAGGCGATGCGGATTCCGCCGGTGCTGATCGCAACGTCAGCCGGCGTCATCACACCGATCGTGCAGCTGCTCAAGGCCAATGTCCGCGACCCCGAATCCTGCGAGGGCGATCTGCTCGCCCAGATCGCGGCGACCAAGGCCGGCGAGAAGCGCATTGTCGAGCTCTGCCGCGAACACGGCAAGGCGGTGTTCACGGCGACGCAATCGCGCCTGCACGATCTCTCCGAGATCGAGATGCGCGAGGCGCTGCGCGCGCTGCCGGATGGTGTCTACGAAGGCGAGGACCATCTCGACGACGGCAGCGTCAATAACGCACCCGCGCGCATCCATGTGAAGATCACGATCGCAGGCGACGAGGCGACCTTCGATCTCTCCGGGAGCTGCGACCGCGTCTCCAACTTCTGCAACACGACGCCGTTCATGGCGCGTTCGGCGGTGGCCTATGCCGCCCGTATCATGAGCGGGCGTGACATGCACCAGAACGCGGGCGCGCTCAGGCCCTTGACCATCATCACACGCCCGGGCTCGATCCTGGAGCCCGGCTGGATGGCCTCCGTCGCCGCCGGCAACCACGAGACGTCGATGCGCATCGTCGATGCGATTTTCCGCGCGATGCAGGACACCATTCCGGAACGTCTGTCGGCCGGCGGCGCGACCACCGCGGGCGTGCTGTTCTTTGCCGAACCGCGGCAGAATGGCTCCTGGAAAATGCTTTACGAAGTCCACGGTGGCGGCGAAGGCGCGCGGCATGATCGTGCCGGCATGTCGGCGACGCGGGTGCATCTCTCCAACACCTCGAACACGCCGGTCGAGGTGATCGAGGCGAGCTATGCCATTCGCCTGGAGCAGCAGGCCATTCGCTGGAACTCCGGCGGCGCAGGCGCTCATCGCGGCGGCGACGGCTCCGTTCGCACCTATCGCATCCTGGCTCCCTCGATGCACCTGACCACCTGCATCGAGCGCATGGTGATTGCGCCGTTCGGCATGCAGGGTGGCGAGTCCGGCCAAGCCTGCCGGATCTCGCTGGTCAGGCAGGGCGAAAACGTCGCCATCGACGGCAAGTCGAATCTGGTGTTGCAGCAAGACGATCTCGTCACGATCGAGATGTGCGGCGGCGGCGGCTACGGCGCCGCGGCTGCGAAGTGAGGGGACCCGCGATGAGCAGATTGTTGCGAACCGGACTGAACGCGGGCGAGGCCGCGCCGATGGCTGTGGTCGGCGGCGAGGGCGTCTATTTCCATCTGTCGGACGGCCGCAAGCTGATCGACGGCAGCAACACCGGCGGCGGGCTCGGCCATCGCCATCCCGCGATGGTGGAGGCGATCCGCCGCGCGGCCGATACGCCGGTCGTCAACGAAGGCTGGACCTGGGTCGGTCGCGAGCAGGCTGCCGACGATCTGATGGCCACCGCCTTCAACGGCGAAGAGGATTGGGTCGGCGCGGTTCGCTTCTGCATCAGCGGCAGCGAGGCCAACGACATGGCGCTGTCGCTGTGCCAGGCGCTGACGCAGCGTTCGGCCTTGGCGACGCGCGAGCGCGCCTATCACGGCATCACCGGACTTTCTCGTGCGATGACGGTGCAGCCGCAATGGCACGGCGGTCTCGCCGTGCATGCAGGCGGCTCGAAGCTGCCGGCGCCGATGGCGCTGGTGCGGATTTTGCCTGCGCCCGATGGCGCGATCTATGGCGGGCCGGCCAACAACACGCCGCCCAGCGAATATCTGGCAGATGCTGCTGGCCTGCTGTCGGATACCGCGGCAACGATCATCGACTACACGCAGGGCGGCATTTACTACGACGGTGCCTATCAGGACGAGGTGGCGCGTCTTGCGCGGCAGGCCGGTTCGTACTGGATCGCCGACGAGGTCGTCACCGGCGCAGGCCGCGCGGGCCGCTGGTTCGCTTTCCAGGGCGCGAAGAGCCGCCCCGACATCGTGACGCTTGGTAAATCGCTCGGCGGCGGTGCGGCGGCAGTAGCTGCGGTGGTGGTGTCGAAGGACATCGTCGAGCGGCTCAAGGGCTCGAGCTGGCAGAATTACGGCACGCTGCGCGGTCATCCCATCAGCATGGCCGCCGTCAGCGCTTATCTGAAGGTCGTCAGCGACGACAGGATTCTGGAACACGTCGCGAGCCTGGAAAAGCTGTTCATCCGGCGCCTGCTCGCGATTGCGCAAAAGCATCCGAGCGTGCAGCGCGTGGCGGGGCAGGGGCTGCACTGGACGGTGGAGCTGCACGGCCCGGACTGGCGCACCTGGCATGCCGACACCACCGAGGTGCCGATCGCCTCGCGCGTCGCGGAGCGGGCGTTGGAGGCCGGCGCCGTCATTGGCACCAGCGGTGAGCAGACCTCGCTGTTCCTGGCGCCGCCGCTGGTGATCTCCGAGCGCGAAGCCATGCTGCTGCTCGATGCGCTCGATCACGGCCTCGATATCGCAGACAGGGAGCACGGGTGAGCGCGGATCACACAGCGCCCCATCGCTCGCCGGCCTGGCCGGCGAATGAGCCCTGGCATCTGGCGATGCCGGAGGGGACGCTTTACGACGCGCTGGCACGGGCCGCGCAAGACCGCCCCTTGCATCCGGCGACGGTGTTTTACGGTGCAAGCCTGGGCTACGCCGAGCTGCGCGCGCGGGTCGATGCCCTGGCCGGATTCCTGCAAGGCGTGTGCGGCGTGAAGCGTGGCGACCGCGTCATGATCGCGCTTCAGAACTCGCCGCAATATGTCGTCGCCTACTATGCGGTGATGCGGGCGGATGCCGTGATCGTGCCTGTGAACCCCATGAACAAGACCGCCGAGATCGCGTATCTCGCCGAAGACAGCGGCGCGAAGGTCGCGATCATCGGCAGCGAGCTGGGCGATGTATTTGCTCCGCTTGTGGGCGAGGCCATCGCGCATGCGATCGTCGCGCAATATCGCGATGAAGTTCCAGTCGCGACGCCTTATACGCTGCCGTCATGCGTGACTGAGGCGCCGTCGGACGTGCCGTCGTCGCCGGGCTGGCACGCTTGGTCCTCCGCGACCGCGCAAGGCTTGCAGCCGCGTGCGATGGAGGCAGGTCCGGACGACCTCATGATCCTGCCCTACACGTCGGGCACGACGGGCAAGCCCAAGGCGTGCATGCACACCCATCGCAGCGCGCTGTTCACCGCTGTGCTACAGGCGCGCTGGTATGGCATGGGCGCTGACGACGTGATGACCGGCTTCATGCCGCTGTTCCACGTTGCGGGCATGCAGGGCTCGATGAACGGCGCCATGGTCGCCGGCGCGACGCTGCTCCTGATGGCGCGCTGGGACAAGGACCTGCTGCCCGACCTGTTCGAGACCTATGGCGTCACGTTCTGGAACGCGGCGCCGACCATGATCGTCGACGTGCTCGCCAGCGCGCGCTTTCGTGACCGATGCTTTGCGAAGCTCAAGGTGCTGACGGGCGGTGGTGCGGCGATGCCGACCGCGGTCGCGGAGCGGCTGAAGGGACGTTTCGGCCTCGATTTCGTCGAGGGCTACGGCATGACCGAGACGATGTCGCCGACCCATATCAATCCAATGGCGGCGCCGAAGCGGCAATGCCTCGGCATTGCCGTGCACGAGACCGATGCGCGGGTCGTCGATCCCGATAGCCTGATCGAGCTTGACGACAATGTCGTCGGCGAGATCGTCGTGCACGGGCCGCAGGTATTGCAGGGCTATTGGAACCGGCCCGAGGCCAATGCAGAGTCCTTCATCGAACTCTCGGGAAAGCGGTTCCTGCGCACCGGCGATCTCGGCTATCGCGATGCCGACGGCTATTTCTTTGCGGTCGACCGGCTGAAGCGGATGATCAATGTCAGCGGCTTCAAGGTGTGGCCGGCCGAGGTCGAGGCGGCGATGTACGGGAATCGCGCCATCCGGGAGTGCTGCATCATTTCGGCGCCGGACGGCTATCGCGGCGAGACGGTCAAGGCGCTGGTGGTGCTCGATGAAGCCGCTCGCGCCACGATGTCGGCGGACGACATCATCGGCTGGGCGCGCGGCATGATGGCGAGCTACAAGGCGCCCCGTGCGGTCGTCTTCGTCGAGTCCCTGCCGCGCACCGCCAGCAACAAGATCAACTGGCGGCTTTTGCAGGACGCCGAATGGGGGCGGACGGCATGAAA
This sequence comes from Bradyrhizobium sp. YR681, assembly GCF_000282615.1. Lineage (GTDB taxonomy): Bacteria > Pseudomonadota > Alphaproteobacteria > Rhizobiales > Xanthobacteraceae > Bradyrhizobium. Next base: position 3,495 of record NZ_AKIY01000053.1, on the reverse strand, counting down.
ACTGCTTGTCTGGAAAACCGGCGCCAGACCGCGGTATGCTGCACGCGCCACCCCCTTGAAGCTGCAATCCCCAGCCTCGCCAATCAATCAGGAATTTTCTGATGCGTATCGTCAACGTCGCCGCCGCCCAGATGGGCCCGATCCAGAAGGCCGACAGCCGGGAGGTCGTGGTCAAGCGCATGATCGCGCTGATGGACGAAGCCAAGAGCAAGGGCGCCGACCTGATCGTCTATCCGGAGCTGGCGCTGACGACGTTCTTCCCGCGCTGGTACGCGGAGGACCGGGCCGAGTTCGACAATTGGTTCGAGCGCGAGATGCCGAACGCGGCGACGAAGCCGCTGTTCGAACGCGCGGCGCAGCACCAGATGGCGATGAATTTCGGCTATGCCGAGCTGACGCCTGACGGCCATCACTTCAACACCGCGATCCTGACCGACAAATCCGGCAAGATCGTCGGCAAATACCGCAAGGTCCATTTGCCGGGCCATGTGGAATACGACACCAAGCGTTCGCACCAGCACCTGGAGAAGCGCTATTTCGAGCCGGGCGATCTCGGCTTCAAGGTCTGGCGCGAGCTCGGCGGCATCATCGGCATGGCCATCTGCAACGACCGCCGCTGGCCCGAGACCTATCGGGTCATGGGCCTGCAGGGCGTGGAGATGGTGCTGATCGGCTACAACACGCCGTCGGTCAACGCCGAGAAGAGCGAGGAGGGCGTCGAGAAGCGCCTGTTCCACAATCGCCTCTCGGTGCAGGCCGGCGCCTATCAGAACGCGACCTGGGTCGTCGCGGTCGGCAAGGCCGGCAATGAGGATGGCCATCCGCTGTTCGGCGGCAGCCTGATCGTCGATCCCAACGGCGAGATCGTCGCCGAGGCCAAGACCGAGGACGACGAGGTTCTGGTTCACGCCTGCGACCTCGATGCCACCACTTTCGGCAAAACCACGATCTTCGATTTCGCCCGGCATCGCCGCATCGAGCATTACGGACTGATCACCAGCCAGACCGGCGCGGTGCCGCCCCCGGAGAAGTGACGCCGATGGCGGAGAAGGGCACATCAGGCATTCCGCTGCGCGAGCTCGATCCGCGCGATCGCTACAAGCTGCTTTGCGGCGTGGTGGTGCCGCGGCCGATTGCGCTGGTGACGACTCTGGACCAGAACGGGGCGGTCAATGCCGCGCCGTTCAGCTTCTTCAACGTGTTCTCCGAAAGCCCGGCGCTGATCGTGCTCGGGCTCCAGCACAAGCCTGATCACTCGCCGAAGGACACCACCCGCAACATCCACCGCGACGGCGAGTTCGTGGTGCACATGGTGGATGAGGCGCTGTCTGGCGCGATGAACGACTGCGCGGTCGATTTCCCCTCCGGCGACAGCGAAGTCGCGGCGACCGGGCTCGCCACGCTTCCCTCGGTCGATGTGAAGGTCCCGCGTCTTGCGGCCGCACCGTTCGCGCTGGAATGCCGGCGCCATGTCGTGCTGAATTTTTCGCCCGACCGCGAGCTGCTGGTCGGCGAGGTGCTCAGGATTCACGCCCGCGAGGGCCTCGTCGATGAAGCCAACATGTATGTGGATCTCGACGCCTACCGGCCGATCGGCCGCATGTTCGGCAATCTCTACACGACGCAGCGGGATACGTTTGCGCTGGTCCGCGAGAGCCATGCGCAATGGCTCGCGCGCCAGGACGACAAAGAGCTGAAGGACGCCTAGTGAGCCTAGAACTGCACCGTACCGAGCGCCATGGTGACGGCCGCCTGTGTCGGATCGATCACCGGAATACCAAGCGCGTCCTCCAGCGGCCGCCGATGCCGGGCCATGCCGGCGCAGCCCATCACGATGGCGCGGGCGCCGTCCTCGTCGCGCAGCGCGCGGCCGACCTCGATCATTTTTGCAAGCGTGCCTTCGCCGGACGCGGTCTCGGCGACGCTCATGTTGAGCGGCCGCTCGCCGGCGAGGCGCTCGGTCAGTCCCATCTGCCTGAGATAGCGCATGTGGCGCGGGATCGAGCGCTGGGCAATCGCGATAACGCCGAAGGTCTCGGCGCGGGCGAGCGCCGTCAGCACGCCGCACTCGGCGATGCCGAACACGGGGCGGTCGGTGCCTTCGCGGCAGACCTGGAGCCCGGGATCGCTGTAGCAGGCGATGACGAAGGCCGCGGAGCTGTTGTCGCCTTCGACCAGCTTTCGCAGCGGCATCGCGACGCCGTCGACATCGGCCTGGCTTTCAATGCCGAACGGCCCTTCGGCCAGCGACTGGCAGACCAGTTCCGGCCCGCCCTCGAAGCCCAGCGGCCGCAAGGCTTCCTCAAGCCCTTGCGTGACCGCGGGGTTGGAGTTCGGATTGATGACGAGAATGCGCGGCCGGGACATGCTGGTCTTCCCTTGAAATTACGACTACCTGCCTCAGGCATATCACGGAGTGCCTCATGACTGAACCCACTTACGACCTGATCATCCGCGGCGGACGCGTCGCCACCACGACCGATGTTTTCGAGGCCGATGTCGCCATCTCCGGCGAGACCATCGCAGCCATCGGCAGGGGGCTTCCGGCAGCCAAGCGCGAGATCGATGCGCGCGGCAAGCTGGTGCTCCCGGGCGGCGTCGACAGCCATGCCCATATCGAACAACTGTCCGCGGCCGGCATCATGAACGCCGACACCTTCGAGAGCGCGACCGTCTCCGCCGCGTTCGGCGGCACCACGACGGTCATCCCGTTCGCCGCCCAGCATGTCGGCATGAAGCTGCCGCAGGTGGTCGAGGACTATCACGCGCTCGCCAAGAAGGGCGCCGTGATCGACTACGCCTTTCACATGATCATTGCCGATGCGACCAGGGAGACGGTCGAGGAGCACATCCCGGCGCTGGTGAAGCAGGGCCATGCCTCGATCAAGATCTTCATGACCTACGACCGCCTCAAGGTCGATGACGAGCCCTTGCTCGATATTCTCCTGGCCGCGCGCCAGTCCGGCGCGATGCTGTGCGCGCACGCCGAAAACCACGGCATCATCGCCTGGATGGTGAAGCGGCTGCTCGCGCGCGGCTACACCATGCCGAAATACCACGCCGTCAGCCACGCCCGCGTCTCCGAGGCGGAAGCCTTCACCCGGCTGATCGGCATGGCGGCGCTGATCGACCAGCCGATCATGATCTTCCATGTCTCAACGGCCGAGGGCGCCAAGGTGATCCGCGACTCGCGCGGGCAAGGGCTGAAGGTGTTTGCGGAGACCTGTCCGCAATATCTGTTCCTCACCGCAAACGATCTCGACAAGCCCGGCTCCGAGGGCGCCAAGTGGATGTGCAGTCCGCCGCCGCGCACGCATGCCGACCAGGAGGCGCTGTGGCAGGCGCTGTCGCTCGGCGATCTCCAGACCATCTCGTCGGATCATGCGCCGTATCGTTACGACGAGACCGGCAAGCTGCGCGCCGGCCCCAATCCCAACTTCAAGCAGGTCGCGAACGGCCTGCCGGGACTGGAGCTGCGGCTGCCGCTGCTGTTCG
>NZ_AKIY01000052.1 GCF_000282615.1 Bradyrhizobium sp. YR681 | reverse complement strand
AAGCGGCAGGCCGAGGCGGCCGACGCCATCCAGGCCGACCCCGACGTGGTCGGCGTGGTCTCGGTGATCGGCGCGGGCTCGGTCAATCCGACCACCAATGTCGGGCGCCTCGTCATGAGCTTGAAGCCGCGCGGCGAGCGGCGCGACGATGTCAGCGTGGTCGTCGCCCGGTTGAAGGAGAGGGTGGCGGGCATTCCCGGCATGACCGTCTACTTCCAGCCGGTACAGGACGTGCAGATCTCGACCCAGTCGAGCCGTTCGCAATACCAGTACACGCTGACCGGCACGGATGCGGCGCTGGTGTCGGAATGGGCCCGTAAGCTGGTTGCCGAAATGCGGCGCGATCCGCTGTTCCGCGACGTCTCCTCGGAGGCGCAGGAGGGCGGGTTGAGGGCGCAGCTCGACGTCGACCGGACCCGCGCCGGCCAGCTCGGCGTCAGCCTGCAAGGCATCACCGACACGCTGAACGATTCGTTCGCGCAGCGGCAGATCTCGACCATCTACGGCCAGGCCAACCAGTACCGCGTGGTGCTGGAGGCGCTGCCGATGTACCAGCGCGATCCCTCGATCCTGTCAAAGCTCTATCTGCCGGGCGCAGCGAGCGCCACCGTCGGCGCGCCGAACGCGCAGGTGCCGCTCTCGGCCGTGGCCACCTTGAAGCGGACCACCGCGCCGCTGGCGATCTCGCACCAGGCGCAATTCCCGGCGATCTCGCTCAGCTTCAACCTGGCACCCGGCGCGGCGCTCGGCGACGCCGTCGAGGCGGTCAAGACGATCGAGACCCGGATCGAGATGCCCAACAGCATCGTCGGCGTTTACGCCGGCGATGCTGCCGAATTCGCCAAGGCGCTCGCCGGCCAGCCCTGGCTGCTGCTCGCAGCCGTGATCACGATCTACATCGTCCTGGGCGTGCTCTATGAGAGCTATATCCACCCGATCACGATCCTGTCGACGCTGCCCTCGGCCGGCGTCGGCGCGATCCTGGCGCTGATGCTGTGCGGGCAGGATCTCTCGGTGATCGGCCTGATCGGCATCATCCTGCTGATGGGCATCGTCAAGAAGAACGCGATCATGATGATCGACTTCGCGCTGGAAGCCGAGCGCGGGCAGGGCATGCCCGCCCATGAGGCGATCGTGCAGGCCTGCCTCTTGCGCTTCCGCCCGATCATGATGACGACGCTGGCGGCGCTGTTCGGCGCCTTGCCGCTGGCGATCGAGAGCGGCACCGGCGCCGAGCTGCGCTTTCCGCTCGGCATCTCCATCATCGGCGGCCTGCTGCTGAGCCAGCTGTTGACGCTCTACACCACGCCCGTGATCTACCTCGCGCTCGACCGCATCAACCGCCGCCTCGAACGGGCGCTGCCGCCGGCCGAATCGGGCGGCCCGCCGGTCGCCGGCGCGACCGAGGGGATGTGAGGGATGGCATCGATCTCGGAGCCCTTCATCCGCCGGCCGGTCGCGACCACGCTGCTGTCGATCGGGCTTTTCCTGCTGGGTGTCGTCGCCTACGAGTTCCTGCCCGTCGCCTCGGTCCCGAATGTCGACTTTCCCGCCATCTTCGTCTCGGCGAGCCGGCCGGGCGCCGATCCGTCGGTGATGGCGGCGACGGTGGCTTCGCCGCTGGAGCGGCGGCTTGGCGAGATATCGGGCATCAACCAGATCACCTCGACGTCGTCGCTCGGCACGACCAACATTCAGCTTCAGTTCGATATCGGCCGCAACATCGACAAGGCCGCGCGCGACGTGCAGGCGGCGATCAACGCCGCGCTGGTCGACCTGCCGAGCGACCTGCCGACGCTGCCGCGCTTCCGCAAGGCCAACACCGCCGGCGCGCCCGTCTTCGTGCTGGCGCTGACCTCGAAGACGCTGTCGGCGAGCGCGATCTATGACGTCGCCGATACGGTCCTCGCGCAGCGCATCTCGCAGGTGCCGGGGGTCGGCGACGTCACGGTCAGCGGTGCCGACCAGCCGGCGGTGCGGGTGCAGCTCAACCCCGTGGCGCTGTCGAACGCGGGCATCGCCACCGATGACGTCCGCACCGCGATCATCAATGCGAACCCGCTCGGCCCCGTCGGCATCTTCAACGGCGAGCGCCAGAGCGAAACGCTGTCGCTGAACAAGCAGATGCGCACGGCGAAGGAATTCCGCGACATCGTCATCAAGAGCTCGAACGGCAATTTCGTCCGGCTCTCCGATGTTGCCGACATCGAGGATTCCGTCCGCAATGCCCGCTCGATCGCCTGGTTCAACAAGCAGCCGGCCGTCCTGATCCAGATCACCAAGCAGGGCGACGCCAACGTCATCGACACCGTCGATCGCGTGAAGGCCCTGATCCCGGACCTGAAGCAATGGATTCCGGCCGGCGTCGACATCTCCACGCTGGTCGATCGCACCAGCACGATCCGCGCCAGCGTGCTGGACATGCAATGGACGCTGCTGGCGACGGCCGTCCTGGTGATGGTCGTGGTGTTCGTGTTCCTGCGGCGGGTCACGCCGACGATCGCGGCCGGCATCTCGGTGCCGCTGGCGCTGGCCGGGACCTGCGCCGGGATGTGGGTCGCCGGCTTCTCGATCGACAATCTGTCGCTGATGGCGCTGGCGATCTCGGTCGGCTTCGTGGTCGACGACGCCATCGTCATGATCGAGAACATGTACCGCAATCTCGAGCACGGCATGCGGCCGATGCAGGCGGCGCTGGAGGGTGCCCGGCAGATCGGCTTCACCGTGGTCTCGATCAGCCTGTCGCTGATCGCGGCGTTCACGCCGCTGATCTTCATGGACGGCATCGTCGGCCGCCTCCTGCGCGAATTCTCGCTGACGCTGACCTTCGCGATTCTGGTCTCGACGGTGGTGTCGCTGACGGTGACGCCGATGATCTGCGCCCATTACATCCGGCAGACCACGTCGGGCACCGCGACGCTGTTCGATCGCCTCATCGAGGGCTCGCTGTCGCGCATCGTCACGTTCTATGCCCGCAGCTTGCGCAACGTGCTGGAGTACCCGCTGCTGACGCTGCTGGTGTTCTTCGCCACCATCGGCCTGACGGTGGTGCTCTACATCAAGGTCCCCAAGGGCTATTTCCCGACCGACGATTCCGGCTTCGTCATCGGCGCGACGCGCGCCTCGGCCGACATTTCATTCCAGTCGATGCTCGGCCTCCAGCAGCGGCTTGCCGATATCGTGATGCAGGATCCGGCCGTGGCGGGCATCGGCTCGACCGTCGGCAGCGGCGGCGGGGGGCCGGGGGCTGCGACCTCGAACCGTGGCACCATGTTCATCAGCCTGAAGCCGCCTGAAGAGCGCGATCACGTCTCGACGCAGGTGGTGATCGACCGGCTCAGGCGCGCGCTGTTCCCGGTGCCCGGCATTCGTCTTTTCATGTTCGCCGCCCAGGACGTGCGCGCCGGCGGGCGGCAGAGCGATTCCGATTACCAGTACACGCTCTCCTCGACCGATCTCGGCCTGTTGCAGCAATGGGCGCCGATCGTGGCCAAGCGCATGGAGAGCGTCGAGGGCATCACCGACATTTCCAGCGATCGCGATCCCGGCGGACTGCAACTGACGCTCTCGATCGACCGCCAGAAGGCCTCGGCGCTCGGCGTCCGCGTCCAGGACATCGACAATGCGCTGAACAACGCGTTCTCGCAGCGGCAGATCTCGATCATCTACACCCAGCGCAACCAGTACATGACGGTGCTGGAGATCGACCCGAAATTCCAGGTCGATCCCTCCAACCTCGAACGCATCTATGTCGCAGGCGCGGGCGACGTGCAGGTGCCGCTGTCGGCCGTGGTGCGCGCGACGCGCGGGCTCGCAGCGCTCGCGGTCTATCATTCGCAGTCGTTCCCCTCGACCACGGTATCGTTCAACCTGCTGCCTGACGTGCAGCTCCAGACCGCCACGCAAAACATCCAGCGCGCGGTCGAGGAGCTACACATGCCGGAAGGCATCCGCGGCAGCTTTGACGGCAATGCCGGCGACTTCGCCAAGACCAGCGGACGGCAGCCGCTGCTGATCCTCGGCGCGCTGGTGGCGATGTATATCGTGCTCGGCGTACTCTATGAGAGCCTCGCCCATCCGCTCACGATCATCTCGACGCTGCCCTCGGCCGGGCTCGGCGCGCTGCTGGCGCTGCAGATCACCAATACGCCGCTGACCGTGATCGCCTTCGTCGGCATCATCCTGTTGATCGGCATCGTCAAGAAGAACGGCATCATGATGGTCGACTTTGCGCTCGACGCCGAGCGCCAGCGCGGCCTGTCCTCGGCGGAGGCGATTTTCGAGGCCTGTCAGGCGCGTTTCCGCCCGATCCTGATGACGACCATGGCGGCGCTGTTCGCCGGCATTCCGCTGGTGGTTGCGACCGGGCCGGGCACCGAGCTTCGGCGCCCGCTCGGCATCACCATCATCGGCGGCCTGTTCGTCTCGCAGATCCTGACGCTCTATACGACGCCGGTAATCTACCTCTTGATCGACCGCCTGCGCCGCCGCTCCGAGCCGCGCCCGCTGGCTGCGCCGGCGGAATAGGTTGTTGAAGCGCCGCATGAAGCGTATAGCGGCGGCCATGTCGAACCCCACCGTCGCCGCGCCGGCCGATCCGATCCCCGAATGCCCGCACTGCCAGAAGCCGATGCCGCTGTGCATCTGCGACAGCGTCACGCCCATTGAGAATCGCCTTGGCCTCCTGATCCTCCAGCATCCGCAGGAGCAGGACAGGGCGCTTGGCACCGCGCGGCTGACCGCCAAGCACTTCCCCAAGGCCGTGGTGCGGGTCGGCCTGTCCTGGCCGAGCCTGTCCAAGGCGATCGGGCACCCGATCGAGAACGCCTCGCACTGGGCCGTGCTCTATCTCGGCTCGGCAAAGGCGACCGACCTTGAGACCGAGGCCGAGATCGTCGCGCTCAACCGCAAGGGCGAGGTCGCCGACAAGCAGCGCGAGCGCCTCGGCAAGCTCGAAGGCGTGGTACTGCTCGACGGCACCTGGAGCCAGGCCAAGGCGCTGTGGTGGCGCAATCCCTGGATGCTCAAGTGCCAGCGCGTGATCCTCAACCCGGCGCATCCCTCCCGTTACGGGCGCCTGCGCAAGGAGCCCCGCAAGGACGGGCTCTCCACCATCGAGGCTGCCGCGACGATCCTGGCCGGCCTCGAGCGGCGTCCCGACATTGCCGAGACGCTGAATGCGAGCTTCGAGCGGATGCTGGCGCGCTACCGCGAGGTCCAGGCCGAGATGCCTGAACTGGCGCCAAAACCGGCGGTCAAGGACCGCCGGCGCGGCGTGCGGCGGGGCAAACGCGCCTGACTTCGGCCGTCTTCATCCATACGGTTGATTGCTGCACGGGGGGCCGCCGGATAAAGACGACCGGCCGATAGGCCTGCTATCCTGTTACGGCATTGGAGTACCGGAATCGGAAGGGGCAGTCGAATTCAGCTCGCGACGAGGGAAATCCTGGCACAGGCGACGCGGCTCGATCGTTGGGGCACGCTGGCGCTGATGGACATTTCGCTGCGCTACCGGCGCACCGTGATCGGCCCGCTCTGGATCACGCTGACGCTGGCTGCGACGATCGCCAGTGTCGGCACGGTCTACGCGGCGCTGTTCAAGCAGGATATCGCGACCTTCCTGCCGCATTTCGCCGTCGGACTGATCGTCTGGACGCTGATCGCGACGACGCTCCAGGAGGGCTCCAACATCTTCGTGGCGTCAGGCCATTTGATCAAGGCCGTGCCGGCGCCGCTGATCGTTCATGTCCTCCAGATGCTCGCGCGCAACGTCCTGATCTTCGCGCATCACCTGGTAATCGTCGTCCTGCTCTACGCCGTGATGCCATGGCCATTGCACTGGAACATGCTGCTCGCGATCCCCGGCTTTGCGATCCTGCTCGTCGTTCTCCTCGGCGGCTCGGTCGCGCTCGGCATGCTCTGCGCGCGCTTTCGCGACATCGGCTCTGCGATCGTCAGCGGCCTGCAATTCGTCTTCTTCCTGACGCCGATCATCTGGACCGAGGACACCGTGCGCGGCACCGCGTTTGACTGGCTGATCCGCGCCAATCCGTTCGCGACGCTGCTCGACCTCGTGCGCAGGCCGCTGCTGTCGCAGCCGACCGACGCCGAGCAATGGTTGCTCGGGGTGATCTACGCGGCCGTCATGGCCGCGATCGGCCTCGGCTATTACGCGCGCTACCGCCATCGCGTGGCGTACTGGCTGTGAGACGCGCATGAGCCTTGCCGCCCGCATCGTGCTGCGCAACGTCTCGGTCACCTTTCCGGTGCTGTCGTTCCGCGACCGCTCGCTGCGCAGCCGTTTCGTCAATGCCGTGACGCTGCGGCGGACGGCGGCAGTCCCGCACATCGTCACCGCACTGAGCGACGTCAGTCTCGATATCCGCGCCGGCGACCGCCTCGCCATCATCGGCGCCAACGGCGCCGGCAAGACCACGCTGCTGCGGGTGCTCGCCGGCATCTATCATCCGACCGGGGGCAGCGTGGACGTCATCGGCCGCTGCCTGTCGCTGTTCGATCTCTCGGCCGGCTTTGACGAGGAAGCCACCGGCTACGAGAACATCATGCGGCGCGGGCTCGTGATCGGCGCGCGGCGGGCCGAGATCGACGCCCGCCGCACGGAGATCGCCGAGTTCACCGAGCTCGGCGACCGGCTCGACCTGCCGCTGCGGACCTATTCCAGCGGCATGATGCTGCGCCTGATTTTCGCGGTCGCAACCGCAGTGGAAGGCGAGATCGTGCTGCTCGACGAATGGATCGGCGTCGGCGACCAGCAATTCCGCCGCAAGGCGCGGCAGCGGCTCGACGAGATCGTCGCCCGCGCCGGCATCCTGGTGCTGGCCTCGCACGACATCGAGCTGATCCAGAGCACCTGCAACCGCGCGATCCTGCTGGAGCAGGGGCGGATCGCCGCGATCGGAGCGACCGACGAAATTTTGGGCCGGTATCTCGGTGGACCGAAGGCGTAGCCACTCGCTCGGGGTTGCCTAAGCCATTGATCCCCTATATTGGTCCGCCCTTACGGGGCCACGTGGCGGAGTGGTTACGCAACGGTCTGCAAAACCGTGTACACCAGTTCAATTCTGGTCGTGGCCTCCATCACAAGCTTCTGATATTCCAGCGAAAATTCGATGTCACCGCGGTTCCGACCGAGCCCGGCTGCGTGCCTTTTTTGGGCCGCGCACACCGGGTTTGCCCGGGGCTTGGCGGAAACCAGCGATTCAGGCCCGATGGCATAGACTTCGCATCTGCGAAGTGATGCGTCACGAACCCCTGGAGCTGGAGAGCACGTGAGCGACGTCGTCCGATTCGTCCCGAAATCCGAGCTGGAGCGGGCTCGTCTCATTCGCGAGGCGCGCGCGATCTACGACAGCATCTTTCCACCGGCCGCACCCGATCGGGCGCCGCAGGATGGCGAGGAGCGCGTCAAGACCTGATCGGGGCCGCGCCGGTCCGGCGCAGGGCTGTTAGCAAAACGCCCGCAGGAGCGGGCGCATCGGTTTACGTTGAAGGTGGCCTCAGCAGGCCGCGTACCAGCCGTCGGGAAACGGCAGGAGAGGCCAGGCGCCTTCATTGTCATTCGCGGCCTTTGGCGTCGCGACGAAGCTCCACGAGCGGGGCACGAATTCCTCCTCCGACGCGAACGCCGGATCGTCATGGACCATGGCGTCCTGGACGGCATCCAGCAGCAAGTTGAATTCGGCTTCGCTCATCGCACCCTCGCACAACGCGGATGGCGCAATGTCGCAAAGCCGGTTTGTTACCCGATTGAACCGATCGTTCGCATTTTAACGATCCGGCGATCGGGTCCCGTATGGTTAGCGATTTCCAAAAATCCCCACGGAACCCTAGTCGCCGCTGGCCGGCTGCCAATGTGAAAGAGATCACATTCTCAGCGGTTTATTTCTCCTACCCCTTCACGCACCGGCCAATGCAGGCCGGGACGGGCAGAACGGGAGAGCGGTCATGAAGGCGAGGTTCTTGCGGTTTGCGGGTGTGAAGAGCCGGGCGCGCCGCGCCTCGACGGTCGGGCTGTTCCTGACGATGTTTGCCTCGGCCGCCCATGCACAGCAGGGAACGCCCGAGCAGCGCCGGGCCTGCACCCCCGACGTCTACCGGCTCTGCGCCGGCGAGATCCCCAACGTCCGCGCCATCACCGCGTGCCTGCGCCGTAACCGATCAAGCTTGAGCGAAGCTTGCCGCAGCGTGTTCGATCAGGCCGGCGGCTGACATACCGGCCCTGTGGGTTTGTGCGCAGCAAGTACCTCGCTAGCGCTTACGAATCCGGCATAGTCGGCCTGTGGATATGCTGCGGACAGGCTGTGGAGTGCTGTGGATATCGCGCAAAGATGCGTCGGCCCGGCTGCCCATTAGTGCCGGCGTTCGCGATATTTCCGTCAAATGATCTCATCAATCGGTCTCGGATCGGGCAGATCATGGCTTCTTCCCGAATAATGTGGTTCTCCCGAATTCGGAATTGCGTGCCGTAGCGCGCCTCAAGCACGAACAGTTTTTGTGCAGCCGCCTGCCCAAATCGCGGGCTCCATCCGTCCAATTTTTTGTACGCCCGCGGACAAGCTTTCCCCGGCGCACTCCACCTAGGCTCGCTCCCGAGATCTGGAACATGGCCAATGCCATGACAATTCGAAGGAGCTGGAGATGCAGACACGGGTATTGCCCCAAGTACCGCAGAACGTGCGGCGGGGGATCGCACGCGCGTCATTGCCGTGGCGCAAAGTGGTGCTCGGCGCCACCATCGCTGTCGGCCTCGTCGCCGCGGCACCGCTGAGCGCGCAGGCCGCAGCGCCCGCCGCCTGCGCTGCACTCCAGGAGAAATACCCGGACTGGAAGGGCAAGACACTCGTCAACGCCATCAACCCGCACACGCCGGGCTATGAGACCATCGACCCGAAGGACCCCAGCAAATATATCGGCTTCGACATCGATCTCGGCGAAGCCATCGGCGAATGCCTCGGCTTCAAGCTGACCTACAAGGCGGTGACGTTCGCGGCGCTGCTGACGACCCTCGCTGCCGGTCAGGCCGACATCGTCATCTCCGACATCTACGCCACCAAGGAGCGCGCCAAGGCGGCCGACTTCATCACCTACTCGAAGGTGTTCGACGGCGTGCTGGTCGCCAAGGGCAATCCGAAGGGCATCAACGGCATCAACATGTCGATGTGCGGGGCTGCCGCCGCCGAAAACACCGGCTATGTCGAGGTGCCCCTGATCCAGGCCCTGATGCCCGAGTGCAAGAAGGCCGGCAAGCCCGAGCCGACCGTCCAGCTCTATGACAACAACGCCAACTGCATCCAGGCGATCCTCGCCGGCCGCGCCGACACCTATGTCAACGACGTCAACACGGTCGACAGCGCGGTGAAGGCCTATCCGGACAAGCTGGAGAAGGCGATCGCGGTGACGATCCCGTATTCGGTCGGCATCGCCGTTCCCAAGGACAAGCCGAAATTCCGCGACGCCGTGCTCGCCGCGCTGATCGAGGTGCAGAAGGCCGGCACGCATATGGAGCTCCTGAAGAAGCACGGGCTCGACGTGAACAACTTCAAGGAGCCGGACATTCTGACGGCCGACTAGCGCGGTTTACCTCTCCCTGGCGGGGAGAGGTCGGCGCGAAGCGCCGGGTGAGGGGGCGCGGCAAACTCGGTGCAGCGTAACCCCTCACCCGGATCGCATCTGTCGATTCGATCCGACCTCTCCCTACGGGAGAGGTGGACCGAGCCGGGCTCGCTCACCTTCAAACTTAATCCCGCTCTGATGACGGCCGACCGATGTCGCTGTTCCTCCATTATCTGACCATGCCGTATCTGCTCGAGGGCATCGAGCTCACCCTCGAGGTGACCGCCCTCGGGCTCGGCGGCGGATTGATCCTCGGATTGATCCTCGCCGGCATGCAGCTCTCGCGCTTCTGGCTGCTGGCGGCGATCGCCAGGGCCTACACCGTGATCTTCCGCGGCACGCCGCTGATCCTGCAGATGGTGTTCGCCTACGACGCGCTGCCGCATATCGGCATCAAGCTTCCGGCGGTGCTGGCCGCCGGCCTTGCGCTCGCCTGCAACGAGGCGCCGTTCATCGCCGAGATGCTGCGCGCCGGCGTGCTCGGTGTCGATCGCGGGCAGGTGACGGCAGGCCAGGCGCTCGGCATGACGCCCCGGATCCTGATGTGGCGGGTGATCGCGCCGCAGGCGATCCGCACCATGATCCCGGCCTTCGGCAACGAGGCCGTGAGCGCACTGAAGAACTCCTCGCTCGCCTCCGTCGTCGCGGTGCAGGAGCTGACGTTGCGCTCGACCCAGTTGGCGTCCTCGACCTTCGACTTCTTCTCGATCTTCTTTGCCTCCGGTCTTCTGTATCTCGTGCTGACCTTCGCCATCAGCGTCATTCAGCTGTTCGTCGAATGGCTGCTCGATCTCGACCGGGCCAAGGCGCGCCAGCGCAAGCTCGCCGACTATCTGCCGTGGCGTCGCGTCGACCTCACGACCAAGCTCGAACTCGCCGAGGCCACCGCGCACGATCCCGAACCCGTGCAGGCTGAGCCTGCCGACACGCCGCCGCTGGCGCTGACGCGTGAGGAGCGCGCACGCCGCGCCACGACGATCGCGCGCAACAATATCGCGGTCGAGACCAAGGACCTCACCAAGAGCTATGGCGCGCAAAAGGTGCTCGGCGGCCTCGATCTCACGGTGCGCGTCGGCGAGGTGGTGGCGCTGCTCGGGCCCAGCGGCTCCGGCAAGAGCACGCTGCTCCGCTGCATCAACCATCTCGAAAGCTGGGATTCCGGCACCGTGCGCGTCGGCGGACGGCGCCTCGGTTTCCACGAGAGCGGCAAGCCGCTGTCGCCCCGCGATCTCGCCAATGAGCGGGCGACCGTCGGCGTCGGCATGGTGTTCCAGCAGTTCAACCTGTTCGCCCATCTCTCGGCGAAAGAGAACATCGCCGGTCCCTTGCGCTGGGTTCACGGCATGACCCGGATCGATGCCGACCGCCGCGCCAACGAGCTGCTCGACCGGGTCGGGCTCTCGCATCGTGCCGATGCGCTGCCGCGGCATCTGTCCGGCGGTCAGCAGCAGCGCGTCGCCATTGCCCGCGCACTCGCGCCCAATCCGAGCGTGCTGCTGCTGGACGAGCCGACCTCGGCGCTCGATCCCGAACTCGTCAACGAGGTGCTGGAGGTGATCCGGCGCCTGGCCATCGACGACGGCCTCACCATGATCATCTCGACGCACCAGATCCGTTTCGCCGACGAAGTTGCCGACCGCGTCGCTTTCCTCAGCGGCGGCACGATCATCGAGGAGGGGCCGGCGCACGAGGTGCTCACCAATCCACGCAATCCGCTGACGGCGCGTTTCCTCAGCGTGATGGAAGCCGACAAGACTCCGGAGGCGGTGCGATGAGAGCCGCGTCCGCAACGCTCAAGACCGCGTTCCCTGATGAGGCCAAGTTAGAAGAGACCACGTCATGAAGCATTTCACGCTGCCGGTTTCCCCGAAAACTGTCCACTGGGGCTATTTCTCCAAGATCGTCGCGCCGGCCCTCACGCTGCGCTCCGGCGACCGCGCCACCATCGAGACGCTGACCCATCACGCCAACGACGATTACGAACGCATGATCCAGGGCGATCCCGGCGCCGAGAGCGTGTTCCAGTGGACTCGCGAGCACAAGGCCGTGGCGCGACGCGGCTCCGGTCCGACGGAAGGCCCGTTCATCCGCGGCGCAGGCGAGGGGATCGGCGTGCATCTGCTCACTGGTCCCGTCGCAATCGAAGGCGCCGAGCCCGGCGACATTCTCGAAGTGCGCATCCTCGACGTCCGGCCGCGGCCGAGCTGCAGCGCCTGCCATGCCGGCCGCTGCTTCGGCTCCAACGTCGCGGCGAACTGGGGCTTCCACTATCACGATCTGATCGAGGAGCCGAAGCCGCGCGAGGTCGTCACGATCTTCGAGCTCGACACCTCGGGCGAGCCCTATGCGAAAGCGGTCTACAACTACGTCTGGACGCCGCAGACCGACCCCGACGGCATCGTGCATTCAATGATCGACTATCCCGGCGTGCGCGTCGATCATGCCACCATCAAGAAGCGTGAGAACATTCTCTCCAGCGTGAAGGTGCCGGCGCGGCTGCATTTCGGCACCATGGGCCTTGCGCCGTCGGAAGCCGATTTCGTCAGCTCGATTCCGCCGAGCTACACCGGCGGCAACATCGACGACTGGCGTATCGGCAAGGGCGCACGGATGTTCTATCCGGTCGCGGTATCAGGCGCTTATTTCTCGGTCGGCGATCCCCACGCCGCGCAAGGCGACAGCGAGCTCGGCGGCACCGCGATCGAGACCTCGCTGACCGGTGATTTCGAGTTCATCCTGCACAAGAAGGCTGATCTCGCCGGCACGAACCTGGAAGGCCTCGATCATCCCATGCTCGAGACCGATCACGCCTGGTCGTTTTACGGCTTTACCTATCCGAACTATCTCGCGACGCTCGGCGCCGACGCACAAACCGAGATTGCCAATCACTCGAGCCTCGACCGTGCGATGCGCGATGCGTTCAGGAAACTCCGGCGGTTCCTGATGACCGTGCACGGCCTCAGCGAGGACGAGGCAATCTCGCTGCTGTCGGTCGGCGCCGATTTCGGCGTCACCCAGGTGGTGGACGCCAATTGGGGCGTCCACGGCACGATCCGCAAGAACATCTTCCGGTGCGATTGACGCCCTGTAGCCCGGATGGAGCGAAGCGCAATCCGGGACAGCGTCAATGGCGGCCTGACTCCCGGATTAAGCTTCGCTCCATCCGGGCTACGCAGCGTGGTTGATGCTCTAACACTCTGAAGCAAAGCCCATTTCCCGGATGCTCGCATGACCACCGAACCTCATCTGCGCCCGGTCGCTGCGACGGACGACCGCGTGCGGCTGGCACAGAGGTTGCTTCGATCCACTGCAATCTGGGTCGATCCGATGAGCTTCCGCCCCTTCACGAGCGAGTCCTACGCGCAAGACGACCGCCCCGAAGCCTGGCGGGACGTGCTGGCCGCGGTCGGCCTGCAGCCGGCAACCGCTCATTCCTTCTATGACGGCCACGCGACGGCGTCGCATCGTCACGCCGTGGGCGTCGCGTTGACGCGCATGGCGGCGGGCGCGCAGAGCGTCGGACCGCTCGCGCAATCCAACGAAGACCTTCCGATCGCGCTGATGCCGCTCGAGGACGGCATGGTGCTGAAAAGCGCCGGCGGCCATCGCATCGTTCCCGTCGGTCATCTCGTGCTGCTGCCGCGAAGCGGGGACTGGAGCATCGTGTTCCAGCGCGACATGCGCGCGATCGTGCTGTCGGTGACCTCGGACGCGCTGCACGGCCGGCTCTCGGGCAAGCCACGGCTGGGCGAGCCCCGCGTCGTTCCACCCAGCGGCTTCGCCGACGTCTTTGCGCGCCTGCTTGATGCGACTGCGCGCTCGCTCGACACACTCGGCGATGCCGAATGGAATGCGGTCGCACACTCTCTCGTCGATCTTCTCCTGACACTCGCGCATCAATTGGCGGCCTCGGCGTCCGATGCCGGATCGAGCGCGACGCAAGCCGCGCTGCTGCACCGGATCTGCCAGACCATCGAGCGCCGCCTCGACGATCCCGATCTGGTGCCGGCGCGCGTCGCGCAGGCCGAGGGAATTTCCGAGCGTTATCTGCAGAAGCTGTTCGAGACCGTCGGCGACAATTTCACACATTACGTCCGCGAGCGCCGCCTCCAGCGCGCCTGGGCCGATCTGTCCAACCCGACCGAAGCGCATCGCTCGATCTCGGAGATCGCCTACGCCTACGGCTTTGGCGATTCCGCGCATTTCAGCCGCGCCTTCCGCCATCGCTTCGGCCTGCCGCCGCGCGAGTTCCGCCAGCAGGAGGCGGAGCGGGCGACCTTGCAGCACGGCATTGCCGGCCAGCGTGGCTGGCCGCAGGAGGCGCTGGCGCAACTTCGCGTGCATCCGGGCGTGGAGGCCCGCAGCCACATCGCTTGTCCCGACGCCGGAGAGCGAACCACAGCGGAGCGCCGGCATCACCATCTTCCGGTCGAATCCGGTCGCATTCATTGGGGTTATTTCAGCCGCTCATTGCCGCCTCAGATCGAGATCGCCTCAGGCGACACCATCACCATCGAGACGCTGACCCAGCACGCCTCCGACGCACCGGATCTGATGATCGCGGGAGATGCCGGCGCCGAAAGCGTGTTCGGCTGGACCGCCGACAAGAAGAACGTCGACCGCCGCGGCGCGGGGCCGATGGATGCCAGCGTGTTCGGCCGCGGCGCCGGCGAGGGGTTTGGCGTGCACATCTGCACCGGGCCGGTCGCGGTGAAGGACGCCCAGCCCGGCGACGTGCTGGAGGTGCGCATTCTCGACATCGTGCCGCGCGCGAGCCGTAATCCGGAGCATGCCGGCCGCGTGTTCGGCTCCTCGGTCGCGGCCTGGTGGGGCTATCACTACAACGAGTTTCTCGGCGGGCCCAAGCCGCGCGAGGTCGTCACAATCTACGAGATATTCGATGATCCCGATGAGCCGCATGCCCGTGCGCTCTATTCCTACCGCTGGGAGCCTCAGACCGATCCCTTTGGCGTCGTGCACACCACCTACGATTATCCCGGTGTCCCCATTGTATCGGGCACCGTGAAGCGCCGCCACGCCGTGCTCGACGGCATCCGCATTCCCCTGCGTCCGCATTTCGGCGTGATCGCGGTGGCGCCGCGCGAGGTCGATTTCGTCGACTCCGTGCCGCCATCCTATTTCGGCGGCAATCTCGACAATTGGCGGCTGGGGAAGGGATCGGCCGTCTATCTTCCGGTCTCCGTGCCCGGCGCGCTGTTGTCGGTCGGCGATTCCCACGCGACGCAGGGCGACGGCGAGCTCAGCGGCACCGCGATCGAATGCTCCATGACGGGCACGTTCGAGGTGATCCTGCACAAGAAGGCCGATCTGGCCGGCCAGCCCTTTGCCGATCTCTCCTATCCCCTGATCGAGACCGAAACCGATTGGGTGCTGACGGGCTTCAGCCATCCCAACTATCTCGCCGAGTTCGGCGCGCAGGGGCAGAGCGAGGTCTACGCAAAGTCCTCGCTCGATCTCGCCATGAAGGACGCGTTCCGCAAGATGCGGCGCTTCCTGATGAACGTGAAGGGCCTCAGCGAGGACGAGGCGATCGCGCTGATGTCGGCCGCGGTCGATTTCGGCGTCACCCAGGTGGTCGACGGCAATTGGGGCGTGCACGCCATCATCAGCAAGCGCCTGTTTCAGGACGCGACTTAACAAGGACATTCTTGGTGAAATTCCACATGATCAGCGGCGGCCCGAAGCCGGTCGCGCCCTTCAGCCACGCCGTCGAGACCGACGGCTTTGTCTTCGTCACCGGCCAGATGCCGGATACGCCGCAGGCGCCAGGCGTGCTGCCCGACGGCATCGAGGCGCAGACGCGGGCCGTGATGGAGAATTTGAAGGTGGTTCTGGCCGGCCTCGATCTCGGCCTCGAGCACGTCGTGATGACCCGCATTTATCTGACGCGTTTCAAGGAAGATTACGCGGCGATGAACGAGACCTATCGCAGTTTCTTCCCGCCGGACCGGCTGCCGGCCCGCACCTGCGTCGGCGTCACCGGGCTCGCCTACGACGCGTTGATCGAGATC
The DNA here is from genome assembly GCF_000282615.1 of Bradyrhizobium sp. YR681. Taxonomy (GTDB): domain Bacteria; phylum Pseudomonadota; class Alphaproteobacteria; order Rhizobiales; family Xanthobacteraceae; genus Bradyrhizobium. The sequence goes on along the minus strand of NZ_AKIY01000052.1, from coordinate 200 downwards.
GATCTGGTGTGCCGGCGGCCGTGAGGGTCCGTCTTTCGTAGCCCGGATGAGCGAAGCGATATCCGGGACCGCCGGTCGCCAGAATCCCGGATGTCGCTTCGCTCATCCGGGCTACAATCCCTTGCGTTGCACGACGGGCAAAACACCCAATCGCGGGGTCAATCCACCTGCGCGAAAACATTCGCCTTTACAGAAATTCG
>NZ_AKIY01000051.1 GCF_000282615.1 Bradyrhizobium sp. YR681 | reverse complement strand
GCGCCTGCCGCTGGCCGGGCTTGCCGAGGAGTTCTGCTCATGAGCGATATCGCACTCTCGCTGCGCAAGGCCACAAAACTCTACGCTGGCGTACCCGCCATCGACGGGGTCGACTTCGATCTCCGCCGCGGCGAGATCCACGCACTGGTCGGCGAGAACGGTGCCGGCAAGTCGACCTTGACCAAGGTGATGGCCGGCGTGGTGACGCTGACGTCAGGCACCATGGCGGTCGACGGGGCGGACGTCGCGCCGCGGACGCCACTGGAGGCGCGCAATCTCGGCATCGCCATGGTGTTCCAGGAGAACAGCCTGGTGCCGACCATGACGGTCGCGCAGAATTTGTTTCTCGGCCAGGAGAAGTTCTACAACCGCCTGCGCGGCATCTACATCGCTGCGCAGCAGTTTCTGCAATCGCTCAATTTCGACGTCACGCCGACCGCGACCGTGAGCGGCCTCGGCGCGGCCAAGAAGCAGATGGTGGAGATCGCGCGCGCGGTCCTGCACCGCGCCAAGGTCATCATCTTCGACGAGCCGACCGCGTCGCTGACGCCGGAGGAGAAGAAATACTTCTTCGACCTCGTCCGCGATCTCAAGAAGCGCGGCGTCTCGATCGTCTTCATCTCGCATGCGCTGGAAGAGGCGCTGCTGCTGGCCGACCGCATCACGGTGCTGCGCGACGGCAAGCACGTCGTGACCGACGACGCTGCCAAATTCGACCGCGCGGCGATCATTCAGGCCATGGTCGGGCGCGACCTCTCCAACACACTCTACGGCACGCGGAAGAGCAGCGTCCGGCCGGCGGGCGCGCGCGTGCTGACGGTACAGAATTTGAAGATGGCTCCGATGGTGAAGAACAATTCTCTGTCGGTCTTCGCGGGCCAGATCACCGGCGTGTTCGGCCTGGTCGGCGCGGGCCGCACCGAGACGTTCAAGATCGTCTCCGGCGTGCTCAAGCGCGACTTCTTCCACGGCGGCGAGATTTTGCTGCACGACAAGCCGGTGCGCTACCGGGTGCCGGCGCCCGCAGTGAAGGCCGGCATCGCCTATGTTACCGAAGACCGCAAGGTCGAGGGCTTCTTCGAGACGTCCTCGATCGCCCGTAACATCTATCTCGGACTGCTGTCGAAATTTCCTGGCGGACGCATGCTGCTGTCGCGGAAAGAGACCGACACGATCGGCAAGACCTGGATCGAGAAGCTCAGGGTGCGCGCCATCGGTGACCACGCCAAGGTGGTCGAGCTCTCCGGCGGCAATCAGCAGAAGGTCGTGATCGCAAAATCACTGGTGCAGGAGCCGGACCTGATCATCTTCGATGAGCCGACCCGCGGCGTCGATGTCGGCGCCATCGTCGAGATCCACGAGTTGATCAATCAGCTCGCCGACGAGGGCAAGGCGGTGGTGGTGATCTCGTCCTATCTGCCCGAGATCATGGCGCTCTCCGACCGCATTCTGGTCTCCCGCCAGGGCAAGGTCGTGGAGGAGTTCTCGGCGCTGGATGCGACGGAGGAAAGGATCATGTACGCGGCGATCCACTGAGCATGGCGGTCTACGGCTTTTTCCCTTTCTGCCGCAGCGCCTCGGTCAGGCGCTGCTTCAGTTCGTCGCCGGCCTTCTGGCTGACGTCCTGGCCGATCTGCGCGCTCGCCTGCGCCAGCGCATCCGACTTCTCCAGATATTTCTGTCCGGCCGGCCCGGCATAGAACGCCTCGATCTGCCGCAATTCGTCCGTTGTGAAAGTTGCGGCATAAGCGGCGGCGATCTGGTCGATCATCGCGTTGACGTACGGGGCGTAAATCTCGGCTCCGGGCGCCGTCATCGCGTCATAGTCGCGCTCGATCTCCGGCCGGTCCTGCGCGACCACGGGCCTGAGCTTGAGCAGGAGCTGCGGAAGCGCGTTGCGATACTGGTCCGCGATCCTCAGCGTCACCACGAGCTTGCGCGCCGCGGTCATCGCCTCCGGCGACGGCGGCTCGGCGGAGGCGCCGCCGGCGAGGAGCAGAAGCAGGCCGGCGATCGTCAGCAAACGTCTGGACATGAACCTCTCCACGAGAAGGCGGGCGACGTGTTTCTTCAACGGCTGGCAGGCGCCATGGCGACGGTCGCCGCCGGCGTGCTGTCCGGCGTGACCTCGTCAGGCTCCTCCTCCTCGGTCACTTTCACGAACAGCTCCGGCACCTTGCGGGCGCGGTCGAGCAGCCACGCGGCGCCGATCTGAATCAGGATGCCGGCCAAGGACACGAGGAGCTGCTCCCAGACGCCCTTGGTGTATTGCGTCAGGATCCAGTGCGCGGAGAACGACAGGAATACCCCGAGGCAGAAGATCGGCAGCGAATGCTGGCCGCAGAGAATGACCGGGCGCAGCCATTTCGAATGCAGCGCCTTCCAGTGCCGCGGAACGAAATAGGTCACCCAGATCGCCAGCGCCAGGAAGTGCGTGAAGCGCAGCATGTCGAGGTCGGTCTTGTCGATCGGGTAGATCGCCTTGATCATCCATTTCGGGATCATCGCCTCGAGCGCGTGGATGTGCCAGGTCATCACGATCAGGAGCGCGAAGGCGATCCACGCCGCGGCAAGGCCCATCACCGTCTTCGACCACACCCATGTCGCGACCTTCCCGATCTGGCCGATGCCGCACCAGGCCGCGAACACGAACATCAGCTGCCAGCAGAACGGGTTGAAGTACCAGGTCGTGCCGGGCGGGTAGGAGGCGATGTTCCAGTCGAACCAACGCGACAGCCCATAGAGAACCACGGAGGCGGCGAGCGTCAGGTTCGGCCGGCGCACGAGGCCCCACACGATGAAGGGCGCGGCGAACACCAGCGTGATGTAGAGCGGCAGCACGTCGAGATTGACCGGCTTGTAACGCAGCGAGAGCGCCTGGCCGATCAGGATGTCGGGATGGTCGAGAAAGTTGTGAACGTTGAACTCGTCCGCATACATCGGATTGTCGAACCGCCTGACCGTGCGCGCGATCTGCGCGGTGAACAGCAGGAACAGCATGATGTGGGCGACGTACAGCTCGGCCGCACGCCGCCACAGCCGCTTCAGCGCCGCGATGAACCAGCCGCCGGCGACGATCGGTCCGTAGATCCAGCCGACCAGGTATCCGGAGATGAAGACGAAGAACTCGGCGGCGTCGCTGAAGCCGTAATTGCGCAAGGTCAGCCAGGCCACGACGTCGTGCGGAATGTGGTCGAGGAAGATCATCCACAACCCGATGCCGCGGAACAGATCGAGCCGCAAATCGCGCTCGACCGGCGCCAGGAGTGCCGACTGGTCCCGTGTGATCATGGCCCCCGCCTCTTGCCGTGGGCGTCGCGCCCTCGCGGCGCCGATGAAATCGGATGCTAAAAAATGGACATCAAAAGTCACCTGACCGTCAGGTGAGGCGCAACGGTAGCGGACCTTGGTGCGCGCGCAAGGGACTTCGTCATCACATCTGAAAAGGCCGCCCGCAAACCATGACGAAACAACCCCATGCACAGTAGAAGCGGCACGCTAAGCCATTGTGATAACTAGCAAATAAAAACGTCGCGACGGGCAAAAAATCGACCGTCCGAAGGACGGGGGTCAGATCGGCTGATCGCCCCGGGCGAGTGCCTCGTTCAACATCGCCTCGGCCTTGTGCCGGAGCGGCAGCGCGCCGCTCTCGGAGGCGATCGCGACGGCCGCGCGCAGGGCGACGATGATCGCGGCCTTGTTCGCCGCATCCGTCGGCGGCGTCACCACGGCTTCGCCGAACAGCGCCTCGGCCTCAAGACCGGCAAAGCCCTGCTGCCGGGCGGTGTTGCGCGCCTCGCGCAACATGTTCTGCGCGGCCTGGACGTCGCCGAGGCGATGGGTGGCGAGCGCCAGATAGATCGAGCTGCGCAGCACCGCCGAGGTATAGCCGACCGCCTTGGCCTCCTCGCGCGCCTCGGTCAGCATGCCGCGGGCCCGGTCGAACAGCCCCTGCTCCAGATAGGCAATGCCGAGGTGGCAGGCGAGCACCGGCACGAACAGCCGGATGCCATGCTTCTGCGCCAGCACGAAACCCTCTTCGAGGATGGCGGCGGCCGCGGCCGGATCGTTCTGGCCGAGCTTCAGCCAGCCGCCGCTATAGGCGGCGG
>NZ_AKIY01000050.1 GCF_000282615.1 Bradyrhizobium sp. YR681 | reverse complement strand
CCTGCCGATGTGGCGGGTCCGCCGCATCGCCTATGACGAGGGCGAATGGCACTGCGCGCTCTCGCGTGAACGCGAATTGCCGGATTGGCTCGACGCCGCAGTCGAAGGATGCCATGGCGACCTGGCGGTCGCCCTGCTGTCGGCCTTCGTCGAGGTCCAGGCCCTCGCCGCCGAAGCGTCGCGGCCGAGCGTTCCGTCCGTTCGTCCTGTGCTGGATCCGCTTTGCGAGCCGCTCGCCTGCGACAATTTCGGCTAGGCAGCCTGACGGATTGACGCCGTGCCGCAAGCTCCCGACATGTCGCACACGCTGAGCCCGGCGCGCGTGATCGCACGCTTCGCCGTTCGCGTCATGCTGCTCGTTGTCTTTGCCGCATTCGGCAGCGTCGGTTTTGGCCGAAGCCTCGCCGTGCTGCTCTGGATGTCGATCATCCTGTGCGCGCTCGCCGGCCTCGTCAGGCGCGAACCGCTGTTCGGCCCTGCCCTCAATCATTGGGACGAAACTGTCGCCTTCGGCGCACTGTTCGCGCTGGTTCACATTGCCAATGCTGCGGCCTGAGCGGCCGGCTTTATGACCTTCCTATGAGATCGCCGCGCAGGCGCCCTCGAAATCATATTCGCCAGACCGGATATTGAGCGCGCCGGCAGGACAATATCTCCCGTGCCGGCGTCGTTCAGAAGGAAGACATCCGTGAAACTCGTCGAACCTCCCTCGTCCAGCTCCCCCTCGACCATCGTCTTCATCGGTCGCAACCACAGGGGACAATGGGTCGCGCAGCAGCAGAACGGCCTCTATGGCGGCCTGTTCGTCAGCCGCGCGCAGGCCGTCAAATATGCGCTGTTCGAGAACGGGCAGCATCCGGAGACCATCGTCGAGCTGCCGCGCGAGATCGAGCTCGACATGGGCAAGAGCCCCGACACCATCGTTTCACAGCGCGCCGCCTGAGCCGGCGCCTTTCCGCGGGCAAGCCATGTTCATCCCTCCCTCTGCCTGGTTCACCGGCTTCATTCCGGACCTGCCGACGCCGTTCGATGCGGCTGACGCGATCGATCTCAAGGCGTTCGCCGCGCTCTGCGAGCGCCAGGTCGCGGCCGGTGTCCCCGCCATCGTGGTCTGCGAGACGGCCGGCGAGGCACCGACGCTCTCGCCGGCCGAGCAGGAACTGATCGTTCGCACCGCGGTCGATGTCGCCCGCGGCCGCGTGCGGATCATCTCGGGCGCGATCTCGAACTCGACGAGCCACGTCATCGAGCTCGCGCGGCGTGCCGAGGCCGCCGGCGCCGATGCCATCATGGCGGTGGTCCCCGCCTACAACAAGCCGATGCAAGAGGGCATGCTCGCGCACTTCCGCGCCGTTGCCGGCGGGACCGGCCTGCCCGTGATCCTGCACGACGTTCCCTCCCGCACGCTGCGGCCGCTCGCCGACGAGACGCTGCTGCGCCTCGTCGAATCCCGCCAGTTCGTGGGCCTGCGCGACGCGAGCGCCGACATCATCCGCCCGATGCGCCTAGCCCGGCACCTTCCGGCCGGCTTTCGCCTGCTCTCCGGCGACGACGTCACTGCCTTCGGCTATATCGCGAGCGGCGGCGACGGCGCGATCTCGGAAATTTCAAACATCGCTCCCGATCTCTGCCGCATGATCTTTTCGCAGGTCAGGCAGGGACGGCTGCAATCCGCCCGCTACCTGCACAGGCGCCTGATCCCGCTCATTGCCTGCCTCTCCAAGGACAGCCCCGCGGCGCTCAAGACCGCCTTGAGCGTGCTGGGTCTGATGTCGCCGGCCACGAGGCTCCCGATCATGCCGCTGGACGCGGCCGCTCAGAGGGAGGTGGTTCGCGCCTTCGCCGCGATCGCCGACGAGGAGCTGATCGACAGCGTCGGAGCCTGACCGGGCGTCGTCGCGATGCCGCATGCAGCCACGGCTCGCGTGCCGGCGTCTTTATGACATTCCTATGCGGCAGCTGCGGCGGCCACCTCGCAATCATACGCGGTGGTGGCCATCATACGAGGCATGATTGGAGCGGCGCCTCGCTGCTCCACAGACAAGGACTTCCAGGATGTCGATGTTGACACATGGCCTTGACCGCCCCTTCGCAGGAGCCGACCGCTCGCTGCGGGTTTCGACGGTGCGCAAGGCCCAGCTCAAGCGCCTCGCCCTCGGCGCGATCGCCCTGCTCTCGATGGGCAGCATGCTCACGGCGCTGATCGCGCTGAGGACCGCAATCTATGTCTGGCATATGCACGGCTGACCGGCTGGGAGGCCCCCATGACCTTGCAGATGTGTGAAGAGGCGGCAATGGCCGCAATCGCTCTTCAGGCCTCGCGTCGCCAACCCGACACCGAGCAGGCGGCGACGCTCAGGCCGCTCGATCCGGATGTCCTCAGTGCCGCTATCCCTACCTTCTTCATTGGACGCAACAGCGCCGGCCTCTGGGTCGCGCGCGAGGCCAATGAACGTGTCGGCGGTCTGTTTCTGTTCAAGAGCTCGGCAGCGGATTTTGCCAACCGTCAAAGTGCACCGGAGCACTGCGCGCTGGTGTTCCCGACCGAGACCTTCGAACTCGACGTCGAGAATCGCGGCAATGTCCTGATCGTGCTGGCGGGAGCAGCGATGCGGCTTCTCGGGCGCCTGGCGGCAAGGCTGCGGCCATGATCGAGCTGAAGATCGCCATCATGGTCGCTCTGCTGGGTGCCTTGCTGCTCTGCATGCGCCTCGGCGCTGCGCCTGCCGCGGACAAGTAGCATGCAGCTCCTCAAGGGACATCTCGAGCACGCCGTCACCACGACGATCCTGACCATGACGCTGAGTCTGGTGTGGGGCGCGATCCTGACGATCGTGATCACGCTCGTTGCGCGCGGGCTCGGGGCCTAGCGCTCACCGCTCCGCTTCGACCTCGATCAGGCGCGCCAATTCTGCCGCCGTGATCTCGATCGGCCGGCCGCTGCGTTCGACGCGGGCCTGGATCAGTGCCCCCTGGAGTGCCGACGTGCAGAGCACGGCAAGCGTCTCCGCCCGCGGCCTTGCAAACCCATCCGCCATCAGCCTGTCGCGAAGCAGCGCGATCCGTGCCGCGTAGGCCTTGCGGCCGGCATCAGTGACTGCACGCTCGCGCGGTGCCAGCTCGAGCAGCACGGTCGTGATCGGACAGCCGTTGCGAAAGCCGGAGCCCCGCATCCAGCCCGCCAGCAATCTTGCATGCGCCCGCAACAGCTCGCCGGTCGAGCCGCACTCCTCCGCAAGCTTCGCGACCGTCGCCGTCACGCGGCGGCCGGCCTCCTCGACCGCGGCCACCGCGATCGAGGATTTGCCCTCGGGAAAGTAATGGTAGAGCGAGCCCTTCGGCGCGCCGCTGACATCGACGATGTCGTTGAGGCCGGTGCGGGCAAATCCCTGGCGGCGGAACAGCGTCACCGCGGCATTGATGATGGGCTGGCGGTGTTTTGGCACGGCCGGCATGGCTCTCTCCTTTCCGACAGAAACTATATTGATTGGTCTACATCAGCCTCCGACAGTCAAGTCGTGACAACGACAGGGAGAGGCAGATGCCAAAGGGAGTGACTTACGAGCTGACCGACGGCGTGGCACGGATCGGGCTCGACGACGGCAAGGTCAATGTGATGTCCACAGCGATGCTGGGCGAGATCGGAGCCGCCTTCGACCGCGCCGAGAAGGAGGCCGAAATCGCCGTGCTGCGCTCGGCGCGGCCTGGCATTTTTTCCGCCGGTTTCGATCTGAAGGTGTTTGCGTCGGGCGATGCCGCCAGGAGCCTCGAGATGGTCCGGGCCGGCGCCGAACTGGCGCTGCGGCTGATGTCGTTTCCGCATCCGACCATCGGCGTCATGGAGGGCCACGCCTATCCGATGGGGACGTTCCTGCTGCTCGCGTGCGAGGTCAGGCTCGGCGCGCGGGGGCCGCACCGCATGGGGCTGAACGAGGTCGCGATCGGCATCGCACCGCCGAGCTTCGCGATCGAGCTGGCGCGCAGCCGCCTGCATCCGGCCTGGCTCAGCCGCACCGCGACATTGGGAGAGATGTACGAGCCCGAGGACGCATTGACGGCAGGCTTCCTCGACCGTGTGGTTGCGCCTGACGCCATCGACAGCACCCTCGAGGAAATCATCGCGGCCTTGCGCGCGATCCACAAGCCGTCGCATGCGACCGCAAAGACGCGCCTGCGCCAGCCGGCCGTGGAGGCCATGCGTGCGGCGATCGACCGGGAATTGACCATGGCTGCCTACGAGGCAAGCAGCCGCGCCCGCAAGGAGGTCGCGATGCCAGCTTGAGGCGCCCTATCCCGCGGAAAAAAACCGGCCGATCTGGCGCAATTTCGCGGAACCGTGTAGATCGGTTTCATGAGCAGCAGCAACGTCCACGTCGTCGCCCATCCCCTGGTCCAGCACAAGCTCTCCCTGATGCGGGAGAAGGATCGTTCGACCAAGAGCTTTCGCGAGATCCTGAACGAGATCGGGATGCTGCTCGGCTACGAGGTGACGCGCGACCTGCCGCTGGAGCTGGTCGAGATCGAGACGCCGATCGCATCGATGCAGGCGCCGAAGATCGCCGGCAAGAAGCTCACGCTGGCGCCGATCCTGCGCGCCGGCGTCGGCTTCCTCGACGGCATGCTGGCGCTGATGCCTTCGGCGCGCATCGCCCATATCGGGCTCTACCGCGACCCCGAAACATTGCAGGCCGTGGAATATTACTTCAAGGCGCCGCAGGACCTGTCCGACCGCACCGTGATCCTGATGGACCCGATGCTGGCGACCGGCAACTCCGCCTGCGCCGGCGCGTCCCTGCTCAAGGCGCGCGGCGCCCGCGACATCCGCTTCGTCTGCCTGCTGGCCGCACCAGAAGGCATCGCGCAGTTCCAGAGCGAGCATCCCGACGTGCCGGTCTGGACCGCCGCGATCGACGAACGGCTCAACGACCACGGCTACATCGTGCCGGGCCTCGGCGATGCCGGCGACCGGATGTTCGGCACCAAGTAGACAGGTTTGCGCGATCGGGTTACTCCGGTTGGCATGAGCGCCAACGAATTTTCGCTGCAATCGCTGATCCATACCGAAGTCGCCGTCGATCCCGCCTTCGTATTCGACGGCACGCCGGTTTCGCGCGCCGAATTCGCGGAAAAGATCGAGCGGACTGCCGCCTGGCTTGCCGCGCAAGGTATCGGCAAGGGCGACGTGGTCGCGGTCTGGTTGGTCAACCGGCTCGAATGGGTCGCGCTGCTGTTCGCCGCCGCCCGCTGTGGCGCGATCGTCGCCGCAGTCAATACCCGCTACCGCAGCGCCGAGGTCGCGCACCTGCTCAAGCTGTCCGGCGCCAGGCTGCTGGTGGTCGAGGCGGCGTTTCGCGCGATCGACTTTGCCGCCATCCTCGCCGACGTCGCCAGGGACGACGTGCCCGCGCTGCGAACGCTCGCGGTGGTCGGTGCGGACGCGATCCCAGCCCAATGGCCATGCGTGCGCTTCGATGCTTTCGACAAGACCCATCCACCGGCGCCGCCAGCGCATGAGGATATCGACCTGCCGGTGTTGCTCTACACGACCTCGGGCACGACCAAGGGGCCCAAACTCGTCGCGCATTCGCAGCGGACATTGGCGAGCCACGCCGTCTCCGTCGCCAAAGCGCTAAAACTCTCGGCGCGACGTCACTCGCTGCTGGCCATGCTTCCGTTCTGCGGCACCTTCGGCATGACCAGCCTGCTCGGCTTCATCGCAGCCGGTGCGACCATCCATGCGCTCGACGCGTTCGAGGCGGCACCGGCCCTGAAGATTCTCGGCGCGCGGAAGATCACGCATTCCTTCGGCTCCGACGAGATGTTCCGACGCATTCTCGCCCTCAGCGATGCACCGCGGCCATTCCCGCATCTCGAAGTCTGCGGCTTCGCCGCGTTCCAGCCTGGCTGGCGCGAGCTTGCCGCGGAGGCCGAGGCGCGCGGCCTGCCGCTGTACGGCCTCTACGGTTCGAGCGAGGTGCAGGCCCTGTTTTCGATCGCCCGCCTCAGCGACGCCTTTACAGATCGCATCGAGGGCGGCGGCTGGCCCATGTCGCCCGAGGCAAAGGTGCGCGTGCGCGACACCGAGAGCGGCAAGCTTGCGGCGCACGGTGTCTCCGGCGAGCTCGAGATCAGCGCGCCGTCGCGCTTCCTCGGCTACTTCAACAATCCGGATGCGACGCGCGATGCGATCACCCCCGACGGTTTCTTCCGCACCGGCGATATCGGCCGGCTGCGCGGCGACGACGCCTTTGTCTACGAGACCCGCGCCGGCGACGCCATGCGGCTCGGCGGCTTCCTGGTGGCCCCCGGCGAGATCGAGGACGAACTCAAATCCTGCACCGGCGTCGCCGATGCCCAGGTCGTCGCGGTCGATCTGAAGGGCCAGGCGCGCTGCGTCGCCTTCGTGATCCCTGCGAGCGAGCCGCCGCAGCAGCAGGCGCTGACCGCGCGCCTGCGCGAACGGCTCGCCGGCTACAAAGTCCCGGCGCGGATCTACGTCGTGGACGCCTTTCCGGTCACCGACAGCGCCAACGGCGTGAAGATCCAGCGCGCCCGGCTTCGCGCCATGGCCATGGAGCGGATCGCCGCCGAATAGGCCGCCTTATTTCAGGTAGCTCGCCAGATTGATGCTCAGGATCTTGCCGAGCGCCGAATAGGATGCGGTGAGCTGCGCCTGGTAGGTCGAGAGCTGTGCCGTGATGGCGGCGACGTCGACGCCCGTAAGGTCGTTGGACAGCGTCTCGGCATAGCTCTTGTAGTCGGTCTGTCGCGAGCTCGCCGTCTCGATCGCAGACGCATCGTTCGACAGCTTGGCCTGCACCGCGGCGGTATCGTCGAGCGCCGTACCGGCGAGATCGAGCGCGCTGGAAATGTCCGAGGACGACAGCGACGTGCTGTTGGCCACGAACTTCAGGACGCGCATGACCTCCTCGAACGCGGAATTGTCGGCATTGACGCCATACGACACCGTCTGGTCGGAGGCGACCCGCACGGAGGCGATCTCGTCGTCGCCATTGTAGTAACTGGTGTCGGCCGTGGTCAGGGAACCGCTGCCGGACGAGAAGCTCGTGAGGTCGACCGGCGCCGCGTCGGTCTTGCCGCCGGCGAACACATACTGGCCGTCATATTGCGTGTTCATCAGCGAGCCCATCTGCTCCAGCATCTGCTGGGCGGTGGTAATCACCGAATTCGACTCGGTCGAGCTGCCGGTCGAGGCGGCGCTGAGCTGGGAGCGCAGCTGCGTGAGGATATCGGTCACCGATCCGATGGCCGAATACATCACCTGCACCTTGCTGTCGGCGAGTGTCGCCGCGTCGACATAGGATTGCGCGCGCGTCACCGAGACCTGGAGGTTGACGACATGCTGCGCGTCCGAGCCATAGCCGCCGAAATCAGTCGAGAGGACGCCCGAGGATTCCTGGATCTGCTTGTTGGCCATGACCGATTCCAGGCGCATCGCGTCGGAAATCATCCTGTTCGACTGGGCGAACGTGGCAACGCGCATTGCGACCATGGGCTCGCCCTCTTACGTCGACTGCACGGCGGTGAGCAGCGCCGAGTACATGGAGTTGATGGCCTGGATCAGGGCCGATGCCGCCGAGTATTTGTTCTGGAGCGTGCTCAGATTGGCGGACTCTTCGTCGAGGTTGACGCCGGACTGCGAGGCCAGCGAGTTCGCATAGGTCGATTGCGCCGTCTCCTTGGCGGTGTAATTGGTGGACGCCTGCGAGGCCTTGCTCGAGACATCGGCCACGATCGTCGAGGCGTAGTCGGCCAGCGACCCGGTCGAGGCGGCAAGTCCGCCGGTTGACGCGAACGACCGCGACTGCGTCAACGCATCGTAGAAGGCGTTGATCACGGTCGCCGAGCCCGATGACAACACTGTGCTGCCGACCGTCAGGCTCGACGACGAATCCAGCGTCGCAAGCTGCAGCTCGTTGGTCCCGGACAGGATCTTGCTGTTGACCGCAATGTCCGAGGCGCTCGTTCCCGTCACCAGATCGTTGAGACCGAAATACTCGGAAAATCCCTCGCTGGAGCTTCCCACCGAGCTCGTCATCTCGTTGATGGCGACGCCGTTTCCGGTACCTGTTGCCGTGACCGAAAGGTGGCCGTCCGCATCGACCGAGGCCGACAATCCGGAGATGCCGTTGATGGCGGTGACGAGATCGCCGACCGTGGAGTAGGACGACAGATCGAGATCGCTGTACGAGACCAGGCTGCCGCTCTGGTCGGTGACGGCAAGACGCACCGTCCCGGTGGCGGACAGCGCCGAGCTGCTGGTGACGGCGGTCGTTCCGGTCAGGCTCGTCGGCGCCGGCACGGAAGACGCGCCGTTGGAGACGCTGTTCACCGTGGAGGCGAGCTGCTGTGCGAGCTGATCGAGCTGGGACTGGGCGCCCGGCAGCGTGTCGTCGCGGAGCGTGATGAGCGATCCGATGCTTCCACCCGCAATCTGCGAGGTGATATCGACCCCGTTCACCGTGATCGCACTGAAGCCGCTCGACGACGAGCCGGCGTTATAGGTTGTCGATGCCGTGACGTTGGATGCAGCGGTATAGCTGATCGTGTGCGCGGACGAATCGACCAGCGCCTGTCCGGATGTCGTATAGATCTGGAGATCGCCGCTCGACGACGTGAAATAGCTGACGTTCATCTTGGAGGCGAGATCCTGGAGCGCGGTGTTGCGCTGGTCTTCCAGATCCGCGGTCGACTGGCCGGTCGCCGCCAATTGCTTGATCTGGTCGTTCAGATCCGCAATCTGCTCCAGGTCGGTGTTGACGTCGTCGATCGAGGACGCGATGTCCTGGTCGGCATCCGACCGGAGCTTCTGAATTCCGCTCGATGTTTCCCGCAGCTGGCTTGCGACGTCGTCGAGCGCGCTGACGACGTTGGATTGCAGCGAGGCGCTGCTCGGCGTGCTGGCCAGCGACGACAGCGCCGATTCCAGCGACGCAATGCTGTTGGCGAGCGAGGTCCCGGACGACGAATCGTCGCTGCTGCTGATCGAGCCGTAGAGCTTCTGAAGCGACGTCAGATAGCTGTTGGTGGTGTCGGCCGCACCGAGATCGGAATCCGCGCTGACCAGCGACTTCAGCAGCAGCTTGTCGACCGTCGAGGTGATGCCGGTCACCGTGACGCCTGTGCCGACGCCGTTGGTGACGCTGCTCGACTGGGTCGCGGACTTCTTGGTATAGCCCGTGGTGTCGGCGTTCGAGATGTTCGACGACGTCACGCTGATCTGCACGGACGTCGCCGACAGCCCGCTGAAAGCGATCGATCGTGCAATATCGAGCGACACGAGCGGCTCCTCGTCAGGCGCTGCGGCTGGTGCCGCTGGAGACGGCTCGGGCGGCGGCGACGCGACCGGACGCGCCGTAAGGCGACACCGCCGCGATCTGCTCGCGGATCGCCTGCATGACGGCCTCGATCCGGCGGTTGCTGGCCTCGATCGCGGCGCGCAGGCGCACCAGGTTCTCGTCCATCGCCGCACGCAGCTTCAGGATCCGCTCCATCAGTTGCTCCCGCAGCACCCGGTCGCGTACGGTCAGGCTGGTGGTGCCCGCCGCGCATTCGGCAACGGTCCGCTCGAAGATCTCCGCCAGGCGGTTCTTTTCGTCGACTTGCTTCAGGCGCGAGGCCGGCAGGCCCTTGGCCAGCTCGACATTTTCCTCGGCGACCAGCGCGGTCAGCGTATCAATCAGCGTGATCAGCGACTTGATCCTGATATCGCCGTTCGCGGCGCTGGTCCCGGCAACTTGGCTTTTGGCTTGAGCTATCGTCATGGTCATCGCCTTCTTCTAGTTATTCCGTTTGCCGCGGCCGGTCTGCGAACTGCGCAGATAGGCGCCGATCGCGGTCGCCCTGACCGTTGCCTGTCGCATCTCGCCCTCGATCTCCGCGCATTCCCGCAGGAGGCCGCGGCGGGTCGTCTCGACGTCGTCGAGCAGCGCGAGCAATTGCCTGCGGTCGCTGCCCTCTGCGGTCGCAGCCCGTGCCACCAGCCGCTTGAGCCGGCGCAGCAGCACCTCTCCGGCAGCGCCTGCCTTTTCACCGCCCATCGCTCACCTCATCGCCGAGATCAGGGTGTCGTACATCTTGTTGACGGTGGAGATGACCTGGGACGCGGCCGAATAGGCCTGCTGCGCCGAGATCATGCTCGAGAACTGGCTGGAGGTGTCGGTGGTCGAGGATTCCAGCTCGCTGCCGTAGATCGTGCCCGCGCCGTTCTCGCCGGAGCCCTGCAAGGAGGCGTTGCCCGACGTCACGGTCGCCGAATAGAGGCCGTTGCTGGACGCGGAGAGCCCGTTGGGATCGGCGAAAGTCGCCACCGCGATCTTGTAGATCGCGATGGTCTCGCCGTTGGAATAAGTCGCGTCGACGACACCGTCCTTGCCGATCGAGACGCTGGACAGCTTGCCGTAGGACAGACCATCGGAATCGATGCTGGTGACGTTGACATCGGGCGTCGTCTCGCCGGAGGCATATTGCGTCAGGCCGTCGGTGCCGCCGACCGTGCCGAGGTCCATGGTGATGGTGCTGTCGGCCGCGCCATCGGTCCAGCCCGTGATCGAGACGGTTGCCGGGTCGGGGCTCGTGCTCGCCAGCGAGCCATCGCTGTTGAATGTGATGTCGATGGTGCCGGAGGCCGTGCCCGTCGCGGTCGTGGTGTCCGACGACGAGGTTGGATTGGCGAAACTCGCGCTCCAGGTGTTGGTACCCGTCTTGCTCCAGGTGATCTGCATCGTATTCGCCGCACCGAGCGAATCGTAGACGGTCATCGAGCTGGTATAGGTGTCGCCGGTCGCCGCATCCGACGGCAAATTGGCCGCGATCGTGGTCTTGGTCGTGGCGCTGCCACTGGTCGAGGCGATTTGGGTGTTGATGGCCTCCAGATTGCTGGCGGACTCGCTGCCGACGACATTGCCGTCCGCATCGGTACGCCAGCCCTCGAGGTAGCTGCCGTTGTTCTCGAGGTAGCCGGCATTGTTGATCGTGAAAGCGCCGTTGCGGCTATAGGACGTGATGCCGCCGGACGCGGCGCTCGTCACCACGAAGAAGCCGGACCCCTGGATGGCGACGTCGGTGGCGTTCGAGGTCGCAGCGAGCAGGCCCTGCTGGGTGATGTTGGAGCGGCCCGAGACGGTGACACCGCCCGACGCGTAGGAGGTGGTGTTGCTCGACGCAGTCACCAGCGCGTCGAACATCCCCGACGTCGTCTTGTAGCCGGTCGTATCGGAGTTGGCGATGTTGTCGCTGATCATCGACAGGGATTGGCTCTGGGCGCTGAGGGCCGAGATCGCCGAGGACAATGCACCGGTGAGACTCATGATGAAACTCCGAGGAAATCAGGCGTTGAAATCAGGACGTGACGCCGAGGATGTTGGCGGCGCTGACGGAGACGCCGTTCACCGTGAGCGATGGCGTGGAGGTCGAGGTGTCGATGCCGGTCACCGTGCCGGTGACGGTCGTGTAATTGAGGACCGAGTTGCCGGCGGTATCAGTCGCGGTCACCGAGATGGTGTACTTGCCGCCGTCGGTGAGCTGGTTTCCGCTCGAGTCCTTGCCGTCCCAGGTGAAGCTGTTGGAGCCGGAATTGCCGGTGCCCGTGCCGGTGTAGACAACGTTGCCGGAGGAATCCGAGATGCTGATCGACACGTTCGAGGCGGACGAGGACAGCGAGTAGCCGAAGGTCGCCGAGCCGTTGCTCAAGGTCGACGTGTCGGTCTTCGCCTCGACGGTGTGGCCGATATAGTTCACCGAGTTCAGCGTCACGAGGCTCGAGAACGAACCCGCGAGTGAAGTGAGACTGGAGTTGATCGACTGCTGGGAGGTGAAATTGGCGTAGGAGGTGAGCTGATTGACGAGGTCGGTGGTTGAAGTCGCATTCAGCGGATCCTGGTTCTGAAGCTCGCTGACGAGCAGGTTCAGGAAGTCGCTGGACGTCATTGTCGACGAGGACGACGTGCTCGACGACGACGTCGTCGTTGTCGCGGTCGTCGCTGAACTCGTGGCGGAAACGGTCATCAGAAACTCCGGCTTTCCTGCGTCGGCGGCGACGAGATGTCGGTCGGCGGCGC
This sequence comes from Bradyrhizobium sp. YR681, assembly GCF_000282615.1. GTDB lineage: Bacteria > Pseudomonadota > Alphaproteobacteria > Rhizobiales > Xanthobacteraceae > Bradyrhizobium. Next base: position 6,934 of record NZ_AKIY01000050.1, on the reverse strand, counting down.
TTGAAATCTGTGTGCTGATGAAACGCGTGGGCGCGCGGATTCAGGCGAGGATTCGCGCGCGTGAAAACGGCTTTCGACACGGCAAAATCTGCCGTGTGCGCACGAGTGGTGCGATGGTCTCGCGTTGATCTGCTGCGGTGACCGAGCCCAGCTCCGAGACGTCGTGGAGCTTCAATGCCCCAAGTGCGATCGAAGCATGCGAGGGTCGAAAAGGAAGCCCTTCAGCTTTCCGCCGTTTCGCCTTCGGTGCGAGGCTCGGCGGGGTCGCCCTTCATTTTCGCGGCGGCTGCAACGATGCGGTCGGCGAGCCCTTTGGGCGCGCGGATCGGTGGAGCTGCAAGCGCCTGGCGCAAGGCGCGCGCCTCTTCGAGCAGGGCCTGCGCGGCAGATGAGCGCGCCATCAGCTCTTCAGCGGGCAAACGTCGATCGTCGGGCCAGAGCGAGAGATCCTCGCCCAGCCGGTCGATCAGTTCCTCAAACTCGGTGACGTCCATCGCCCGCCGGTCCCGCCTCGGTCAGGCCGTCATAAAGCATTGCGGGCGGGGCGGAAACCGGATTTCAGCGGTTTCGGGCGCCAAAAATGCCCGCAGCATTACGGAAGATGGTCAAAACAACCGCCCCCAAACACCCCTCCCCGCATCGCGGAGGAACAGGCGACGTCAACCCGTGCGGGCCGAATCGGCCGACCCGGCCTTGCTGCTCCGCAACGTGGCATCGACGGACTCCCAGGCCTCCCGCAACTCGGTCAGCCCGGCGATGATGCGCCGATAGCTTTCACGGGCGTGTGGCCGGCCGTAAGCCTTGTGGCTCGCCAGGATCAAGGTGTTGTAGGTCTGGAACAGCCGCTCGGCCACCGCGCCGCCCCTGGCAAAATCGAGATTGTGGCTGAGCCCGCGCAGGATCGCGGTCGCCCTCACCAGATAATCATGCCCCTCCTCGAAACGGCGCGCCTCCTGCGCGGCGAGCGACTTCTGGAGGAAGGTGATCGTGCCGCCAAGCAGCATCGAGACCGCCTTGAGCGGTGGCACAGTCGTCGCCGTTCCCCGATAAGCCTGGTTGGCCATGTACGCCATCGGATTATGCATGATCAATCACTCGAGCTGGAATTGAGCAGGGCCTTGAGATAATCGAGCGTGCTGTTGGCACTCTCGATCGCGGCCTGGTACTTCGCGTATTGCGTCTGAAGCTGCGACTGCAACGTCGACGCCGCGCTGTTGATGTCGTCGACCTTCTGCTGGAGATCGTCGTCGCGCGTCGTCAGATTGGTGATCAGCGTCTGCAGCGGCCCGGTCGACGACGAATAGTTCTTCGCGATCTGATAGACCTGCGTCGCGAGGCCCGAGGTCGACGTCACCGTGATCGACTGCGAAGTCGAGCCGCTATAGGTGAAGGCCATGCCGGCATAGATCGAGCCGGCGGCGCCGATGATCGTGGTGCCGCTGACCGTGAACAGCGAGGAGTCGCCGCCGACCGACGCCGAGCTGAGGTTGCCGTCGGAATCGACCGCCACGTCCAGGGTGAAGGATTGCGGCGACGTCCCGGTGTTGACCACGCTGAGCTGGCTCGACGATGTCGTGGTCTGCGCCGACAACAGCGTGGTCACGCCGCTCAGATTGGTGCTCAGGATGTCCGACAGCGTGCTGGTGTCGAGCTCGAGCTCGTTGTTCTCGTTGAACGACAGGCCGAGATCGGCCATGGTCATGCCGCCCACGGTGCTGTTCAGGGCATTCTGAAGCGCATCCATGATGTTGCGCATGGTTCCGTCGCCGAACAGCACGGCGCTCGAATCCGCCGTGCCGTCGGTCGCGGTCGCCTGCTGGGCGACGACCTCGTCGCGAAAGGCGTTGTAGTTCGTGACGAACGTCTCCACCGCCGATTCGATCTGGCTGGTGTCGGCCTCGATACTGATGTTCAGCGACGTTCCGTCCGGCGTCGCCTGGAGCAGGCTGAAGGTGACCCCGCTGAGAACGTCGGTGATGTCGTTGGTGTCGCGGGTCAGCGCGATGCCGTCGAGGGTGAATTCGGCGGACTGCGCCTCCTGGATCACGTCGGTGAACGCTCCCGAGCTGTCGGTCACCCCGAGCTTGTTGAGGATGTCATCACCGGAGGTGCTGGAATAGGTGATGTCGGCAGCGTCTTCCGTGCCGGTCAGCACCATCTGGAACGAGCCGCTGGAGACCTGCACGATCGAGGCCTGGACGTTGGTGGTCGAGGTCTGGGCATTGATGGTATCGACGACGTCCTGCAGCGACATCGTGCTCGTGATGGTGATATCGGAGGTGCTGCCGCCGTCCAGGCCAATGGAGAACGTGCCGGCATAGCCGAGTTCGTCGGTCTGGCTCGATTGCGAGGTCCCGACCACCTTCTGCGCGGTGGCGAGCTGACCGATCGTCAGCGTATGGTCGCCGACCGCGGCCCCGTTCTTGATCGTCATCGAGAGCGCCGAGGAGGCGCTCACATCGCCGGTGGAGCCGATACTCGCCGAGCGGGTGGCGAAGGCGCTGCTGGACAGCGAATTGACCACCGCGGTCGAAAGTGACGCCAGCCCCGAATACAGCGTCTTCAAATCGCTCTGGAGCGTCTGATAGGCCGAGATCTTGGCCTCGTTGTTCGTGATCGAAGTCGAGATCGTGTCCGCCTGGGCGGTCTTCGCGTCCACCGCGGCCTGGATCAGCGCCGACCAGTCGATACTGCTCGAATTGGTCGTCCCGCTCGTGGTGACGGAGACGCCCGAACTTGTGCTGCTGGTGCTCGAACTGACGGTTGTCACTTTGCCTGACTGTCCGTGGTAGGGAGCGGGCCGGCATCATGCCGGCCCGCTCGGATCATCATCAGCCCAGCAGCTTGAGCAGGTACTGCGGCATCTGGTTCGCCGCGGCCAGTGCCGAAACGGCGGCCTGGGTCTTCACTTCCGCGGAGGACAGCTTGGACTGCTCGGCCGCGATGTCGACGTCCTTGATCGCCGAATTCGCGGATTGCAGGTTCTGGGTCTGGGTCGAAATCGAGTCGGACGAGAAATTGAACCGCGATTCCTGCGCGCCGATGCTGGCGCGGGCGGCGGAGACGGTGTCGATCGCGCTGTCCAGCGCGGTCAGCGCCGAGGTCGCGTCCGACAGCGAGCTGACGTCGAGCGAGGACACGCCGAGCGAGGATGCCGTGAGGCTCGTGAGCGTGATCGTGATCGTGTCCGAACCCGAGGAGCCGACCAGCACGGAGACGCCCGACGAGAACACGCTCGAACCGTCCAGTAGGCTCTGGCTGGAATAGCGCGTGCCGGTCGCGATCGAATCGATTTCGCTCGTGAGCTGCGAGAATTCCGAGTTGATGTAGGCGCGGCTGGAGTCGGTGGTGGTACCCGAAGCGGACTCGGAGGCCAGCGACTTCATGCGCGCGAGAATGTCGGAGATGTTCGAGGCGCCGCCGTCGGCGGTCTGGAGAATGGCGTTGGCCTGCGAGGCGTTGGTCGCGGCCTGCTGCAACGTGGTGACGTCCGAGGAGATGCGGGTGGAGATCGCAAGACCGGCGGCATCGTCGGACGCCGAGGTGATGCGCGAGCCGCTCGACAGTTTCGAGAGCGAGCTGGTCTCCTGCGAGGAGTTGATGTTGAGGTAGCGAACCGCGGCGTTGGCGGCGGTGTTGGTATTGATTGCGGGCATTGGAGGCTCCTGTGCTGATGGGCAAGCGTGCCGCATCGTGAAGATCGACTTACGACGACGCGGACCGCAGCCCCGTCCGTTCGCTCAAACGGTGGAGCGCAAGCAGATCAGGCGCGAAAATTTTCGTGAGGCGATTTTTATGGTTAGCAATCGGTAAACGCGGTGCGGATGTCGCGTTCGTGCTTGCGCAGCAACTGGCGCAGCTGCTGGCGGCCGCGCTTGAGCAGCGACTCCACGGCTGCCACCGTGGTGTCCATCACCTGGGCGATCTCGCCGTTGCTCATGTTCTCATGGTACGAGAAGATCACCGCGATGCGCTGCTGCTCGGGCAGGCGCTGCATCGCGAGCTCCAGCATGTCGTTCAGCTCGTTGCGCTCGATGATCTCGACGGCGCCGGGCTGATCGTCGGCGACTTCCGGCACCGTCTCGACGTTCTCGTTGCGCGGCTTGCGGCGCAGGTCGATGCAGCGGTTGGAGATGACGCGGTAGAGCCAGGTCGAGAATTTGGCACGGCCGTGCTGCCAACGGCCGCGATGGCTCCAGATCTTGAGCATGGTGTCCTGCACCACGTCTTCGGCATCCGCCGCGTTGCCGACGATGCGCAGCGCGATCGCGTAGGCACGGTCGATGTGACGCTCCACCAGCGCGCGGAACGCAACTTCGTCATCGGCTGCGAGCCTGTCGAGCAGTTCGCTGTCCTCGTCGTAGACGACATCGCCGGTCACGGGCGTGCTGTCAGGCGCGAGCGGCACCGAAGGTGTCACCGGCACGATCGCATCGATCGGCATCGTCGTCGTGATCTCGGCCTCGGCGGGAGCCCAGACATCAGCAGCGTAACTCATCCCGCAACCTCCAACCCGCAATGCCGGCGGCGCACATGCCACACGGCTTCCAGGCGTTGAACGCGGGGCCAAAACAATCCAGGCGGAGAATTTTTGTTATTTTTCAAGATGTTAGCCGGTATCTTTTGCCGAGTATCGGGCAATAATTGCCGACTGCGCGACACCTTCGTGCATCTCATCTGCAATCATCGCATCGTCTCGCGCCATGGCGGATCATCCATCCTGAACAGATGTAATCGGGAGAAAACGCTGACATTACGCGGCACTAGGCGATCGAACGCGACGCGCGCGGAGCGCATCAGGAAGCGATTGTTTCCGAGTGTGAATGAACGCGAGACGATCTCTGCACTCGGCAATTTTTTCCGAATCACCTTTTTCGAACCTAGCGATTTTTTTGAATCTGTCAGTCGCGGCGAACGCGATTTTGAATCTCGCGTGAACTTTTTTCGCGTTTGTGGCGCCTGACTCCACACATCTGCGCGTTAATCGTCCTGGTGGACGGGGAATTGCAGCATGACGATCGCAACGGCCGGGCTCGAGTCCCGCGCGCAAATTGTTTCTGCCTGGTCGTTCGATGTTTTCGATACATTTCTGCTTCGCGCCTGCACGACGCCAGATGGCGTATTTGAAAGGACTTACGAGCTTTCCGGCATTTCACGATCTTGTCCGAATGTTTCTCAGAGTTACGTTCAGCATCGTATTCAGGCCGAAGCACGCGCGCGCAGGACTGCAAAGCACAAGCGCGGCACAAGCGAAGTTCGTATCGACGAGATCTATTCCTGTTTTCCTTTCAGGCTGTTCGGTCTCACGCGCAGCGATCTGAGCCTCCTGGTCGAATCAGAGTTTGCCGCGGAGCTCGAGCTGTGCCGCGCCAATCCGGACATGTTTCAGCAATATCTGGACATGAAGCGCGCCGGCCACCGCGTCGGATTCATCTCCGACACCTATTGGGATTCCGAACGGCTGGCGCGTCTGCTGCGGGCCTGCCGCCCCGGGCTGGCGTGGGACTTCCTCTACGCCTCCTGCGACCACGGCAGCAGCAAGAGCGAGGCGCTGTTCGCAACCTACCTGGCCAGTGAGGGCATCGACCCCGGCGCCTCCTTTCACGTCGGCGACAATGACAAGGCCGACATCAAGGGCGCGAAGCGCCACGGCATTCGCGCGCGCTACTATCCGCAGGCAACCGCCGGGCTCGCGTCGAAATTCCAGCGCGAAACCGCGTTGTTCGAGCTCCTATGCGCCGGCGCGCCGTCCCGGCTCGACCATGGCGCGCGCACCCTGCGACGCATGGTCGCCGCGCGCAGCGCCGAGAAGTCGCCGGCCTTCCATCTGGGTGTCACGGTGCTCGGCCCGGTGGTGACGGCGTTCGACGCCTTCGTCGCCAGGCGCTGTGAAGACGCTGCGGGGCCCGGCCGTCGGGTCGCACTGGGCTTTCTCGGTCGCGACGGATTTCTTGCGTACCGGATCTGGCAGGATCTGCACGGCATGTCGTCGGCCTATCTCGAGATCAACCGCCGCGTCAGCCTGATCGCGTCGGCCGATACCATGCAGCCGCTCGTCGATCTCCTCGGCAAGGTCTTCAAGATCGACGCTCCGACCTTCCGCGACATGCTGAAGATCATGCCGCCGAAGGTCGAGGCGTTCTTTGCCGGCTGTCCCGGCGGCATCGCCCATGGCAACGAGCTGGCCGAAGCGCTTCCCGGGCTGATGGATCCGGCTGAAATCGTCACGCTGGCCGCGGGCCTGCGCACCCGGTTGCTCACCTATCTCCGCCGCGTCATTCCCGGTTTCGACGATTGCACCGATCTCGTGCTCGCCGATCTCGGCTATTCCGGCAGCGTACAGAAGGCGCTGCGCCGCGTCTTCGACCTGGAAGGCATCAAGATCCGCCTCCACGGCGCCTACCTGATGTCGCTCGACGACGCCTTCGACGACATTGACGAAGACGACAGCGCGGCCGGGCTTGTCTCCGACCTGATGGTCACGCCCCACGTCAAGCGCATGCTGATCCGCAATGTCGCGGTGCTGGAGCAGGCCTGTTGTTCGGCCGACGGCTCTGTCCGGGACTATGACGGCGAGCAGGTGCTGCGCGAGATCAACCCGCGCCCGGCAAGCCAGATCGCGCTGGCTGCGGAGATCCAGGCCGGCGCGCTGGCCTTCGCGGAGAGCGCGGACGATGTCGCGCTCGACCATGGCCTGCGTCCCTATGCATCGCCCGACGTCGCCGCGCGTTGGTGCACGGCGACGCTGGCCCGCCTCCTCCTGCTGCCCGACGATGACGAACTCGCGCTACTCGGCGCGTTGAAGCACGACGTCAATCTCGGCACGCATGCGCTGGCGCCGATGCTCGACGAAAAATTCGTCCGCGACCAGATCACCGCGCGCGGCCTTTCCGCCGCCTGCGCGTCGGCGGCACCGCCGATGTGGCTCCCCCCC
>NZ_AKIY01000049.1 GCF_000282615.1 Bradyrhizobium sp. YR681 | reverse complement strand
GGCCGCCGCAGCGGCTGCTGTCCAAGGACAAGCCGGTCGAGAACGTTCCGGAAAATTACTACCCGAAAGTCTCGATCCACATTCCCGCCTATTTCGAGCCGGTGGAGATGCTGAAGCAGACGCTCGATGCGCTGTCGCGGCTGAACTATCCGAACTACGAATGCGTCGTCATCATCAACAACACGCCCGACCCCGCCTTCTGGCAGCCGATCCAGGACCATTGCCGCGCGCTCGGTGAACGCTTCAAGTTCATCAACGCCGAGAAGGTGCAGGGTTTCAAGGCCGGCGCGCTGCGCATTGCCATGGACCGCACCGCCGTCGATGCCGAGATCATCGGCATCCTCGATGCCGACTATGTCGTCGATCCCGACTGGCTGAAGGACCTCGTGCCTGCTTTCGCCGACCCCAGCGTCGGCCTCGTGCAGGCGCCGCAGGAGCATCGCGACGGCGATCTGTCGATCATGCACTACATCATGAACGGCGAATATGCCGGCTTCTTCGACATCGGCATGGTCCAGCGCAACGAGGTGGGCGCCATCATCGTGCACGGCACGATGTGCCTGATCCGCCGCGCCGCGATGGACATGGCCGGCGGCTGGTCGAGCGACACGATCTGCGAGGATTCCGATCTCGGCCTTGCGATCCAGGAGCTTGGCTGGACCACCCACTACACCCGCCACCGCTACGGCCAGGGCCTGCTGCCCGACACCTATGAGGCCTTCAAGAAGCAGCGTCACCGCTGGGCCTATGGCGGCCTCCAGATCGTCAAGAAGCACTGGCGCCACTTCCTGCCCGGCAAGAGCCGGCTGACGCCCGACCAGAAGCGCGAATATGGCCTCGGCTGGCTGAACTGGCTCGGCGCCGAAAGCCTCGGCGTGGTCGTGGCGCTGCTCAACCTCGTCTGGGTGCCGATCGTCGCCTTCGCCGACATCGCCATCCCCGACAAGATTTTGACGCTGCCGATCATCGGCGCCTTCGTCGTCTCGCTCGCGCACTTCCTGTCGATGTACCGCGCGCGCGTCGCGATCAAACCCGGACAGATGCTTGGCGCCATGATCGCCGCGATGAGCGTGCAATGGACGGTGTCGCGCGCAGTGGCGCAGGGCCTCATCACCGAGCACATCGCATTTGCGCGCACCTCCAAGGGCGGCCTGTCGAGGATGTCGATCGAGTTCCAGGCGTTCTGGGAGGCCGTGATCGGCGCCCTGCTCCTGATCGGCGCCGGCGTGCTGGTGGCCTCCAACAGCTTCAAGCAGATCACCGAGATCTACATCTTCGCCGGCGTGCTGGTGCTGCAAAGCCTGCCGTTCCTGGCGGCGGTCGCTATCGCCATCCTCGAGCTCAGCCGCATCAACTCGTTCCAGTTCTGGCGCGACAGCGCGATCCGGACCGCCGAGCTGATCGGCCTGCGCCCGGTCGCGCTGCCGACCCCCGCAGGCACCGCCCAGCCGGTCCCGAGCGAGGTCCGGCGCGAGACGAACTGACGGCCGGAGGCCTCCAGCGCGGGCAAGACGTCCGCGCCGAGCGGCCTTCAGCGCTGTTCGGCGTGGATAGAAGCCCGCCAATCGGGTTGAAAATCTTCTCTTAAGCTGCGGATCCCGCAAGCAAATCAGCAGCTCCTGCCAACAGTTTCGGCAGCCACCCGCACTATTGACCTCCGCAGCCACTCCCCCTACACAGCGCGGGCCGAAAGCATGATCCGGAAACAGCCGGTTTTCCCCGCGACGCGAGTTGAGCGTGGCGGCAAGTCATGCTTCTCAAATGTCCGAAGACGATGGCGATCATTCTCGAAGCCATCCAGCGGCCATGGGAGCGCGTAGCTCAGCCGGTAGAGCACGTGACTTTTAATCACGGGGTCCTGGGTTCGAGCCCCAGCGCGCTCACCAAAGCCAGATCAGAGACTGAAGCGAAGAACCGGCCAAAAGCGATTGCGGCTCGATCGTCACGCGTCCCGAGAAATGAGCGGGTCTGGTTACGCCGGCGATAGCTCGGTTGCTCGACATACCCGGCACGGATGTCCGGCTATGGCCTGTGATCTTCGTCATTTGGAAATCAAGCCCATCAGCTGCGCAGGCTGACACGTACCCGCTCGCGGTGGCTAGCCACCTCGGCCGACATTGGACGAGGCGCTGTTCAACCACCGCTGGGTGGCTTCATCGCTCCAGCCTGGAACTGCGAAACGCGCCCGGGAATGCACGTCCACGTCGGGGCGATCAACCGCGGGATTGTGCGGGTGATGTGCACGGAAGCGATGCGCTGTCGCGGCGTTCGCGGTGGTGCAGAGGACAATCAACAGACCCATGGCAAGGACAGCGCGCATCGCATCAGCTCCTGTCGAACAACCGGAGTGATGTGATGTGCCACCAGCCCACCGCAATGCGGCGGGGCAGCACAATCCGGCGACGGACGTGCGATCGCGAAATTCCTGAAGGACAAACCTCCGGTTCTCCCCCTCCAATCTGCCGATAAGGTATCTCAGCTTCAAGAAGAGGTGAGCGATTTGCTCGACGGGCCTTCAGCTTTCGGGGGTTGCCGCCGGCACACTCAGCGGCGCGCCACCAACCGAAACAGGCCCCACCGACTTCGACTGCCGAACCATTCGCTTGCGCATCGCGGCGGACAATCCATAGCGCGCATTCGCTCTGCGAATGGAGGACGTGACGTCCGACATCATTGCACCTTGCAGCGAGTCGACCTTTGCGATCAGCGTCGACAGCTGCGACGAGATCTTCTTCACGTCGAACCGTTCGTCCGTGATGCTCTGCCGCAGCGACAGGAGCACCATGGAATCCTGCAGCTCTCGCGCCGCATTTTGCTCCAATGCGCGGTTGTTCTCCTGCAGCGACGCGGTGTGTTGCTGCTGGGCCGACTGGATATCCTTCAGGGCGGCGACAACCGGATCCGGTTGTGGCGGGGACGCTTCGCGGCGCGGAAGCAATTCAGCCAGGCTGCCGACATTCAGCGGCAGAAAATCAGACGGCAATGTGTAGATGGCCGCCGCGCCATTGATCGCCAGGGCACACACCGACAGGGCCAGGACCGATGTCCGGCTGGACCGCTTGACCGGTACTTCGGCTTCCCCGGCTGCGGGCTCGGGCGCTGCGGCTGCGAGCGCGAGTGCTGCGGGATCGAGCTGTTCGACGAGGCCTTCTGCCTGGGATGTCGTGGTCATCTGCATTGACCTCAAATGAGCGAGCAAAAGGAAGCCGTCGCCGGAACGTCCTCGCGACGCCTCCTTTACGCAGCACCCACTTACACAACTGTCTAAAATTGTGGGCTTTTCTGCTTAATTCCACGTTAGCGGCTCGGCCCCTCGACAGGTACTGCGCTCCCGGCCGAATACGGGGCCCCGCCATGGAACTGGAAAAGGGGGCAGCCTGCTTCGATGCACGACAAAGCCGGGAGACAACGCCCTCAAAAGGTGTAAGATTCGGCAAAACGGAGGGAACGGCATGTTTGAAATCAACGGTTTCGACACCGCAGGCGTGGTCAGCCTCAAACGCGCATCGCTCGCGGCCGCCCTCAAGAAGGCCCGAGAGCTGGTCGAGGACGGATGCTGGGACGTTCAGATCGTCGATCCGACCGGCCGGGTCTACACCTCGTTTGAAGAGCAGGCCGCCTAGCCGCCTCGCCTTCGTTCCTCAGCCCCGCGCCTCTCAGATCGCTCTTTGCGAACTCAGGGCGTTGCGATGGCCCAAATGAAAACCCCAGCGCCTGGTAGGGAGCGCTGGGGCGTTTTCAAAATATCAATCGGTAAAGCAATGAGGCCTTCATAGCAGCGGCCTTGCAGATCGAGTGTGAACTGGTTCACACGTCGCCGATTTTTCCGTGTCTGATTTCCATGTCTGCCTCCGCGCTGCGATGCACTAACGGCCTCGCCGCAATCCGATGCGGCATCACCGGCCCCCTCAACTCCCGCGCGCCACGCCGTTGCCAATCAACTCGTTTGGGCGCACGCTCGCTCCAGGCGCACAAGACGCCGCACTGGGAGAGAGACATGAAGGAAGCGGGCCTGGACGGCCGCCACCGCGACAAGGATGGCGGGATCAGCAAGAAACACGGCAACACGCTGGTCGGAACATTGCGCAAGATCTACGGAAAGGGTTTTGCGGCCGGCTATCCGGATGCGACCGAGCTCAATGCGGTCCTGGCCCAGCTGAACGAGACGTCGCTCAGCCAGTTGCGCCGCGATCACGACACCGGCCATCTCGGACACAAGATCAGCCACGCGTCGAAGTGACACACGTAGGCAGGGCCGTCACGACGACCGATGTCGCCTTCCCCACCCCGCGTTCGGCAGCGCGCGAGGATCGGTCAGGCAGCCTGTAGCAGACGTCGCCTTTGGGGGCCGCGGACCTGACGTCGGCGCTGCGCGCTGCATTTGCCGTTTGAGCGGCGCCACCCCCGCGCTAACATGAGCCTTTTACGGAGGCTCATTTTGAAACCGATCATTTTCATCGCAATCATCGCACTCCTGGCCGCGGCTCCCGCCCGCTCGCAGCCGCTGGTCGATCCCAACAAGGTTGCGCCCGAATATCGCGAGGCGGCCGAGAAGCGCCGGGCCGAGCAGATCAGGCAGCGCGAATGTGCGCTGAAAGCGGATCTCGAGAAGGTGCTGCCGAGGGATCGCACCGCCTATCTCAACCATTGCCTGGAGACGGTGGCCGCCCGGCCATAGCGGCGGCATCGGGCGCGGCAGAACTGCCGGGCGATGGCCGGACCTTCAGGTGTTCAGGCTTTCTTCAGACATTTGCGATCAGCTGACCGTCCATTTCCATCAGTCATTGTTGTCCGCGCATGAGTTCGGTCCAGATTCAGTGCACGCGGTGCAAGGGCGTGTTCCGCGATCGCGCCGGGCGATTGCAGGACGGCTATTCCAGGCAGTGTCCAGGGTGCGAGGTGGTGCTGTTCTTCGCCGAGGACTCGCAGCACCCCTTCATCAAGCGCGCGATGCGCAGTGCACGCAAGGCGCGCAAGGAGCAGCGCGAGGCCGATGCGGCGAGGCTGCTCGCGCCGGAGCCGAGTGTGGCCCGGTCGCGGTCGTTCTCCGGGCGGGGCCGGCCGGTGGAGCGGGAGGACTAGCCTGTCTTTCGCCGTTTCCGAGGAAACAGCCGGTCACGGATATAGCGCGAGGTCGGCGTCAGGCGGATGCCACGCGGCTTCTGCCAGGCGGCACGGTCGATCTCCTTCTTGTCGCCGATCGCGAGCCGGCCCCTGGCGCCCTTGGCGATGAAGATCGCGTCGCTCATCTTGCGGCCGGAGCGCTTGTTCCTGGCCTTCACTTCCTTCCAGAGACTGATCCTGCCGAGCTTCAGCTTGGGCAGCTCCTCCTTGATCTCCCGCCGCAAGCAGTCCTTTTCGGACTCGCGCGCGCGCTTGCGGCCGCCCGGGAACATCCACAGGCCATCCACCCGGCGTCTGACCAACAACACCTTGCCGCGTTTCGCGGCGACCAGCTTGGAAGATTTCGCCATCGCTGCCGTAATCGACAAACAGAATCGGGACGATGGTAACTTGTCTAGTCGGATAGACAAGTTCGGGACGCGCCTTGATCACAGGCGCGACGCCGTGCGGATGTGGCGCGAGCCGGGAGGCTTGCGCCGCCCAAGGCCGCAAATCAGCCCTCGCCCGCCTCCGCCCGGTCCTCGGTCCTGATCCAGGCCATCATCAGCTCCCAGGCCACCGACAGGATGATCGGCCCGATGAACAGGCCGACGATGCCGTGAGCGAGCGTGCCGCCGATCACGCCGACGAAGATCACGATGGTCGGCGTGGTCAGGCCGCGCCCCATCACGAGCGGCTTCAGCATGGTGTCGATGAAGCCGACCAGGACGAGGAACACGGTGAGCAGCAGCGCCGTGGTGACGTCCTTGGCGGTCCAGATCCAGATGATGACAGGCAGCAGCACGAGGAAGGCGCCGATCTGCACGATCGAGAGCAGCAGCACGATGAAGGCGAGCAGGCCGGCGCTCGGCACCGCCGCAAGCTTGAAGCCGAAGCCGGCGAGCAGTGCCTGCACCACGGCGACGCCGATCACCCCTTGCGCCACGGCGCGGATGGTCGCACCCGCGAGCCCCAGAAAGTGCTCGCTCTGCTCGGGCACGATCCGGAACAGGAAGCTGCGGCCGGCCGCAACCAGCCGCGGCCCGTGCGGAAACAGGAAGCCGGCGACGAACACCGACAACAGGAACTGCACCGTGCCGACGCCGGCATCGCCCGCGAGCGACAGCATCGGGCCGGCCAGCGGTTGGAGATATGGCGCCACCTCGCGCAGCACCGCGCGGATGTTGGTGTAGGCCTGGTCCCAGAGCTCATAGAGCCATGGGCCGACGATCGGCCACGATTTGAGCTGCTCCGGTGCCGATTGCAATGCGAGGTCGCCGGTGTCGAGCTGGCGCGCCAGCCCGCGCACGCCGTCCACCGCGCTGATGCCAAGCCAGGTCGCCGGACCAATGACGATGCCGAGCGTGATCAAAGTGAGGATCGCCGCCGCGGTCTTGGGCCGGCCGCCGAGGATTTTGGCGACCCAGCTGAACGCCGGGTAGAACGCGACCGCGAGCACGCCGCTCCAGGCCAGGATCGGCACGAACGGGCGGATGATCAGGAAGGTCCAGATGATCAGCAGGCCAAGCAGGCCGAGCCGGATCACGAGCTGGATGATGTCCTCTCCCGTCAACAGCTGACGAAGGCTTTTCACGGGCAGGGCTTTCCTTGCGGCATCACGCGGGTTCCGGCACTGGCACAGCCCCGGGTTATTGCCAGCCCCGCATCCGCCGTCAAGCCGACCGGCCCGGTCCGGGCGGGACGGTGCGCCCCGCCGGACGAGCGGTTCGGCCCGGTCCGCTTAGAAGTGGTAGTTCACGCCAACCGTTCCGGTCTGGATATTCAGCTTCACGTTCGCAGGCGTCGCCACCAGATTGCCTGTCGTCACCGGCAGTTCGGTGATCGCGCCAAAGCCCATGTAGTTGTACTCGGCCCTCACCGACCAGTTCGGCATGAACATCCATTCGACGCCACCGCCGGCAAGCCAGCCGGTGCGGTTGAAGCTGCCCGAGGCGGAGCCGGCCAGCGCGCCGGCAAGGCCGTTGTTGACGTAGTACTTGTCGCGCGTGAAGGCCGCGCCGCCCTTGGCGTAGAGCAGCACGCGATCGAAGGCGACGCCGAAGCGCCCGGCCACCGTGGCGATGTAGTCGTTCTTCAGCGAGAAGATGAAGCCGGCACCGCCGGCGAACGGGCTGTTGCTGCTCAGCGTGACGCTGGACCAGGCGCCGGTGCCCTCGAGGCCGACCACGACATTGCTGATCTGGTAATTGCCGCCGATCTGGCCGCCGGCCACCCCGCCGCTGGCCGTGACCGAGCTCCAGGTCGCCGTGGGATCGGCCGGGTCCATGCCGGTCCATTTGCTCCAGGCGCCGCCGCCATGGGCACCGATGTAGAATCCGGTCCAGCTGAAGATCGGCACCGGCACCGGCGCCTTCACCGGCGCGGGCGCGATGATGTCGGCGGCAAAGGCCGGCGTTGCCAGCGCCAGCAGCGCAGCCGTCAGAACGAGCTTCGTCCCCATGATCTCACCCCCATTGACTTGCGCCCGGCCCGGCCGGAGCGACGGGTGAAATCTAGCGACCGGATCAGGACCACGCTTGGACCTGCCGGCGGTGTGATTTGGACTGACCGGCGCTGCGGCGATCGGGAAAGCCCTGCAATATCCGCGGCCGCGCCGGGTTTGGCTAACGTCGGTTAACCGGATTTCGCGCGCCCGGTTTACGCCGATGCAAACGCCCGCCCCTACCCTGCAACGAGGTCCAACAAACATTCCGTGCAATGGCCAACAGCATCTGGACGATCGAAGAATTCACCTGCACCGGTTGCAGCATGAATTACACCGCAACGAGGGAAGAGCACAGCGAAGCGCATTCCGGCAGCTTCAAGTGCAGCATTTGCAGCGGCGTGGTTCACAGCTGGTCCGGCAAGCACCACTTCTTCGGCTGGCAGGCGGTGAAAACGAAGCCCCCGGTGTTCGGACGCCGCTGGGCCGGCATCGAGTGGTAGGCCGAGGCGACGGCTCCGGCGGCCGCTTGGCCGGGAAACATCACGGACGAACGTCCAGGCTCATTGATCAGTGTCACCCGCTGGCGACATCGGATAGGACGGAGATCGGGTCGATCGGGACTTGATCCTCCAACTGTCGGCCCGTACACGACACGATTGCCGCTGGAATCAATGACCTCTTTCGTGCCCCGAAAGCGACCGATGCTGCCAAGAACGATCCGCGCCTTGCTTCTGATCGGCGCAACGATTGCCCCAACGCACATTCGCGCCAACGATTCCACTGCCGAGCTCGCCACGGGCGGCCTGATCTTCACGCGCTCGCCCGATATCGAAATGCGATCGGAAGATCTCTTCATCTCGACGACCGAGATCCGGGTCCAGTACAGGTTCTTCAACCATTCGGGCCGCGACGTCGTCACACAAGTCGCCTTCCCGATGCCCGACATTTCGTTCGGGATGGACTCCGACATTGCAATTCCGACCAACGATCCCGAAAACATCCTCGGCTTCAGCACAACCGTGAACGGCTCACCGGTCGCAGCCCAAGTCGAGCGCAAGGCGCTTCTGAACGGAATCGACAAGACCGAAACGCTGAAGAAGCTGAATGTGCCGCTGGCGCCGCGACCCGGACAGAAGCAGGATTATCCATCCCAGGAGACCTGGGATCGGTTGATCCGCGAAGGCCTGATCGAGGACGCGCCGCGTGCCGATGGAAACATGACGCCATTGTGGGTCTTGAAGACCACATATCACTGGCAGCAGACATTTCCCGCCGGCCAGGAAATCTCCGTCTCCCATCGCTATTTGCCGAGCGTCGGCGGCACAGTGCCGATGCCGGCGTCCGCGTTCCTCGACAACCCGTCGATCCTACAGATCGAGCCATCGAAGGGGATCAATCGCTTCTGCGTCGACCAGGATTTTCTCAACTCCATGGTTCGTTCGCCCAATTCGAACTGGCAGCAGAACTTCATGGAGTACATTCTGGTGACCGGGGCAAACTGGTCCGGCCCCATCAAGGAATTCCGCCTGGTGGTCGACAAGGGCGCGCCGGAAAATCTCGTCAGCTTCTGCGGACAGGGCGTTCGAAAAATAAGTCCGACCCAATTCGAGATCCGCGCCTCGAACTTTGTCCCCGGCACCAACATCAGCGTTCTGATCCTCAAGCCGGAGCGTGCCGATCCTGCGCCGGCGCGAGATACCGATCGGCCTCAAAGCGTGGCAGGGCAAAATTGCGACCAGCTGTGGCAGCAGCGGAACAGCATTTTCAAAGCCGGCGGCTACTGCTTCCGCACGCCGCGCGCCATTGCGTCCTTTGGCAATGCGGGGTGCAAATACGACAACATCGTCGATGTTCCCCTGTCCGCCCGGGACCGGCAGTTGGTCAACGACATCCAGCAGGTCGAACGGATCAAGGCCTGCCCGCGGTAGATGCCTCGCCATCGCGACCCGCGCGAACTGCAGCTTCTGCTCGGCTGCGGCACCGGCTAAGCTCCCCTCCCCCGCAATAAAAGCCGACACGCAATGACCGCTCGCTTCGTTCCCCAGATCGCCCTCTACCGCAACTGGCTCGCCACCCAGCGCGGCCTCACTTTCGCGAGCTACGAAGATATGCGGCAATGGTCGGTCCGCGATCTCGATGCATTCTGGCGCAGCATCTGGGACTATTACGATCTGCAATCGCCGACGCCGTTTGCGGCCGTGATCACCGAGCGCAAGATGCCGGGTGCGGTCTGGTTTCCCGGCGCGCAGGTAAATTATGCGCGACAGGTGTTCCGGCATGTCGATGCGGCCGATGCCGCCGGCCTGCCCGCCATTGTCAGTTGCGGCGAGGACGGCAAGCTCACGGAGACGAGCTGGCCGGAACTGCGGCGCAAGGCGGCCGCGCTCGCGCTGCATCTGAAGGACCAGGGCATCAAGCCCGGCGACCGCGTCGCGGCGTACCTGCCCAACATCCCCGAGACCATCATCGCGTTTCTCGCCAGCGCCAGCATCGGCGCGGTCTGGAGCGTCTGTGCGCCCGACATGGCGGCGCCCGCCGTGATCGACCGCTTCAAGCAGATCGAGCCGAAGGTGCTGATCGCCTGCGATGCCGTCACCTATGCCGGCCGCCGGCACGACCGCAAGGACGTCGTAGCCGAGCTTCGTCGCTCCCTGCCCACGGTCGAGCACGTCATCCTGCACAGCGAGGCCGCGCCGTCAGCGCCGGACACGCTGCTCGCCGAGATCACCGCAAGAACCGGCGCGGCAATCGACGCCTTCGAGCCGATGTGGCTGGCG
>NZ_AKIY01000048.1 GCF_000282615.1 Bradyrhizobium sp. YR681 | reverse complement strand
GGGGGGGGAGCCGATGATGCCGGCCGAGGCCTTGGCTTCCATCGACATCGCCTGGATCTTCTCTTTCATCTTCTTGCGGTCGCGCAGCACCTTGGAGAGGTTGCCGAGCGCTTCGGAGAGGTTGCCGCCCGACTTCTGCTGGATCGACACCACGATGCCGAAGAAATTGGCTTCCGGCAGCGGCATGCGATCGTAGAGCCGCGTACAGGCCTCGCCGAGCGGCATGCCGATCGCCTGCGTCTCGATGATCTGCAGGAACTCGCTGCGCAGGGGTTCGGGCGCGTCGGCCGCGACCACCTTGATCGATTCGAACAGCGGCAGGCCCGCCTTGATGCCGCGGACGATCACGTCGACCGCGTCCGGCAGCGCCTTCAGGAACTTCGCTTCGCGACGCTTCTTCAGATAACCGAGCGCCCAGCGCGGCAGGCCGAGGCCGCCGGCAAAGGCGAGGCCTGCGGCGCCGAGCAGGCCGCCGCCGCCGAACATGACGCCCGCGAAAAACACGCCCGCCACCACGGCGGACACGATCCAGAATTTCTGCACCGTCCAGTCGAGCCCGGCCTGCGACAGGCGGACGTTGAGCGGTACGCTCTTCTCCTGCTGGCGCCGTGCCTCGAGATCCTTGAGCGAGGTCTCGACCTGCTCGCGGCGCGATCGCTGGCTTTTTTCAGCCTGCTTGGCCGCAGGCGCGTCGGCGCGCGAGATCGAGGCGCGGCGGCTTTCCGCCTTCTGCTGTCCGGACAGCAACGGATAGAGGAAAACCCAGGCGATGCCGCCGACGGCGGCGGTGGCAAGGAAGGCGAGGGCGAGGACCTGCATGTTCATGGCGCTGACCTGCTCACGTCTTTGGCGCCACTTCGGCGGCATCGAGCGCCGCGGCAAGGCGCTTCTCGTCGCCGTAATAGCGGGCGCGCTCCCAGAACTTCGGGCGGCCGATGCCGGTCGAGCGGTGCCGGCCGATGATCTTGCCGTTGGCGTCCTCGCCGACCATGTCGTAGAGGAAGATGTCCTGGGTGATGATGGTGTCGCCTTCCATGCCCATCACCTCGGTGATGTGGGTGATGCGGCGCGAGCCGTCGCGCAGGCGTGCGGCCTGGACGATGACGTCGATCGAGGCGCAGATCATCTCGCGAATGGTTCGCGACGGAAGGGAAAAGCCGCCCATCGTGATCATGGATTCGCAGCGCGACAGCGCCTCGCGGGGGTTGTTGGCGTGCAGCGTGCCCATCGAGCCGTCGTGGCCGGTGTTCATGGCCTGGAGCAGGTCGAACGCCTCGGGTCCGCGGACCTCGCCGACGATGATGCGTTCGGGGCGCATACGCAGGCAGTTGCGCACCAATTCGCGCATGGTGACCTGGCCCTCGCCCTCGATGTTGGGCGGGCGGGTTTCCAGCCGCACCACATGGGGCTGCTGGAGCTGGAGCTCGGCGGCGTCCTCGCAGGTGATGACGCGCTCGTCATGCTCGATATAGTTGGTCAGGCAGTTCAGCAGCGTGGTCTTGCCCGAACCGGTACCGCCGGAGATCAGCACGTTGCAGCGGACGCGGCCGATGATCTGGAGGATCTCGGCGCCTTCAGGCGAGATCGCGCCGAACTTGACCAGCTGATCGAGCGTCAGCTTGTCCTTCTTGAACTTACGAATGGTGAGCGTGGGGCCGTCGATCGACAGCGGCGGCACGATGGCGTTGACGCGGGAGCCGTCGGCGAGGCGCGCGTCGCAGATCGGCGAGGATTCGTCGACGCGCCGGCCGACCTGGCTGACGATGCGCTGGCAGATGTTGAGCAGCTGCTGGTTGTCGCGAAAGCGGATGCCGGTCTTCTGGATCTTGCCGTTGACTTCGATGAAGACGGTGTTGGCGCCGTTGACCATGATATCGGCGATGTCGTCGCGCGACAGCAGCGGCTCGAGCGGGCCGTAGCCGAGCACGTCGTTGCAGATGTCGTCGAGCAATTCTTCCTGCTCGGCGATCGACATCACGATGTTCTTGATCGCGATGATCTCGTTGACGATGTCGCGAATTTCCTCGCGCGCGGATTCGGAGTCCAGCTTGGCGAGCTGGGCGAGGTCGATGGCCTCGATCAGCGCACCGAAGATGGTGGCCTTGACCTCGTAGTAATTGTCCGAGCGGCGGGTTTCCATGGTCGGCGCGGGCTTCGCCGGGGCAAGCGGCGGCGAGGCGACGGCCGGCGGGGGCGGCGCGCGCGACACCGTCGGCGCCGGAGCCTGGACAGGCTCTGGCGACACGGCGCCGGGCTTGGGAGCCCGAGTATCGGTGTCTGTTCCGCTACGCTTACCGAACACTTAACGACTCCATGCGGCGGCCTATTTTCCCCGCAACTTCTCAATCAGGGGTGAAAGCAGGGACGACTTTTGTTTCTTCGTCTCGCTGCGGCCGGTCAGGCGCTGGGCGATCTGGAGGAACATCTCGATCGATTTGTGGTTGGCGGAGATCTCCGCGATCATCTGGCCGTTGTTGGCCGCCGAGCCGAAGATCTGCGGCTCGAACGGGATCGAGACGACCGGCTGGCTCTCGATCGCCTTGGCGAACTCCGTGGCGGCGATTTCGGGCCGCTTCGGGATCCCGACCTGGTTCAGGCAGTAGAGCGGCGGCCGGTCGTTGGGCCGCGCGGCCTTCAGCAGATCGAACAGGTTCTTGGTATTGCGCAAATTGGCAAGGTCCGGCGCGGCCACGATCAGGATGTCGTCCGCGCCGATCAGGGCCCGCTTGGTCCAGCCCGACCATTGGTGCGGGATGTCCAGCACGATGCAGGGCATGGTGGAGCGCAACGTGTCGAACACGGCATCGAAGGCATCGGCGCCGAAATCATAGACCCGGTCGAGCGTCGCCGGCGCCGCCAGCAGGCTGAGATGGTCGGTGCATTTCGACAGCAGGCGGTCGATGAAGGCGGTGTCGACGCGATCGGGCGAGAACACGGCGTCGGCAATGCCCTGCGGCGGGTCCTGGTTGTAGTCGAGCCCGGCGGTGCCGAAGGCGAGGTCGAGATCGGCGACGACCGCGTCCATCGCGAGGTCGCGCGCGATCGCCCAGGCCACGTTGTGGGAGATGGTGGAGGCGCCGACGCCGCCCTTGGCGCCGACCACGGCGATGATGCGGCCGACCGCCTTGGCTTCCGGCGCCGAGAACAAATTGCAGATCGAGCGAACGACGTCGATCGGGCCGACCGGGGCGAGAACGTAGTCGCTGACGCCGCGGCGCACCAGCTCGCGATAGAGCATGACGTCGTTGATGCGGCCGATCACGACCACGCGGGTGCCGGCGTCGCAGACCGTGGCGAGATGGTCGAGGCCGCTCAGGAGGTCGTTGCGGCCGTCGCTTTCGAGCACGATCACGTTCGGCGTGGGGGCCGAGCGATAGGCTTCGATCGCGGCCGCCATGCCGCCCATCTGGATCTTCAGGTGAGCCTTGCCGAGGCGGCGATCCTCGCCGGCCGACTGCACCGCGGCAGCGGTCTCCACGGTCTCGCAGAAGGCCTGGACCGACACGCGCGGCGCGGGCGCAATATGCTCCTCGACCGGCGGGAGAGAGGCCTCCGGCTGCTCTTCTTGAGTCTGGCGAGCGTAGCTGATCATTTGCCGGTGTCGCTGAGTTTGGCCTTGTCGGATTCGGGATAGGCGGTCGCGGTCGTCGTGCCCTTGCGATACTTCTCGAGGCTCATGATGCGACGCGCCGTGTAGGACGGCGTTTCAGGCCTCGGCTGCTCGAGGTCCGACGGATTGTCGACCATGGCCGCCATGTTGCGCTGATAGGCGCAGCCGTAATTGTAATATTCCTTGTTCTCGAACCAGCTCTTGTTCTTCATCGAGGGGCCGAGGTCCTCCGGCCACAGGCCGCAGGGACCGGCCACCGCGGCGATCCTGGAATAGGTCAGCCGGATCGGCGGCAGGAAGCGCTTGTCTTCCGGCTGATAGGGACGAACATTGATGCCGCGCGGCGGCACGCCCGCGGCCGCCAGCATCGACTGGATCTCGCGCAGCGTTTCCGCGACCGGGCGCGCATTCGGCGTGCCGGACGGCGCGTCGATACGGATCGCGCCGGTGCCCTCGTGCAGCCAGGCCGACGCGACACCCATCACGTCGGCGCGCTGGGCGGCGGACAATCCGCCGCGGGCGTGGCCGACGAAAACGACGATCGAGCGGTTCTGCTCTTCGATCGCGATCGGATGGCGCTGCTTGTAGTCATCGGGAATCGAGGCGGTGGTCACCTCGTCGTGCTGGCACCCGCCGAGCGCAAGCGCGATGCCGACCAGCGCGCCACCGAAGCCGATGGCGCGTTTGCGAATTTGGGGTGGTCTTGTGGTCATAACGAAGTCCCCGTTCCGCTTCAGTCGGTGATAAAGCCGTAGGTGCCGCGGTAATTGCGTGCCGGCTCGGTCTTGCCGGGCACGCCGTAGATGCGGTTGATGTTGCCGATCAGCTCGGCCTGCGGATCAGCAGGCGGAGCGAAGCCGTCATCCGGGCGCGAGAGGTCTTTTGGCGCGACCGCGCGGACGACATAAGGGGTCACGATCACGACCAGCTCGGTCGCGTTGTTGACGAAGTCGCGGCTGCGGAACAGCGTGCCGAGGACCGGGAGCTGCATCAG
This sequence comes from Bradyrhizobium sp. YR681, assembly GCF_000282615.1. Lineage (GTDB taxonomy): Bacteria > Pseudomonadota > Alphaproteobacteria > Rhizobiales > Xanthobacteraceae > Bradyrhizobium. The sequence goes on along the minus strand of NZ_AKIY01000048.1, from coordinate 25,707 downwards.
TCCCGGTAGTCCGCTGATCGCCTGCTTGGTCTGCTGCTGGATCAGGCCGGCCATCGCCATCGCGCCGCCGGAGGGAATTTCCAGCGAGGTCTCGGCGCGGCGGGTCTTGATCGAGGGCACCGTCAGCGAGTTCACCGAGGTCGAGGTCACGGCCTGCGACAGCGTGATCGCATTCTCATTCGACAGTTCCGAGACTTCGGTCATCACGCGCAGGCTGATCTTGCCCTCGCTCAGCACCACGGGGGTGAAGTTGAGCGAGATGCCGAACTTCTTGAAGCTGATCTGGGTGGTACAGACATGCGTGGTGGGATCGCACGCATAGCCGGCCGGCACCGGGAATTCGCCGCCGGCGATGAAGGTCGCGGACTCACCGGAGATCGCGGTCAGGTTCGGCTCGGCCAGCGTCCGGATCACGCCCGCGGTCTCCATCGCGCGCAGGGTCGCCTGCACCGACGGCGTGGAGCCGAACTTCGTGGTCAGGCTGTTGCCGTCCACGAGATTGTGGCCAAGGGCCGTGAACGGGTTCGAGTTGGTGAAGCTCACCACCGAGGTGCCGTAATTCAGGTTCGCAGTGAGGTCGATGCCGAGCTGCTTGACGATGGTGCGCGCCACTTCGGCGACCGTCACCTTCAGCATGACCTGGTCGCGGCCGCGGACGACGATCGAGTTCACCACCTTCTCGGGGCCGCCGGTGAGGCGCGCGGCGAGATCGTTGGCCTGCTGCGCTTCCAGCGGGTTCGCTGCCGTGCCGGTCAGGACGACGCCGTCGCCGAGACCGTCGATCTGGATGTCGGCATTGGGGAGCACCTGCTTCAGCGCCGCCCGCAGGCCATTGAGATCGCGCTTGACCGCGATGTCATAGGCCGCGATCTGCTGTCCCGCGGCATCGAAGAACACGATATTGGTCTGGCCCACCGCGGCGCCGATGATGTAGGCGCGCTGCGACGAGCGCACCACCGCATTGGCGATCTTGGGATCGGCGACAAGCACGTCCTTGATGTCCCGCGGCAGGTCGATCACGATCGACTTGCCGATGCCGAGCGAGAGGAAGCGCGCGTTCATCTGGCCGTCGGCCGCAGCCGGCGCCACGGGGCGGTAATCGGCGGCGACCGCGGGGGTGAGCACCGGGTTGAGCGCCAGCGCGAAGGCGGCCGAAAACGACAGGGCGCGGACCGTTGAGGTTCGCATCGTCGCCAAATCTGCCCTGCATTTCATATCGACAGTCCTCATCGTGCCTTCGCCGTCGAGCTTGGGATGCCGTAGCGAATGATCGAAACGCCATCGCGCTTCTGCGCGGAATCATCGAGCGTGATCTCGCTCAGCTTGACGTCGACGATGCTGCGCAGCGCCAGCGACAGCGTGCCGCTCTGGCGGGCTGCGGACAGCGTCGCGGTCTGCGTGGGATTGAGCTCGAGCGTGACGGTCTTGCCGACCACCGCGTTCTGGCCGTCCTTCTCCTTCGGGGCCTGGTCGATCGCGAGCACGCGTACATTGGCGAGGATGATTTCGGACGTCACGACGTCCTGGGCGCCGGCGGTCTGGTCGGGATTCTTGAGGCGTCGCGTCAGAAGCACGTCGACGCGGTCGTTGGGCAGGATGAAGCCGCCCGCGCCGGTTTCCGGCGAAATTTCGGTCGAGATCGCGCGCATGCCGGTCGGCAGGATCGCCGCCATGAAGCCGGAGCCCTCGGCCTTGACCAGCTTCTGGTCGCGGATCGGCTCACCCTGGATGAAGGGGGAGCGGGCGATCGAACCGGTCACCTGGGTCGCGCCCTCGGGACGCTCGTTGCGGCGGATGAAGGTGGTGCTGGCGGTCGCGGACGGCCAGGTCTGCCATTGCACGTCTTCCGGCTTGACGGTCTGGCCGAGGCCGATGTCGTTCTTGGCGACCAGCACGTCGACGGTGGGAAGCTGCGCGACCGGAGCTGCCGGAGGCGGCGCAGAGTCCGAGCCGCTCGCCAGATACGCGGCGATGCCGCCGGCGCAGATGGCGACCGTCAGGACGACTATGCGTGCCCTATTCATACGCTTCACTTTCCACAAAACGCCGCGACGCTGCCGCCGCCGTAATCGGCAGTTGACCAGCTATTCGTCAAAGCATGGTTAATGAGGCGTATCTAAATCGCCTTAACGCCGGGTTGACCCGGTGTGTTCAGCGCAGTGCGAGGTGGGCGAGGTCGATCGCCTTCACCCATTCGGTCTCCGGATAGACCATCAGCGCGCCAAGCGTGAGCGCGATGCCGTAAGGGATGCCGCTCTCCTTGTCGTGCAGCCGTGCCAGCCAGGCCTGGCCCGCCAGCCCGTAAGGCAACGGCCATTGCCGGAACTGGAGCAGGAGCAGCGTCAGCGCTCCGCCGAACAGCGAGGCGTAGAGCAGGAAATCCATCAGTTGGGCGAAGCCGAACCAGAGCGCGACAGAAGCCGCGACCTTGGCGTCGCCGCCGCCCATCCAGCCCATCGCAAAGCAGCCGAAGGCCACCACCAGGAGCAGCGCACCAGCGCCGACATGACCGAGCATCTCGTAAGGTGCCATGCCACCGGCGAGCGCGAGCACGAAGAAGCCTGCGACCAGTGCCAGCGACACGCGGTTCGAGATGGTCATCGTGAAGAGATCGCTCGCGGCGGCGAAGGCCATCAGGGCCGGGAACAGCAGAAGGCGCGCAAGGTCGAGGATCATGGGCTGCGTCTTGAGCTCGGTCTTGATCTGGGGTTCGCCGCAGGATCCGGCGTCGGGCGATGCTAGCCGGCAGTGCTAAACAAACCGAAAACGGCGGCCGTGGCCCGGCAGGCGGAACCCGCGAGAGGCGTGCTTACCAGAGGCTGGCAATGCGCGCAGTGAGCGCGAGCGTCGCAAGCAGCAGGGCAAGGCAGACCCAGTAGGCCGGCGAGCCGGCCTGTGCCGTCTCGGCCTCGCGCGCCGCAATCGCGGCATCGAATCTGTACCTGGGTAACGCCACTGGAACTCGCCGCACTCAAAAAACAAAGGCCCCGGAGGTCCGGGGCTTTTGCCGTCGTTGGCCGTTCGCTTACTTCAGCGAGCTGCTGATCGAGCCGAACTTGGCGTTCAGCGTGGTGCCGAGGTTGTTGACGACGGTGATGATGGCCAGCGCGATGCCGGCGGCGATCAGGCCGTATTCGATGGCGGTGGCGCCGGATTCATCCTTGGCGAAACGCGCAATCAGGTTCTTCATGAACAAAACTCCATCTGGGTTGGATCGCCTCGTTCGGCGCTGTCTTTGACGCGATGACCATGAGAGCCGAGCTCTTTCGGTAGAGTTAATTCGATCGTGCAAAGCCGCTTCCTGCGCGATGCTTTTGCCCAGAGTGAATTTCGCCTTAAGGCGCCGGCAGCAATTCGGTTCGGTTCCGGATCGGCCGCAAGCGCAGTGCCGGCTTCATCCTCCCTTAAATTTCACGGAGTAGGCATAGCATTCAGCTATTGGTGAAGAGAGGCGACGATGTCGAGCCTGCCCATGCAAGTCGCCCTGATGCTCGGCGAGACCATCGTGAAGGTGGTCCCCGTGACGTTCGTGCTCGCGCTGATCTTCACGGCGCTCGAGCATTTCTGGGCCTGCAATCCCGGAGTGCCGTGGTGGCGCAAGCGGGAGATCGTCACCGACATCTGCTACTGGTTCTTCGTTCCGGTGTTCGCCCGCACCATGCGGATCGGACTCCTGATCGTCGGTGCGAGCCTCGTCTTCAACATCCATGACGCCGACGATCTCATCGCCTTCTACGACAATGGCCACGGCCCGCTGGCGCAATTGCCGCTCTGGATGCAGGCCGTGCTGTTCCTGGTCCTGTCCGATTTCATGCTGTACTGGCTGCACCGGCTGTTCCACGGTGGCGGGTTCTGGAAGTACCACGCGATCCATCACTCCTCGGAGGAGATCAGCTGGATCTCGGCGGCCCGTTTCCATCCCGTCAATCTCGTGCTCGGCACGATCGGGGTCGACGTCGTGCTGCTGATGGCCGGCATCTCGCCGAACGCGATGGTCTGGATCGCCCCGTTCACGACCTTCCACTCGGCCTTCGTGCACGCCAACCTGAACTGGACCTTCGGGCCGTTCCGTTATGTGCTGGCGACGCCGGTATTCCACCGCTGGCACCACACCTCGCTCGAAGAGGGCGGCGACACCAATTTTGCCGGGACGTTCCCGATCTGGGACGTGCTGTTCGGCACCTTCCGCATGCCGGAGGGGAAACTGCCGCAGGATTACGGCAAGGACGAAGCGACCATGCCGAAGGAAATCGCGGGCCAGCTCGCCTATCCGTTCCGCCGCTAGAGAATGATCCGGAATACGCCAGTCCGTTCAAACAATAGTCGGCGAATTTGCGGAACGTTCACGAATTGAGGGCAGGTTAGCGGGGTCGGGCACCGGCTCCGCCGTATCTGCTTCTGCCGGTTTGTGACGTCCCGGGGGTAAGAGTATGCGTAAACAAGTACTGCGCCATCATGCGCGCGTCTGTCTTCTGGTTGCCGCCGCGGTGCTGGCATCGCCGGCTGCTGGCCTTGCCGAATCCTCCGCCGAGACCATCGCCGTCAATGTCGACCAGGCCAAGCTGGTCCGGCTGCCCGGCAAGGTGGCGACCATCGTGGTCGGCAATCCCCTGATCGCCGACGTCACGCTCCAGCCCGGCGGCATGATCGTCGTGACCGGGAAGGGCTACGGCGCCACCAATTTCATCGCACTCGACCGGAGCGGCGAGATCCTGGTCGACCGCCAGATCCAGGTCGAAGGTCCGTCCGACCGGCTGGTCACGGTCTATCGCGGGGTCGAGCGCGAGTCCTACAGCTGCCTGCCGATTTGCCAGCGCCGCGTGACGCTGGGCGACAGCGACAATTTCTTCAACACCACGATGAGCCAGGCCGGTTCGCTGAGCAGCACTGCCAGCGGCAATGCCGGTGCGGGCGCCAAACCCAACTAGCGAGATCAACGGCGGGCTTGCCCGGGGCGGATCGTACGATCCGTCCCGGTCACGCTACATGTGCGAGCAGGAGCGCCCCTCGCGGCGCGCCTCTGGCGCGGGCCTTTTGCGCGGCGCCCCCGGGATCGTTCTTGGTTAACGCGTCCTTGACGGTGCGGTCCGGCGGGTGCGGATCGCCTGAAACACTTAAACAATCAGTTTCCGCTATTGAACTGGGCAGATGACCGCCGCTACCGGGGAATTTGACGCGATGCCATCGCCTGCACCTTCGAGGTTCACGCTCCGGAAAGCGCTTCGCCGGTTTCGCGGCAGCCGCCGCGGCTCCGCCGCCGTCGAGTTCGCGCTGGTCGCGCCGATCTTCTTTGCGCTGCTGTTCGCCATCATCGAGACGGCGATCATGTTCTTCGCGAGCCAGGTGCTCGAGACCATCACGCAGAATTCCGCGCGCGTGGTGCTGACCGGCCAGGCGCAATCGGGTTCGGTGACGGCCTGCGCGGTGTCCGGCGTCAGCACGCCCTGCACGCAGACGACGTTCAAGACCTATGTCTGCAGCCAGATCCCGGCGCTGTTCGACTGCAACAGTCTCTATGTCGACGTCACGAGCTTCTCGTCATTCTCGGCGGTGACGCTGTCGAGCCACATCAACGGTTCGGGAAATTTCGACACGAGCATGGGCTACAGCCCGGGCAATGCGGGCGACATCGTGGTGGTGCGGCTGTTCTACCAGTGGCCGCTGTTCGTCACCGGGCTCGGTTACAACATCTCAAATCTCACCGGCAACAAGCGGCTGCTGGTGGCTACGGCCGCGTTCAAGAACGAGCCTTACTAGAGCGTGATCCGGGAAAGTATGCAGCGGTTTTCCGAGAAGATCATGCTCAGGGAATAGGACAACGGATCGGGCGATGCAGGCGATTGCGAAATTCTGGCGGGCGACGCGTCTTAGCGCGTACGAATTCCTTGCCGACGGCAGAGGCCTTGCGGCCACCGAATTCGCGGTGATCGTGCCGCTGATGCTGGTGATGTTCTTCGGCACGGTCGAGTTTTCCTCGGCGGTGGCGATCGATCGCAAGGTGACGCTGATGGCGCGGACGCTGTCGGACCTTACCTCGCAGTCGACCTCGGTCGGCGACACCGACATGACCAATTTCTTCGCCGCCTCGACCGGCATCATGACGCCCTATGCCACCGCCACGGTGTCGGCGACGATCACCGAACTCTATGTCGATCCCTCGACCTTGCTGGCGCACGTGCAATGGAGCAAGGGATCGGTGCCGCGGACGCAGAAGTCCCTGGTCACGATTCCCACGACGCTTGCGATCGGCGGCACCTATCTGATCTTCAGCGAGGTCAGCTACACCTACACGCCGTCGGTGGGCTATGTGCTGAAGAACGCGATCACGCTGAGCGACGTCGCCTATACGCGCCCGCGCCAGTCCACGTGCGTGTATTACAGCCCGGATACGGCCTGCACGACCTACTGAGCGCACGCGCCGCTTTGGACATGAAAAAGGCCGTGCGTCGCGCACGGCCTTTTCGTTTTGCTTGCTGGCCTCAGCCGATCGGGCGAAGGTCCCAAAGGCCGTGCGTGACGCGCAGCCTTTGCGTTCCGACGGCTCAGCCGGCGGAGCGAAGGTTGTCCGCTGCCGACTTGCCGGAACGACGATCGGCCACGATCTCGTAGGAGAGCTTCTGGCCTTCGCGCAGCGTGCCGAGACCGGCGCGCTCGACGGCACTGATGTGAACGAAGACGTCCTGGCCGCCATCGTCGGGCTGGATGAAGCCGAAGCCCTTGGTCGCGTTAAACCACTTCACGGTTCCCATGCTCATGGGGTAGTCCCTTCTCAAATACACAATGTCAGAGCCCGCTTGCGCAGGCAGGTTAGATCGAATTTTTGGAAGGGTCGTCAGCGTGTCTGAACCGGCTGTACCGGTGGATGCTAATGTCGTCCGGCCGAAAATCGATTAGCTTATTTTATGGGAAACAGGGGCTCGAAACAATCCTGACGCGCACGATTTTTTGATCCGCCGCGATATACGCGACGGATCAGCATACAGGTCAGAATTCTACTTCCGTCACCGACGCGCTGGAAGTGGATCAGCGGCGGCGGAACTGGCCACCCCGCTGCCCCGGACGAGGGGGGCCACCCACGCCACTGGGGCGTTCGTCCTTGTGGCGGAAAATCAGCCGGCCCTTCTCGAGGTCATAGGGCGACATCTCCACCGTCACGCGGTCGCCCGCGAGCGTCTTGATGCGGTTCTTCTTCATCTTGCCAGCAGTGTAGGCGACGATCTCGTGTCCGGCATCGAGCTGCACGCGGTAGCGCGCGTCGGGGAGGATTTCGGTGACCAGTCCTTCGAACTGGATCAGCTCTTCCTTAGCCATTGATATCTCCAGGTCGGGGACGGCTAGTGCGAATGGGGTTTGCGGGTCGGTTGGCCAATCGGCCGACTCTCGCGGCGCAAAAAGGCAACGCCTTGTATCCCATCAGGCTTGCCAGCGCTATGCGCGGGACGCTGTTCCGACCGTTCGGTTTGCGAATGTCCCGTATTATTAGCGCCGGAGCGGCGGCGGCGAGAGCCCTTCGAGGCGTTGCCGGGCCGTCCGTCAACATGGCGCGCGTCGCCATGCCGGCTTTCGCCGGGCCGTCCTTCGCCCTGCTTGCCGGCGCTGTGGTGACGTCCGTCGGCATGCCTTTCGTCGGTCCGTCGTCCGTCACCGTGACGCGCACCTTGCGGACGCTGGCCCGGGCGGCCGGGGCGGCCCTGTCGCTGCTGCTGCGGGGGAGGGCCCGCATCGCGGCGGCCGGCGTCGGTGCGGAGATCCTCGCGCGGCAGTGCCACCTTGATCAGCCGCTCGATGTCGCGGAGATAGGCGAACTCCTCGCCACCGGCGACCAGCGAGATCGCGGTGCCCTCGGCGCCGGCGCGTGCAGTGCGGCCGATGCGGTGCACATAGGTCTCGGGCACGTTGGGCAGGTCGAAATTGATGACGTGGGTAATGCCGTCGACATCGATGCCGCGGGCGGCGATGTCGGTGGCGACCAGCGTGCGGATTTCACCGGAGCGGAATTGTGCCAGCGTGCGCTCGCGATGGTTCTGCGACTTGTTGCCGTGGATGGCGCTGGCGGCAATGCCGGCCTTCTCGAGCGTCTTCACGACCTTGTCGGCGCCGTGCTTGGTGCGGGTGAAGACCAGCGCGCGGTTGACCTGCTCCTGCTTCAGGAGCTTGGCGAGGAACGCCGGCTTGGCGGAGAAGTCGACCTGGATGATGCGCTGGTTGATCCGCTCCGCGGTCGAGGAGACCGGGGTCACCGCGACGCGGGCGGGATCGCGCAGCATGGCGTCCGCGAGTTCGGCGATGTCCTTCGGCATGGTGGCCGAGAAGAACAGCGTCTGCCGCCTGATCGGCAGCTTGGCGACGATCTTCCGGATGTCGTTGATGAAGCCCATGTCTAGCATGCGGTCGGCTTCGTCGAGCACGAGGAATTCGACGCTTCCAAGCTTCAGCCCGTTGCTCTGCACGAGGTCGAGCAGGCGGCCGGGGGTGGCGACGAGAACGTCGACGCCCGGCATCAGCGCGCGAACCTGGCGGCCCATCGGCACGCCGCCGATGGCGAGGGTCGAGGACAGGCGGATGTGGCGGCCATAGGCATTGAAGCTGTCGAGGATCTGGCCGGATAGTTCGCGGGTCGGCGAGAGCACCAGGACGCGGCAGGTCTTGGGCTGCGGCTTGATGCGGTTTTCGAGCAGGCGATGCAGGATCGGCAGCGCGAAGGACGCGGTCTTGCCGGTGCCGGTCTGGGCGATGCCGACGACGTCGCGGCCGGTCAGCGCCGTGGGAATGGTCTGGGCCTGGATGGGGGTTGGGGTGACGTAATTCTCTTCGGCGAGAGCACGTGCGATCGGTTCGGCGAGGCCGAAGTCCTGAAACGAAGTCAAAAGAGGGGTTCTTTCCATGTCAAAAGCGGGCGCCCGGCGCATTCGGCGCGGCGCGCGCAAAAGGGTGTCGAGAAGACACCTGCGTGTTTGGGGTGTCGATGGCTTGGGAGATATGGGGCAAGCCAGAGGCCCGGAGGGGCTTAAGAACACGCGGCTCGCAACGACCCCTTGATTCGCAAGAGGTCTCGGACACTCATATGGAACATCGAAGGGGCGCTTTCAAGGCAAGTTCGCCCCAAACGGCGTTTGCGGTGCAGAAATAGTTGTGCCGGAAATTTAGACAGAGGTGCCATTTTGCTCAAAAAATGGCCTGTGTGCCGCATTGGTGTCCATTTTATTCGCCCAAGCTTTGGGCAATGAGACCGTGGCGAAACTTTGATTTCTGCCAGATTTCGTAATGGAGACAAAGGCTTATCGTGGCCCGCGCCCATGGCATGGTTCTTGCGATTCCGTTAATCGCAGGCGGCCGTGGGGCCGTTTCGCAGCGTCTTTTTCACGTCTGCGTCAGGGAGATGATACAAACATGCTTAGCAAATCCACACACGATATAGCGGCGTCATTTAGCCGCCGCGGCGTGCTCGCCGCGACCGCCGGACTGATGCTCGGTCTGGCTTCATTGACCGGCGCAAAGGCCGCGGACGACACCATCAAGGTCGGCGTCCTTCATTCTCTCTCCGGCACCATGGCCATCAGCGAAACCACGCTGAAGGACACCATCCTCTTCCTGATCGACGAGCAGAACAAGAAGGGCGGCGTGCTCGGCAAGAAGCTCGAAGCCGTCGTCGTCGATCCCGCCTCGAACTGGCCGCTGTTCGCCGAAAAGGCCCGCGAGTTGATCACCAAGGACAAGGTCTCGGTCGTGTTCGGCTGCTGGACCTCGGTGTCGCGCAAGTCGGTGCTCCCGGTGTTCAAGGAGCTGAACAACATCCTGTTCTACCCCGTGCAGTACGAGGGCGAAGAGTCCGAGCGTAACGTGTTCTACACCGGTGCTGCGCCGAACCAGCAGGCGATCCCCGCCGTCGACTATCTGATGAAGGACGAGAAGGTGAAGCGCTGGGTGCTCGCGGGCACCGACTACGTCTATCCGCGCACCACCAACAAGATCCTGGAAGCCTATCTGAAGTCGAAGGGTGTCGCCCAGGAAGACATCATGATCAACTACACGCCGTTCGGTCATTCCGACTGGCAGACGATCGTGGCCGACATCAAGAAGTTCGGCTCGGCCGGCAAGAAGACCGCGGTGGTCTCGACCATCAACGGCGACGCCAACGTTCCCTTCTACAAGGAGCTCGGCAACCAGGGCATCAAGGCCAAGGACATCCCGGTGGTCGCGTTCTCGGTGGGTGAGGAAGAGCTCGCCGGCATCGACACCAAGCCGCTGCTCGGCCATCTCGCCGCCTGGAACTACTTCCAGTCGATCAAGTCGCCGGAGAACGAGAAGTTCATCAAGGCGTGGCAGGCCTACACCAAGAATCCGAAGCGCGTGACCAACGATCCGATGGAAGCGCACGTGATCGGCTTCGACATGTGGGTCAAGGCGGTCGAGAAGGTGAAGTCGACCGATCCGGACAAGGTGATCGACGCTCTCCCGGGCATCGAAGCCAAGAACCTGACCGGCGGCACCTCCAAGATGCTTCCGAACCACCACATCACCAAGCCGGTGTTCATCGGCGAGATCAAGGCGAACGGTCAGTTCGACGTGGTCTGGAAAACCCCGGGTCTTGTCGCGGGCGACGCCTGGTCGAAGGAGCTCGACGGCTCCAAGGACCTGGTCGGCGACTGGGTCGGCAAGAAGTGCGGCAACTTCAACACCAAGACCAACAAGTGCCTCGGCTCCGGCTCCTGATCCGGATCTGAAGGCTTATCGCACGATGGGAGGAGGCGGCTATTCCGCCGCCTTCTCCCCACGTCTGCCGGGGTGATTCACAGTGCCAACCAATTTGTCCGCCCGTCTCTGCACCTTTGTCCTTTCGCTGTTCCTGATCGCGTTCGCACTGCCGGCCTTTGCCGGTCCGTTCGAGGATGCGGTCGCCAAATTCGCCAACGATGATTATTCCGACACGGAAGAGGCGATCGGCGTGGTCGCGAGCAGCGGCAACAAGCTGGCCTTCCCCATCATCAGCGCGCTCCAGGACGGCCGCCTCATGGCCGATCCCGACAGCAAGAAAGTGTACGTCACCGGTGCCGACGGCAAGTCGATCGATGCCGCAACCGGCGAGCCCGTCGCCAGCGTGCCCGACAGTGCCAGCGCAGTGCGCCTCAACAACCGCCTGCGTCGCAGCGTTGATGCCGCCATCGGCAGCCTGACGCTCCAGTCGCCGGAAATCGGGACGCGCCTCCAGGCCGCGCAATCCGTCTTCAAGTCGCATGAGGAGACGGCGCTCGAGGCGGTCGATGGCGCGCTCGCCAAGGAAACCAACAAATCCGTCAAGGCCGCGCTCGGCGACGCCCGCGCGGCCATCCTGCTGTTCAAGTCTGATGCCACCGAGGTCGAGAAGCTCGAGGCCGTCGCCACCCTCAAGACGCGCGGCGACCAGGAGGCGCTGGCGCTGCTCACCGGCATGGGCGACCAGCCGGCCTCGGTGACCAAGGCTGCCGCAAGCGCGATCGGCTCGATCCAGTCTTCGCTTGCGGTCTGGTCCGGCGTGCAGAATGCATGGTACGGCCTCTCGCTCGGCTCGGTGCTGCTGCTGGCCGCGATCGGGCTCGCCATCACCTTCGGCGTGATGGGCGTCATCAACATGGCCCATGGCGAGATGGTGATGTTAGGGGCCTACACCACCTTCGTGGTGCAGGAGGTGATCCGCACCCGTTATCCCGCATTGTTCGACTATTCGCTGCTGATCGCGGTGCCGCTCGCCTTCCTCGTCGCCGGCGCGATCGGCGTGCTGATCGAGCGCAGCATCATTCGCTTCCTCTACGGCCGGCCGCTGGAGACGCTGCTGGCGACCTGGGGCCTGTCGCTGGTGCTCCAGCAGGCGGTGCGCACCATGTTCGGCCCGACCAATCGCGAGGTCGGCAACCCCTCCTGGATGAGCGGCGCCTTCGAACTCGGCCAGATCACCATCACCTATAACCGGCTCTGGATTCTCGTCTTCACCCTCGCCGTCTTCGCGATTTTGCTGGCGATGCTGCGCTACACCGCGCTCGGCCTGGAGATGCGCGCGGTGACGCAGAACCGCCGCATGGCGGCCTCGATGGGCATCGCGACCTCGCGCGTCGACGCGCTGACCTTCGGCCTCGGTTCGGGCATTGCCGGCATCGCCGGCGTGGCGCTGTCGCAGATCGACAATGTCAGTCCCAATCTCGGCCAGAGCTACATCATCGACAGTTTCATGGTCGTGGTGTTCGGCGGCGTCGGCAATCTCTGGGGCACGCTGGTCGGCGCCTTCACGCTCGGCATCGCCAACAAGTTCCTGGAGCCGGTTGCCGGTGCCGTGCTCGGCAAGATCGCGATCCTCGTTCTCATCATCCTGTTCATTCAAAAGCGGCCGCGCGGCCTGTTCGCGCTCAAGGGCCGTGCGGTGGAAGCATGACCCCTCACATGCTGACGCGATCGCTGGACCGCAGCGCGACGATCTTCCTCGCCGTCGTCGCGGCCTGCGGTATCCTCATCCCGCTCTCCAACCTGCTGCTGCCCGCGGGCTCGTTCCTGCAGGTGCCGACCTATCTGGTCGCGCTCTGGGGCAAATATGTCTGCTACGCCATCCTGGCGCTTTCGATCGATTTGATCTGGGGCTATTGCGGCATCCTCTCGCTCGGCCATGGCGCGTTCTTCGCGCTCGGCGGCTACGCGATGGGCATGTATCTGATGCGGCAGATCGGCACCCGCGGCGTCTACGGCAATCCGCTCCTGCCCGACTTCATGGTGTTCCTGAACTATTCGAAGCTGCCCTGGTACTGGTATGGCTTCGACATGTTCTGGTTTGCGGCGCTGATGGTGCTGGTCGTGCCGGGCCTGCTTGCGTTCTGCTTCGGCTGGCTCGCCTTCCGCTCCCGTGTCACCGGCGTGTATCTCTCCATCATCACGCAGGCGATGACCTATGCGCTGCTGCTCGCCTTCTTCCGCAACGATTTCGGCTTCGGCGGCAACAACGGCCTGACCGACTTCAAGGACATCCTCGGCTTCAACGTTCAGGCCGAGGGCACCCGCGCAGCCCTGTTCGCATTGAGCTGCCTGGCGCTGATTGTCGCCTTCCTGATCTGCCGCTCCGTCGTGTCCTCCAAGCTAGGCAAGGTGCTGATCGCGATCCGCGATGCGGAATCACGCAGCCGGTTCCTCGGCTACCGCGTCGAATCCTACAAGCTGTTCGTGTTCACACTCTCGGCCTGCATGGCCGGCGTCGCCGGCGCGCTCTACGTGCCGCAGGTCGGCATCATCAATCCGTCCGAGTTCGCCCCGGGCAATTCGATCGAGGCGGTGATCTGGGTCGCGGTCGGCGGCCGCGGTACGCTGGTCGGCGCCGCGCTCGGCGCCGTCGTGGTCAACTACGCAAAAACGCTCTTCACCTCGGGAATGCTCGCGCCGTACTGGCTGTTCATGCTGGGCGCGCTGTTCATCCTGGTGACGCTGCTGCTGCCCAAGGGTATCGTCGGCACCTTCAATGCATGGTGGGATCAGTCGAAGGAGAAGCGCACCGCGGCGATCTCGGCGAGCGCTGCGGCCGAAGACGGCGTCACTGAACCGAAGATGGCGGAGTAGCGGTCATGAACGTCATGGATACCCGCGCAACGTCCGCCATGCTCTATCTCGACGGCGTACACGTCTCGTTCGACGGCTTCCACGCCATCAACAATCTGTCGCTGACGCTCGCGCCCGGCGAGATGAGGGCCATCATCGGCCCGAACGGCGCCGGCAAGACCACGATGATGGACATCATCACCGGCAAGACCAAGCCCGACGAGGGCACGGTGCTGTTTGACGGCGTCACCGATCTGACGCGCCTCGACGAGACCCGCATCGCCGAGCTCGGTATCGGCCGCAAATTCCAGAAGCCGACCGTGTTCGAGAGCCAGACCGTGCAGGACAACCTCCTGCTCGCGCTCAATGTCGACCACTCGGTCCGCGGCACGCTGTTCTGGCGCGGCAGCAAGCCGGAATCGGAGCGCATCGACAAGGTGCTGGAGACGATCCGCCTCACCGATGCCCGCGACCGCCTCGCCGGCAGCCTCAGCCACGGCCAGAAGCAGTGGCTCGAGATCGGCATGCTGCTGGCGCAGGACCCGAAGCTCCTCCTCGTCGACGAGCCCGTCGCGGGGATGACCGACGTCGAGACGCATCTCACGGCTGAGCTGCTGAAAGAGATCAACAAGACCCACACCGTGATGGTGGTCGAGCACGACATGACGTTCGTGCGCGAGCTCGGCGTCAAGGTGACCTGCCTGCACGAAGGCACGGTGCTCGCGGAAGGAGCCATCGACCAGGTCTCGTCCAACGAGCGGGTCATCGAAGTCTATCTGGGGCGCTGAGCAATGCTTGAGGTCAAGGACATCAACCTGTTCTACGGCGCCGCGCAGGCGTTGCGAGGCGTCTCCATTGCCGCAGAGCCCGGCAAGGTCACCTGCGTGCTCGGTCGCAACGGCGTCGGCAAGACCTCGCTGCTCCGCGCCATGGTCGGGCAGTACCCGATCTCCTCGGGCGCGATCGTGCTCGACGGCAGCGACATCACCGGGCTCAAGCCCTATGAGCGCGCCCGCAAGGGCATCGGCTTCGTGCCGCAGGGCCGCGAGATCTTTCCGCTGCTGACGGTCGAGGAGAACCTCAAGACCGGCTTCGGTCCGCTCAAGCGCGAGGACAAGCACATTCCGGACGACGTGTTCTCGCTGTTCCCGGTGCTGCAATCCATGCTCGGCCGGCGCGGCGGCGATCTCTCCGGCGGCCAGCAGCAGCAGCTTGCGATCGGGCGCGCGCTGGTGATGCGGCCGAAACTGCTCCTGCTCGACGAGCCGACCGAGGGCATCCAGCCATCGATCATCAAGGACATCGGCCGCGCGATTTCCTACCTGCGCAACCTCGGCAACATCGCCATCGTGCTGGTCGAACAATATCTCGACTTTGCCTGCGAACTCGGCGACAGTTTTGCCGTGATGGATCGTGGCGCGGTGAAGTTCTCCTGCGATCGGTCCAATCTCGACCCGGCCGAAATCAGCCGCCAGATGGCGCTGTAGGCCGGAAAAATCCTGCCGCGACCGGCTGGGGAGACGGATGCGCAGCGACGCTTTGGCGACATCTTCGGTATTCGAGGCCAATCGCGCCCGCGGCGCCGTCAGGTTCGACGTGCACGCCCGCGACGGGGTGACGCGGCGCGGTGCCTCGCACGAGTCCGGTTCACTCCGCGTTCGCTTCCCCTCGCCGGAAGATCAGGGCCTGTCCGGCGTGTTCGTCAACACGGCGGGCGGCGTTGCCGGCGGCGATCGCTTCGAGATCGAAATATCAGCGGCCGAGGGCTCGCGCCTGACAATGACCACGGCTGCGGCCGAAAAGGTTTATCGCGCGCCCGGCGCGGCGGCGCAGATCAATATTGCCTTGAAGGCGGGCGCAGGCGCGCATCTCGGCTGGCTGCCCCAGGAGACGATCCTGTTCGATCGCGCCCGGGTCCATCGTCGCTTCGACATCGAGCTCGATGACACGGCCTCGCTCCTGCTTTGCGAGATCGTCGTGTTCGGCCGCACCGCCATGGGCGAGCGGATGGAGCAGGGCGAGTTCGTCGACCGCTGGCGGCTGCGTCGCGGCGGCAGGCTGGTGTTCGCCGAGACCGTCAGGCTCGACGGCGATATCGGCGCAAAACTTGGCCGGTCCGCGATGGCCAAGGGCGGCGCGGCGATCGGCACGGCCCTGATCGCGCCCGGCGACGAGGCCCTGATCGAACGCATCCGCGAGGCGTCGGACTCGTTCTCCGGCGAGGTCGGGATATCCGCCTGGAATGGATTTGCAATGGCGCGGTTCTGTGCCCAAGATGCGGCGCGCTTGCGCGCCGACATGATGGCCGTGCTGGCGCGCACCGGTGCGGCGCTGCCGCGGCTCTGGTTGAATTGAAGTGTTGAACGGAAGAGATTTCGCATGAACCTGTCTCCCCGCGAAAAGGACAAGCTTCTGATCTCGATGGCGGCGATCGTGGCCCGCCGCAGGCTGGACCGCGGTGTCAAGCTCAACCACCCCGAGGCGATCGCGATCATCTCCGACTTCATCCTCGAAGGCGCGCGCGACGGCCGCACCGTCGCCGAGCTGATGCAATCAGGCGCGCAGGTGCTGACCCGCGACCAGGTGATGCCGGGAATTCCGGAGATGATCCACGACATCCAGGTCGAGGCGACATTTCCGGACGGCACCAAGCTCGTCACCGTGCACGAGCCGATCAGGTAGGAGCGAAGAATGATCCCCGGCGAACTCTTCATCCAGGACGGCGAGATCGAACTCAATGCCGGCCGCAAGACCGTGACCTTGACGGTCGCCAACACCGGCGATCGCCCGATCCAGGTCGGCTCGCACTACCATTTCTTCGAGACCAACCCGGCGCTGAAATTCGACCGCAAGAAAGCCCGCGGCATGCGCCTCGACATCGCCGCCGGCACCGCCGTCCGCTTCGAACCCGGCCAGACCCGCGACATCCAGCTCGTTGCGCTCGCGGGGAAGAAGACCATCTACGGTTTTCGTGGCGACGTGATGGGGAAGCTGTGAGGATCAATGGCTAGCGCCGATTTCGTTGAGCAATACATAATGGAAGAGATGAAGGTTGCTCAAGCTCGCATGAGCGCCGATATCGACGCCATGAATCGGTACGAGGTGTATGCTGTAACCCTTGTTGGAGCGATTCTGGCGCTGATCTTCCAGTACAAGATTGTCGATCGCAGCGTTCTTCTCGTAGTTACCGTCCTTCCAGGATTGGTCGGGATTTACGGGCATTTCCGATGCAGAGCGCATGCGAATCTTGTCAAGAGGTACAACGAATATCTACTAAAGATCGAATCGTCCTTGAAATCCCGGGATGATCGATTTGTTGGCTTCGCCACGGCGAACCAGACTAGTGAAATCAGAAGTTACATCAAAACTGTACGGTCTTCATTTTGGGTCGCGATTATTGCGATTTCTATTGGCCTTACAATCGCGACGCAATTGGCACCAGCTTGGCTCGCGAACTCCGTAACCGTTAAATCGGGAGCCTGATGTGTCCGTCAAGATAAAGCGTTCCGTCTATGCCGACATGTTCGGTCCGACCACCGGCGACAGGGTGCGGCTGGCCGACACCGATCTCATCATCGAGGTCGAGAAGGACTTCACCACCTACGGCGAAGAGGTGAAGTTCGGCGGCGGCAAGGTGATCCGCGATGGCATGGGGCAGTCGCAGGTCACCAACAAGCAGGGCGCGGCCGACACCGTCATCACCAATGCGCTGATCGTCGACCATTGGGGCATCGTGAAGGCCGACGTCGCCATCAAGGACGGCATGATCGCGGCGATCGGGAAGGCCGGCAATCCCGACATCCAGCCGGGCGTGACCATCATCGTCGGCCCCGGCACCGACGTGATCGCAGGCGAAGGAAAAATCCTCACCGCTGGCGGCTTCGACAGCCACATCCATTTCATCTGCCCGCAGCAGATCGAGCACGCGCTGATGTCTGGCGTCACCTCGATGTTAGGGGGTGGCACCGGCCCGTCGCACGGCACCTTCGCCACCACCTGCACGCCCGGTCCCTGGCACATGGGGCGGATGATCCAGTCGTTCGACGCCTTCCCGGTCAATCTCGGCATTTCCGGCAAGGGCAATGCCTCGCGGCCCGCAGCCCTGGTCGAGATGATCAAGGGCGGCGCCTGCGCGCTGAAGCTGCACGAGGATTGGGGCACCACGCCCGCCGCGATCGACAATTGCCTGTCGGTTGCGGATGACTACGACGTCCAGGTCATGCTGCATTCCGACACGCTGAACGAATCCGGCTTCGTCGAGGATACCATCAAGGCGTTCAAGGGCCGCACCATCCACGCCTTCCACACCGAAGGCGCCGGCGGCGGTCACGCCCCTGACATCATCAAGGTCGCAGGGCTCAAAAATGTGCTGCCGTCCTCGACCAACCCGACGCGCCCCTTCACCCGCAACACCATCGACGAGCATCTCGACATGCTGATGGTGTGCCACCACCTCGATCCCTCGATCGCGGAAGATCTGGCGTTCGCCGAAAGCCGCATCCGCAAGGAGACCATCGCGGCCGAGGACATCCTGCACGATCTCGGTGCGCTCTCGATGATGTCCTCGGATTCGCAGGCGATGGGCCGCCTCGGCGAGGTCATCATCCGCACCTGGCAGACCGCCGACAAGATGAAGAAGCAGCGCGGCTCGCTGCCGCAGGACAAGGGCAAGGACAACGACAATTTCCGCGTCAAGCGCTACATCGCCAAATACACCATCAATCCCGCGATCGCGCACGGCGTGTCAAAACTGATCGGCTCGGTCGAGAAGGGCAAGCTCGCCGATCTCGTGCTGTGGTCGCCGGCCTTCTTCGGCGTCAAGCCGGACTGCATCGTCAAGGGCGGCATGATCGTCGCAGCGCCCATGGGCGATCCCAATGCCTCGATCCCGACGCCGCAGCCGGTGCACTACCAGCCGATGTTCGGCGCCTTCGGCAAAGCACGCACCGCATCCTCCGTCGTGTTCACCTCGAAGGCCGCGATCACCGGCGGTCTTGCGCGAAAACTCGGTATCGAGAAGAAGCTCTATGCGGTCCAGAACACCCGCAGCAAGATCTCGAAGAAGAGCATGATCCACAACGACGCCACGCCCAATATCGAGGTCGATCCGGAGACCTATGAGGTGCGCGCCGACGGCGAACTGCTCACCTGCGCGCCGGCCGAGGTGCTGCCGATGGCGCAGCGATATTTCATGTACTGAAATAGCGCCTCAACGCATGTCCCCGGCGGCAGGTCCCATTGCATGCCCGGGGGTGGCTTTTCCGGTTTTGCGTTCGGTCCCGCCTGGTCTAAGGTCCCGCCCGGTATCGTAACCCTTAGAAGAAAAGCCGGGAGGATTTCTCGTGATCTACGTCGTCGCCACCCTGACCATCAAGCCCGAGACGCGCGCCGAATTCATTGCAGCCGCCACCGCCTGCATCAAGGAGACGCGGAAGGAGCCCGGCAATATCGCCTATGATCTGCACGAGAGCGTCACCGATCCCACAAAGATGGTGTTCGTCGAGCAGTGGGAAAATGCCGAGGCACTGGTGCCGCATCGCGGCCAGGAGCACATGAAGACTTTCGGCCGCGTCGCGGTGAAGTGCTTCACGGCACCACCGAAGATCGAGGTGATCACGCCCGAGAAGGTCGAAGTACGGTAACAGGATAACAGCGCATGATCCGGGCGACGCAGGTCAGTGGACAACACCGCTTCACGGAAACGCCGGCCGATACGGTCGTGCTCGATTTCGACGATCGGCACCGCCGCCGCATGGCGATGACGGGGACGCGGGGTCTGAATTTCCTGCTCGACCTGGAGAACGCCGTCGCATTGCGCGGCGGCGATGCGCTGGTGCTGGAGGACGGCCGGCTGGTCGAGGTGGTTGCGGCACCCGAGCCGCTGCTGGAGATCCGCGGCCGCGATCCGCACCACCTCATCCGCGTCGGCTGGCACCTCGGCAACCGCCATCTGCCGACGCAGATCATGGCCAAGGCCCTGCGCATCCGCCGCGACCACGTCATCGAGGCCATGGTGAAGGGTCTTGGCGCGCGCGTGGTCGAGATCGAAGCGCCGTTCGATCCCGAAGGCGGCGCCTATGCCGATGCCGGTCATGCGCACGGCCACGATGACCATGCGCATCATGATCACGGCCATCACGACCACGGTCACCACGATCATCACGGCCACGAACATCATGATCATGCCGCGCATGATCATGGGCACGATCACCACCATCACCACGACGGGCATTGCGACCATCCCGACCATCACCACGGCCACAAGCATGCTCATGACCACAAATGAGCCGGTCGCGGCCTGCGACCTCGCCGGGCGCGAGGCGGCGGCGCTGTACCGGCTGATGACCTGGCTGTCGCCGGCTTTCCCCGTCGGCGGCTTCTCCTATTCCAGCGGCATCGAATGGGCGGTCGAGGCGGGTGATATCACCGACGTCGCGACGCTTGCGGATTGGCTCGATGCGATGCTGGGTGATGGCTCCGGCTTCTGCGATGCGACCTTCCTGGTCCACGCCTATCGCGCCGCCGAGGCCGGCGAGGAGGCGTCTTTAAACGATGTCGCCGAACTCGCCGCCGCGTTTGTGCCGTCGCGCGAGCGTCAGCTCGAGACCACCTCGCAGGGCCGCGCCTTCATCGACATCACCCGTGCGGCGTGGGATGCGGAAGGTCTGGATGCCATGGTCGCGGCATGCCGCACGCCACTGGTCTATCCTGTTGCCGTTGGCGTGGTCGCCGCGATGCATGGCGTGCCGCTGGCGCCGACGCTGCACGCCTTCCTGCATGCGCTGGTCTCGAACTGGATTTCCGCGGCGAGCCGCCTCGTTCCGCTCGGCCAGACCGACAGCCAGCGCGTGCTGGTGAGGCTGGAAGCCGCCGCCGCCGCGACAGCCCATCGTGCGCTGAATGCGACACTGGACGATCTCGGCAGCGCAACATTCCGCGCCGATCTCGCCAGCCTGCGGCACGAGACGCAATATACGCGGCTGTTCCGCTCGTGAGCGGCCGGCGTTCAACTCATCAAGAGAGAGCAAGCCACATGTCGAAATCTCACGGTCCCCTGCGTGTCGGCGTCGGCGGCCCCGTCGGATCGGGCAAGACCGCGCTGATGGACCTGCTCTGCAAGACCATGCGCGAGCGCTATGACATCGCCGCGATCACCAACGACATCTACACCAAATGGGATGCGGAATTTCTGGTGCGTTCGGGCTCGCTGACGCCGGACCGCATCGCCGGCGTCGAGACCGGCGGCTGCCCGCACACCGCGATCCGCGAGGATGCCTCGATGAACCTCGCGGCGGTCGCGGACATGCGCGCGAAATTCCCCGGCCTCGACCTCGTGCTAATCGAGTCCGGCGGTGACAATCTCGCTGCCACTTTTTCCCCGGAGCTGGCCGACCTCACCATCTACGTCATCGACGTCGCCGCCGGCGACAAGATCCCGTCCAAGGGCGGCCCCGGCATCACCCGCTCCGATCTCCTCGTCATCAACAAGATCGATCTCGCCCCCCATGTCGGCGCATCCCTCGAAAAGATGGACACGGACGCCAGGCGCATGCGCGGCGAGCGCCCCTTCGTCATGACCAACCTGAAGAAGAGCGAGGGGCTCGACCGTATCGTCGGCTTTATCGAGGCCAAAGGTGGACTGAAACGGGCAGGCTGACCGACGCGACGACTTGGCGCAGACGTTTTTGCCGTTAATGCCTGGGGCAGAGCGGCAATCGCGGAACAAAATTCGGACATGGCGCTTAATTATCTTCGGCGCCCGGGGCAAATCGGCCCCGGCCGGACGATCGGCCGGCGGATTAAGCTTTTCAGGCGACCCAAGTTGCGTACTGATGTCTCCTCCTTCATTATCTTCGCCACTGGGGTTCACCCTGTTTCGGCACATGGCCGTTCGAGCGGCGTTCACATGCTCCGTGTCTATTGCCGATCTCTTGCTTCCGCCTGAGTAGTCGCGTGGTCCGGCTGGGATTCATCATCGGTTTCATCGCTCTGCTCGGAGTCTTGCTCTCCGGGCTGGCGGCTTATCGTGTCCATGACCAGGAGCTGGCGCTGGACCGGATCGCGCTGGCGCGCGCGATCGACGTCCATGCGAGCCTGGTCCAGGACCGGCTCACCGAGCGCGAGCTGCTCGCGCGCGTCGCCTCAGGCCTGTTCCGCGCGCCGTCGGTGCTCAAGCCCAACATGCTGGAGCCGCTGCGCTCGGCGATCTACGCCTTCAAGACCGATTTCGTGGTGGCCGGCTGGGTCGCCCGGCTCCAGCCGAACGAGCTCGCCGCGGCGCAGGCCGCGATCGCGGCTGCCGGCTTCCCGAAACCCGAGATCCGCGACTATGGCGACAAGCCGATCGCGCCGGCAAGCCTCACCCAGCCGATCGACGTGCTGATGGACCTCGAGCCGCGCAGCGACGAGACCAAGGCGCTGCCCGGACGCAGCTATGACCAGGACCCGGTGCGCAGCGCGATGCTCGCCCGCGCCAGGATCGAGAAGAGGTCGGTCGCCTCCGACCCGGTGCCGCTGCTGCGCTCGAACGGCGCGGTCGGCATCATCGTGGCGGCCCCGGTCATTCCCGAGGGCGCGACCGAGCCTGTCGGCTTCATCACGTTTTCCTATGAGCTCGCCTCGCTGATGCTGACCAATGACGACTTGTCGTTATTTTCGGTCGCGCTGAAGGATCCGCGCAGGGACGGTAGCGAACTCGTCGCCAACGACCAGGGCGTCGTCTCCGCGCGCATGACCGCGGCCGACGGACCGGCGCCCTCGGCGACGCGCACCGTAAGCTTCGGCGGACGTGACTGGCAGCTCGGTTATTACGCGAAGACCAATTCGGCACGGCGCGCCGAGCAGACCGCAATCATCGTGGCCGCGATCGGCTTTGCCATCACCGCGATGGTGTGCGGCCTGTTCGGCTATGTCGCCTACAACAATTTGAGGCTCAGCCGCGAAATCCAGGTGCGGATCGGCTTCGAGCGGCGTCTGACCGCTGTCATCGACGAGCTCAATCACCGGGTCAAGAACATCCTTGCGGTGATCCAGTCGATCGTGACGCGTACCCTGCGCCACGGCTCGGATATCGATGTCGCGCGCGAGCTGCTGATCGGCCGTATCCACGCGATGTCCAATGTGGTCTCGCTGCTCAGCGAGAGCCAGTGGCAGGGCGTCAAGCTGAAGGGCCTGTTCGAGGCGCGCGCCATTCCCCATGCGGATCGCATCGCCGTCACCGGTCCCGATATCTCGGTCAGCGCGCGTGCGGCGCAGAGCCTGTCGCTGCTGTTCTTCGAGCTCGCCTCGCATTCCGACGAGGGCCTGTCGCTGGTCGGCAAGCATCCGCACATCACCGCCAACTGGACGGTGACGGGCGAGAAGTCGGAGGAGGTCTTCCACTTCCGCTGGGAGGAGTTCAACACCAGCGAGGCGACACGCCGGCCCGATTCCGATTTCGGCCTGATCCTGCTCGACCGCGTCGCGCCCGAGGCGCTCGGCGGCACCGCCAAGCGCTATTTCACCGACGTCTCCTACGTCTATGAATTGACCGCGCCGATGGAGACGGTGGTCGACATGACCGAGCGTGACCGCACGGAAAAGCTCTCGCAGCCGGTGAAACCGGTACGATAGATGGCGCGCTTCTAGCCTTTCGGCCGCAACACCAGATCGACCAGGTTGCGTGCGTAGGCCGTCGTGATCGGCGCGATGCCGAAGACGTAGCGATAGAACAGGCTGCCATAGATCGCATCGTAGAGATCCTCAGGCGCCGCTTCGGTCTTGACGCTGCCGTCCTTCTGGCCCGCTGCGATCATCTCCACCAGCGCGTCGCGGCGGAATTGCAGATAGCGCGCGTAGAACAGCTCTGCCGAGCCGGTCTTCGAGATGCATTCGGAGATGACGGCGAGCTGCACCTTGCCGAACTCGCCCTGGAGCGCCTCGGCATAGGCGGCAGCATGGCGGCGCGCACGCGCCGCGGCCGTGCCGGAGCTCGCCGGCGGCAGCGGCAGCATCTGGGCGGCATGGTGGAGAAAGGCGTCGATCAGCAGCGCTTCGCGCGACGGCCACCATTTGTAGATCGTCATCTTGGAGACGCTGGAGTAGCGCGCGACGGCGTCGATGGTGGTGACCGCAAGGCCGTTGGCGGCCATCAGCGCATAGGCGCTTTCGAGAATGGCGTTGGTGGTCTCGATCGATCGCGGCCGTCCGCGCCGGGGCGCGCTCTCTGTCTCGTCACCCCCGCCTTTCGCCATCGCCAAACCCGGTCTCCTCACGCAGAGTCCCGGCATAGCGCAGCCACAGTCTTCGGCCTAGCAGAATCGCACGATTATTTGGCCGGCTAGGCCTGCTGCCGCAGCGCCGCAGGCAAGTCCTGCCGCTTCGACCAGGCGATGTAGTAGGCGACCGCCGTCATCGCGGCGAAGCCGACGACACTCACCGCGATCTGCATCGCCACCAGGTTCGGCCCCGTGATCAGGATGAGATGACCGGCAAAGGACAGAAACACGCCGACACAGAACACTGCGAGCCATTCCTCGCCGCACGTGATCACCGCCTGAAGCGGCCGCCATTTCAGGCCGGTATGATCGGCCGGAATGAGGTGGGTGGCGACGAAGGCGAGGGCAAGGAAGTGAAGCACGCGATAGGGCGCGAGATTTTCCTTGTCGGTCGGCGCGATGCCGTTGAGGAACTGATCCGGCAAATAGGCCGACAGCGTCGGCGAATGGCGCATCAGGGTGACGGCCATCGCGAAGACGAGATAGGCGCCGGCGAGGATTCGCAGCCAGGACATGCCGTGCAGCACGCGTCCGGGCGCGCCTGTCACGGCGAACCAGCCGCCCAGCACCATCAGCATCTGCCAGCACAGCGGATTGAAGGTCCACTCCTGGTCCGGATAGACCCGGAAATTCCAGTCGAACCAGCGCGCCGCGACGTACAGCGCGACCGATGCCGCCAGCGTCAGGTTCGGCCGCCGCAATAGCCCCCACAGCGCGAACGGAAAGAAGGCCATCAGCGGGATCATCAGTTGCAGCAGGTCAAGGTTGAGCGGCTCTTCCTGCAGCACGAGGCCGCGGACCAGGATGCGCAGCGGGTGCTCGAGAATGCCGGAGATGTTGTATTCGTGGATGATCTCCGGCGCCATCGATTGCGAGGCGACATAGGCGATGGTGTCGATATAGATCACGAACAGCACGACATAGGCGGCGTAGAGCCGCCAGACCCGGCGGAAGATGCGGGTCGCCGCGACGACGTAGCCGCGCTCGAGCGCCATCCGGCCGTGGATGACGGCGACACCATAGCCCACCACGAACACGAACAAATCGGCCGCGCCGCTGAAGCCGAAATTGCGCAGCGTCAGCAGATTGACCACGTTGTTCGGGATGTGATCGACGAACACCGACCAGTTGGCGATGCCGAGCGTCAAATACAGCCGGGCGTCGTGATGGAATGCGGCGAGGTTCGCCTTGACGGACGGTTTCATGAGTAAAATAGCTTTGGGAATCAGGGTGGTGCTTTTAGCGGCAACCGCCTGCCTATCCGAGTAGCGTTTGCGTGAGTGGGGCCGAAATTGCCCGATCTGGCGAAAAATTGCGCACGAACGCTGGATTGAATTCCCGCAGAATCGCTTGTTTTGCCGTCGACGAAATAATCTTAGCGCTTTGACTGCTATTCGGCAGGCTCAGCCGACGCCTCGTCGGGGACACCGGCGCGGCTCGCCATGATTCCAAGCGCGACGCCGCCGATCGCGAGGATCGGCAGCAGTCGCTTGATCCCGATGGCACGAACGATCTGAAGGCCGGTGGCGAGCAGCATGGGGTCAGCGAGCGCACTCGAGGCCGCCGACCTTGCGGCGCGTTCGGCGGCGATCCGGGCGCGCTTCTGCATCTCCCGCTTGTAGCCCCAATAGCTGCCCGCAGCGGTGAGCGTCAGCAGAAAGAAGATGCCGGCGCCGGCCAGGCAAGCTTCCACAGGACCATATTTCTGAAGGACCGAGATGAAGGCCGCGGCGCAGAGGAAGCAGGTCGTGATGAACAATGCGAACGCGGCGCCCGCGGCGAGCGAGGTCAGCCGGACCGTGGTGCCGGTCGAGGCACTGATCCCGTCGATGATGCGCTGAAACATGGCCTTGCTCCTCGGGTCCCCACAAGCCTGTTCGTCACAAGCCGATATCGGCGGGGC
>NZ_AKIY01000047.1 GCF_000282615.1 Bradyrhizobium sp. YR681 | reverse complement strand
CGCTCGCAATGACGGAGCATGGCGCCGGGCCATCGTTCGCCAACTAGCAACCTCATTCGCGGCAACCGCTTGCGCTCGCTCCACCCTGTACAGGTTTCCTGACAGCCAGTCGCTTGCATTTTGCAAGTCACTATCCTACCTTGCCGCCATGCAGCCCAAATCCCCCTCGATCCAGGAATGCCCGGTCGGCCGCGCCGTGGAGACGGTCGGCGAATGGTGGAGCATCTTGATCCTACGGGATGCGTTCCAGGGGGCGACGAAGTTCGACGAGTTCTCGCAAAACCTCGGCATCGCACCGAACATTCTGTCGCGGCGGCTCGCCCATCTCACCGCGAGCGGCATGTTCGTTCGCCGCCGCTATCATGAACGCCCGCCACGCTACGAATATGTGCTGACGGACAAGGCGCGGGATTTCTTTCCCGTGGTCGCAGCACTGCTGGCCTTCGGCAACAAGCATCTCGCGCCGAAGGGCGAAGCCATCCTGCTGGCGAGCCGCGCTGATCGCCGTCCGTTCGATCCGGTCGTGGTCGATGCCACCGACAAGCAGCCGATCACGCTCGCCAACGCGGTCATCATCGCGGGGCCGCGCGCCAGCCGCGTGATGCGCAAACGGCTCACTTCGCTCAAGGCCATGAACCCGGCCGTTGCGCCGGCTGGAGACTGACATGCGTCGTATCGTCGTGACCGGAATGGGCGCGGTGTCGCCGCTCGCCTGTGGTGTCGAACTCTCGTGGCGCCGGCTGCTCGCCGGCCAAAGCGGGCTGCGTCCCCTGCCAGAATGGTCGCAGGCGCTTCCCGCGCGCATCGCCGGCCTCGTGCCCGACAAGGCCGATGATGCCGACGGCGGCTTCGATCCGGCGCAGGCCGCCGCAGCAAAAGACCAGCGCAAGATGGACCGCTTCATCCTGTTCGCGCTGCTCGCCACCGCAGAGGCGGTCGCGCAAGCCGGATGGGCACCGCAGGACCCGAACGCGCTGGAACGGACCGCAACGATCATCGCCTCCGGCGTCGGCGGCTTTCCGGCGATGGCGGAAGCGGTGCGCATCACCGAGCAGCGCGGCGTACGGCGGCTTTCGCCGTTCACGATCCCTTCATTCCTCGCCAATCTCGCCGCCGGCCACGTCTCGATCAAGCACGGCTACAAGGGGCCACTGGGAACGCCGGTCACCGCCTGCGCCGCCAGCGTCCAGGCGATCGGCGATGCCGCACGCATGATCCGCGCGGGCGAGGCGGACGTTGCAATCTGCGGCGGCGCGGAAGCCTGCATCGACATCGTCAGCCTCGGCGGCTTTGCGGCCGCACGCGCACTGTCGAGCGGATTCAACGACGAGCCAGCGCGGGCCTCGCGCCCGTTCGATCGCGACCGCGACGGTTTCGTCATGGGCGAAGGTGCCGGCATTCTGGTGATCGAGGAACTCGAGCATGCGCTGGCACGGGGCGCGACGCCGATCGCGGAGATCGTCGGATACGGCACCACCGCGGACGCCTACCACATGACGTCGGGACCGCCCGATGGCGACGGTGCACGCCGCGCCATGGAGATCGCGCTGCGGCAGGCAGGCCTCGCGCCCACGGATTTGCAGCATCTGAACGCGCATGCGACATCGACGCCGGCCGGCGACGAGAGCGAGCTTGGCGCCATCGGCGCGCTGTTCGGCCGCAACCGCAGCATCGCCGTGAGCGCGACCAAATCGGCCACTGGCCATCTGCTCGGCGCCGCCGGCGGGCTGGAGGCGATCTTCACCATCCTCGCGCTGCGCGACCAGATCGCGCCGCCGACGCTCAATCTCGAAAACCCCGACGCGGGCGCTGACGGCATCGACATCGTCTCGGGCCACGCACGGCCGATGCCGATGCAGCACGCCATCTCCAACGGTTTCGGCTTCGGCGGGGTGAATGCCAGCGCGATCTTCCGCCGGATGGGCTAGACGCAAGGGCTTGCAATCGCCCCACGCATCGCTACCAAAGCAGGATGACCGAAACCAATTTCTGGCTGTTCCTGACCGCTGCGTGTCTCATCGCTGCCGTTCCCGGCCCCGGTATTTTCTACGTCGCGGCACGGACGTTGTCTGAGGGACGCGCGAGCGGCTTTGCATCGACGGCAGGCACGGCGCTGGGCGGGCTGGTCCATGTCGTCGCCGGCAGCCTCGGCATCTCCGCGATCATTCTTGCCAGCGCGGAGCTGTTCGCCGCGGTGAAATTCGTCGGCGCGCTCTATCTGGTCTGGCTCGGCATCAAGACGTTTCGCAGCGCCGGCCGCGCGCTGTCGCTCGACAGCGAGCCCGTCGGCGACAGGCGCGCATTCCGCGACGGCGTGCTGGTCGAGGCATTGAACCCGAAAACCGCTGCGTTCTTCCTCGCCTTCATTCCACAGTTCCTCGATCCCGCAGGCTCAAGCCCCACGCTGCAGTTCATCGTGTTAGGGGCGATCTCGGTGGCGCTGAACACGCTCGCCGACGTCGTCGTGGTGCTGATGGCATCGGCGACGCGAAGGCATCTGATCGGAAGGCCGCAGCTGATGCGGCGTCTCACCCAGGGCTCGGGCGTCTTCATCGCCAGCCTCGGCCTCTCGCTCGCACTGGCGCGGCGGCCGGCCAATGGCTAGCGCCCCGCAAAGCCGCTTCTATGAGTCGCACGGCCTGCGGCTGCATTACGCCGATTGGGGCAATGAGAGCGCACCGCCGCTGATCCTGGTCCATGGCGGCCGCGATCATTGCCGGAGCTGGGACGCCATCGCCCGGTCGCTGCAACCGCATTTCCACGTGATCGCGCCTGATTTGCGCGGCCACGGCGATTCCGACTGGACCCGCGGCGGCAGCTACGCGCTGACCGAATATGTCTACGACCTCGCCCAGCTCCTCCGCGTTATCGGAGCGCCGCAAGTCACTCTGATCGGTCATTCCATGGGCGGCATGGTGAGCCTGATCTTTTCGGGGTCATTCCCCGAGCGGGTCACGAGGCTCGTCGTCCTCGACGGCGTCACCATGTTGCCGGACAGCCCCAAGGCGCCGACACATGAGCGCATCGGCAAATGGGTCAGCCAGCTCGACAGGTTGCACGACCGCACGCCGCGCCGCTATGCGACCCTCGAAGACGCCGCCGCGCAGATGGTGCTTCACAACAAGCGACTCGCCCGCGACCTCGCGCTGCATCTTGCCACGCACGGCACGCGGCGGAACGAGGACGGGACCTACAGCTGGAAGTTCGATCCCTACCAGCGCGCCTCTGCGCCGCACCGGCTGTGGCCGGACGATCACGTCGCGCTGTGGTCGCGCATCACCTGCCCGACGCTGCTGCTGAACGCAGGTGAAAGCTTTCTGGCGGGCGCCAGGGGAGCGGGCCTGGAGCGCTACTTCCCGCAGGCGCGCGTCGAGACCATCGCCGGAGCCGGACACTGGCTTCAACACGACAAGCCGCAGCAGGTGTTGGGTGAGATCCGGCGGTTTCTCGGGCTGGCCGAGGACGGCACCGGTTAGCTCCGAATCTTAGCCCGGATGGAGCGCAGCGTAATCCGGACCGCCGCAGCGTCGCGCAAGAACCCGGATTGCGCTGCGCTCCATCCAGGCTACGGCAGTGTCACCGCGGAAATACCTAGCTCAACGTTCCCGCATGCACCCACCAGCCGGAGTGGTCGCGCCGGATTCTTTCGGCTGCGGCATGGGCCTCGGTCGGCGCGCCGTAGATCGCAAAGCAGGTCGCGCCCGAGCCGGACATGCGGGCGAGCTTGACGCCGGCGGAGTCGCGCAAGGCCTCCAGCACCTCGCCGATCACAGGCTCGATCCGGAGCGCGGGTGCTTCGAGATCGTTGGGGACGTTTTCGAGAACGTCGACCCAATCGACGATCGACCCGCCCGCCTCCGGCCAGGCCGGAGCTTCGAGGACCGAGGTGGCGCCGACCAGCAGCTCGCCGTTGCGCAGGCCGAGCTCCCTGAACACGTCCTTGGTGGCAACGGGCACGCGCGGATTGACCATCACGCAGGGCATGCTCGGCAGCGCCAAAGGCAACAATTGCTCGCCGACGCCGGTCATGTCGCAGGCGCGCGAGAACAGGCACACCGGCACGTCCGCGCCGGTCGCGAGCGCAACCTTCTGCAGGCGTGGATCGTCGAGCGACAGATTGTTGAGACGCGCCAGCAGCCGCAATGCCGCCGCAGCGTCCGCCGAGCCGCCGCCGATACCGGCGGCAACGGGAAGCACCTTGTCGAGCGCGAAGGCGCCGAGCTTCAGGTTCGGCACGGCTTCGGCCAGAAGCTTGGCGGCCTTGAACACGAGATTGTCGGCAGCATCGCCGCAGGCCGCGGCCAGCGGCCCGGTGGTGGCGAGCTTCAGCTCGCCGCCCGGCTCCAGCGTCAGCCGATCGGCGCAGTCGGCAAACGCGACCACGCTTTCGAGATCATGATAACCGTCGGCACGACGGCCGACGACGCGAAGGCTCAGATTGACCTTCGCGCGCCCTTCTTCAATCAACGCCGGCATCGGCGATCAGCCCCCAAACGCACTCTCAGCCGCCCTTGCCGTCGTCCTTCTTCTTGTCCGCCTGCGCGGCCGAAGAGTTCGAATTGTCGTCGGTCATCCCGTTGGCGATCTTGGCCTCGATCTTCGGAAGCTCATCCGGCTCGGGCTTGAGATCGCGGGCATGGGCCCACTGGAACTTGGCTTCCAGCGTGCGGCCGACGCGCCAATAGGCGTCGCCAAGGTGATCGTTGATGGTGGGATCCTCGGGCTTGAGGTCGATCGCGCGCTCGAGGTTCTTCACCGCCTCCTCGTAATTGCCGATGCGGTAATAGGCCCAGCCGAGGGAGTCGACGATATAGCCGTCGTCGGGACGCTGCTCGACGGCGCGCTTGATCATCTTCATGCCTTCGTCGAGATTGACGCCCTGGTCGATCCAGGAATAGCCGAGGTAGTTGAGGACATGCGGCTGGTCGGGCTGGAGCTCAAGCGCCTTCTTCATGTCGGCCTCGGCCTTGCTCCATTCCTTGGAGCGTTCCTCGCAGATGCCGCGATAATAGTACCAGACGCTGTTGGCCTTGTCGTTGCCGGCCGGCAGCACGTCGATGCCTCGGGAATAGGTCGCGCCGCAATCGCCGAACCGCTTGCGACCGCGCTCGATATTGCCGAGCGCCATGATGGCTTCGAGATCCTTGGCATCGTCCGTGGTGACGCCCTTGAGGATCTTGATCGCGTCTTCAGTGCGATCGGCCGTGTCGAGATCGATGGCGAGCTGGATCTGCGCATTGCGCTTGAGCGGCGAGGTCGCGGGCACGCGCTCATAGACCTTGATCGCCATCTGCGGCCGCTTCACCGATTCATAGAGATCGGCGAGCGAGAGCAACGCCAGCGGATGGGTCGGCTGAAGGTAGAGCGAGAGCTGGAGATAGACCAGCGCCAGATCCTCGCCGCCGCGGCGGGTCAGCGTGGCGCCGATGCCGTAGAGCGCTTCGGCTGCGCCGGCTTGCGCGGAGTCGACCAGCGGCGGCAGCTTCTTGCCGGCCTTGGTGTCGCGCAGGCCTTCCACGATCAGCGGATGGCGGGCGAGCTTCTTGTCGAACGCCTGGTAGACATTGGTCGCGGCCGCGGAGTCCTTGTTGCGGGACAGCCAGCGCGCATAAGCCTCGGTCACACGCAGCATGGAATCGTCGAGCTTGTAGGCGCGCTCGAAGCGGGTACCGGCGTCCTTCTCCTTGCCGGAGAGTTCGAGGATCATGCCGGCGTGAAGGTCCTTGAACAGCGGATACCATTCGGGACCGGCGAGCTTGTCGATGGTGGCAACGCCGCCCTTGGCATCGCCGGCGCCATAGGCAGCCCAGCCCGACAGCAGCGTCGCGACGAGATCGGTGATCGGACCGCGGATCGACTGGTTGATGTTGGTCTGCGCGGTTGCGTATTTCTTGAACTTCAGATCATGCACGCCGACGACGAGACGAGCGACCCGGTTGGTCTTGTCGATGGTGAGGATACGCTCTGCGAGCTTGACCGCCTCGTCGATGTCGCCATCGGCGACCGAGGAGATGAAGGCGCGGTCGAGCAGCTCGTTGTTCTTCGGGTCGGTGCGAAGCGCCGAGCGATAGAAGGCGGCGGCCGAGGTCGCGTCGCGCTCGACGCTGGCGTGGCGGGCGGCGAGATAGCTGCCGGCGGTGGTGAGCGACTTCAGATCGTTTCGGGTCGGAAACTGCGCCGCCGTGTCGGACGGATGGTCCGGCGTCTGCGCCAGGACCGCGCCGGGGACCGTCGCGATCGCTGTGCCCATGAGGGCGATGGCGGCAACAGTCCAGCGGTTGAAACGATTTGAGAACATCAGGGCTCGCCTTGAGTTGGTAGTGCCTGGGTTTGCAGCAGAAGGCCGCATCGCATGCGAACGCGGCCGGTGGCATGGGGACCCGGAACCGTCGGGCCGACAATGCCGCTTTTGGCGCTTCACCGCAAGGATTCGGGCATGTGATCTCCTCCGCACGCCCCAAATCGGCCGACAGCGCCCCAAGAGAGCGTCCAAGACGCCGCCAGTATGGCCTTATCGTGGCCGCGGACCGCTCCCCCGGGGCGGTCCTCACGCGAACGTGCGTACAATGCCGGGGGGCGCGTCACACAGGCCCCGCTTGATCTCGTTGGTCCAGCCGCCGGCTTACATCGCCTCGTAATTCGGGCCGCCGCCGCCCTCCGGGGGAACCCAGGTGATGTTGCCGTTGGGGTCCTTCACGTCGCAGGTTTTGCAGTGGACGCAGTTCTGGGCGTTGATCTGGTAGCGCGGTCCCGCCCCCTCCTCGACCCACTCATAGACGCCGGCCGGGCAATAGCGATTCGAGGGACCGGCGAACACGTCGTGCTCGGAGGTCTTCTGCAGGTTCATGTCGGCAACCCGGAGATGGACCGGCTGATCCTCTTCATGATTGGTGTTGGACAGGAACACCGAGGACAGCTTGTCGAACGAGATCTTGCCGTCGGGCTTCGGGTAGTTCTTGGGCGCATGGGTCTTGGCGGGATCGAGCGTCGAACGATCCGGCTTGGCGTGCGACTGGGTGCCGAACAGCGAGGTACCGAACAGCGTGTTGAACCACATGTCGAAGCCGCCGAGCGCGACCCCGAGCACGGTACCGAACTTCGACCACAGCGGCTTGACGTTGCGGACCAGGAACAGATCCTTGCCGACCGGCGAGGAGCGCCACGCGTTCTCGTAGTCGATGATCTCGTCATTGGCGCGATCGGCCGCGAGCGCCGCTGCGACATGCTCGGCAGCCAGCATGCCGGTGCCCATCGCGTTGTGCACACCCTTGATGCGCGGCACGTTGACGAAGCCGGCCGCGCAGCCGACCAGCGCGCCGCCAGGGAAGGTGAGCTTCGGCACCGACTGATAGCCGCCCTCGGTGATGGCGCGCGCACCATAAGCGAGCCGCTTGGCGCCTTCGAAGGTGCCGCGGATCGAGGGATGGGTTTTGAAGCGCTGGAATTCGTCGAACGGCGACAGATACGGATCGTCGTAGTTCAGATGCACGACGAAGCCGACGGCGACGAGATTATCGTCGTAGTGATAGAGGAACGAGCCGCCGCCGGTCTTCAAATCGAGGGGCCAGCCGAACGAATGCTGGATCATGCCCTTCTGGTGTTTGGCGGGATCGATCTGCCAGACTTCCTTCAGGCCGATGCCGAACTTCGCCGGCTCGCTGTTCGAATCCAGCGCGAACTTCGCGATCAGCTGCTTGGTCAGGCTGCCGCGCGCGCCTTCGGCAAACAGCGTGTACTTGCCGAGCAATTCCATGCCGCGGGTAAAGGAGTCCTTCGGCTTGCCGTCGCGGCCGATGCCCATGTCGCCGGTGGCGATACCCTTCACCGCGCCCTGCTCGTCATAGAGCACCTCGGCAGCGGCAAAGCCCGGATAGATCTCGACGCCAAGCGCCTCGGCTTTGCGCGCCAGCCAGCGGCAGACGTTGCCGAGCGAGCCGATATAGCAGTGATGGTTGTCCATCATCGGCGGCATCATGAAGCCCGGCAGCTTGATCGCGCCGCCGGCGGTCATCCAGTAGAAGCGATCGTCCTTGACCTGCGTCTTGAGAGGGCAGTCGGAATCCTCGCGCCAGTCCGGAACGAGCTTGTCGAGCCCGGCCGGATCGATCACGGCGCCGGAGAGAATATGCGCACCGACCTCGGAGCCCTTCTCCACCACGACGACGTTGAGATCGGCGTTGAGCTGCTTCAGCCGGATCGCCGCGGCCAGGCCCGAGGGGCCGGCGCCGACGATGACGACGTCGAATTCCATGGATTCGCGCGGGGGAAGTTCTTCGGTGCTCATCTGATCTCAGCCCTTGAGACGGTCCTTGGGTCGATTGCGCCCTCTTGTTTCCGATTTTTCCGGGTAGGACAACCTCGGAAATGCGTTTCGCTGGGATGCAAGGCGCCTCAAAGTGATATAAAAGTCTGACTTTCCAAATGATCCCCGAACCCGCACCCACCGTCCGAGAGCTTCTCGCCTTCTATCTGGAGGCCGGTGTCGATTGCGCGCTGACGGAGGAACCGCTCGACCGCCTGGCGGAATTGGACGCCCCGCCGCCGGCCCCGCGCGTGGCACCGTCGGTCGAGGCAGCGCGGCCTGTCGCTGCGCCCACGGTGATGCGCGGCGAGGCCGCACCCGCGCCCGACGTCGCGATTGCCTCGGCGCGCGAGGCTGCGCGCACCGCGCCGACGCTCGAGGCCTTGCGCGAGCTGATGCAGAACTTCGAAGGCTGCGCGCTGAAGCATACCGCGACGCGGCTGGTATTCGCCGACGGCAATCCGCAGGCGCGCATCATGTTCGTCGGCGAGGCGCCGGGGCGCGACGAGGACATCGAGGGACTGCCCTTCGTCGGGCGCAGCGGCAAGCTGCTCGACCTCATGATCGGCGCGATCGGCCTCAACCGCACCACCGCCTACATCGCCAACGTCATTCCCTGGCGGCCGCCCGGCAATCGCACGCCGACGCCGCAGGAGACGCAGATCTGCCTGCCCTTCATCCAGCGCCAGATCGAGCTGGTGAATCCGGACGTGCTGGTGACGCTCGGCAATCCCTCGACGCAGACGCTGCTCTCGACACGCGAAGGCATCATGCGCACCCGCGGGCGATGGTTCGAATACGAGACCGGCCAGCGCACCATCCGCGCGCTGGCGACGTTCCATCCGGCCTATCTGCTGCGCTCGCCGTCCTACAAGCGGCTGGCCTGGCAGGATCTGCGCGCGATCGCGAAGGTGCTGGCGGGCGCGTAAGGGGCGCACGCTCCCTCTGCGTCATTGCGAGGAGCGAAGCGACGAAGCAATCCAGGCTATTTCCGTGGAGGGATTCTGGATTGCTTCGCTGCGCTCGCAATGACGACGGAAAGAGCGTGCGCGCCTTCACGTCCCCTTCGGCCGCACGATGGCCCAGCCAATGCGCAGGAGTTGCTGGCGGCCGGTCACCAGCCATTCGAAGGCACGCGGCACTTCCGGCACGATGCCGGGAAAGCGCGCGAGGATTTCCGGCGGCGGCGTGCCGGCGGTATCAGAGGCACGCCAGACCACGACGCCGCCGGTCTCGCTGAATTTGGCCGGGTTGATCCACGGCGTCCGCGCGGGCTGGGCATCGATGAACAGATGCGGCCGGCCCGAATGCAGCGTGATCAGGCTGGCAAGCTGGGTCTCGCCGGCGACCGCGCGCAGCCGGTGATTGGTGCGGCGGGCAAAGCTCTCGTCGAAGAAATCCGAGATCGCGCGCGCCGGCATCGAGGTCGCGATCTCGTTGGCGCCGGTCCAGGGCAGGAACAGGACGGCCAGCACGACGCCCGCGGCGGGCGCCACGACGGCGGCGGCCCACACCATGCGCAGCATCCGCGCGCGGCGCATCGCGATGAGGTCGCCGGCCACCACGACCACGGCGAGGCCCGACATCATCAGCACGACACCGGCGCCGCCGACGACGGCATCGAGTCCGAACACGGCCGAGATCAGCACAGCACCGAGCGCAGGTGCCAGCGCGAAGAAATAGACGAAGTTGCGGGCGAGCGGTTCGACCGGCGGGCGATAGATGATCGGCGCCTCCTCGCCCTTGGCGACGAACAGGCCGGTGTTGAGGAAGGTCAGCGCCGGGATCGCGGCAGCCCCGAGCACGAGCCCGCCGAGCAGCCAGGCCGCGTGGATGGCGCGGGCGCTCAGTTCGGCGACCTCAGGCAAAGGCGGCATGACGAAGGTCTCGGCCCGCATCAGCCAGACCGCATAGGGCAGCGCCAGCACGGCGACGACGATCAGCGCGAACAGCGGGTCGAGCGCCCGCAGCGTGCGGCGGCCGCCGGCGGTCGAAATCGCGAAGACGACGATCAGCAGCAGCAGGAAGATCGCCGCGGGCGTGGTGAGCAAGAGCAGGCCCGCTTCGATCGACCAGGCGAACCAGGCATTGCCGCGGCGCTGGCCGATGATCTGCCAGGAATGCAACAGCAGCAGCGCCCAGAGCGGCCGGGCCAGCACCAGGGGACCGAAATCGAGCGCGGGCGAGGAGAAGGCCAGCACCGTCATCGTCAGCAGCACGGCGAGCACCGCCTGCTGCGAGCCGACCACGGCGCGGGCGAGATGATAGAGCGTGATGAAGGTCGCGATCCCGCACAGCTCGGCCAGCACATAGACGCCGAACATGTGGCCGCCGGCGGCGCGATAGGCGATGTCGGCAAGCCAGACCGGCAAGGGCGGGCCGAGATCGGTCCCGACCTGGTATTCCCTGCCGAACGCCAGCAGGGTCGCCAGCGTGCCGGGCGGGCTGCGGTAGAACACCAGCGCCACGAACAGCCACATCGCGGCCTGGAGCAGCACGGCGATCCACACGATCAGCCGCGGCCGGGCGCGAATGAGCTCGATGACCAGGGAGGTAAACCGCATGCAACGCCCGAAAGATGCAGCCAACCCGTCCAGCCGGCCCTATTCGCTCACGTCTGTTTTGATAAAGGGCGCTACGCGTCGTGGCAACGGCAGTCTGCCCTAGAGAGTCGCGGAAGCATCGATTTCGACGGCCGCTTCCACCTGCGCCTCGACCTCGGCCACCGCGAACAGGTCCTGCACCGGCTCGACCGTCCAGGGCATGTGCTTGGCCCGCGCCGCCGCGACCGGGGCGAAGAAGCTGCGGTGGTGGATAGTGGGACCGAGGCGGCTCAGTGCGTCGAGATGCTCAGGAACGCCGTAGCCCTTGTGCTGCTCGAAGCCGTAACCGGGGCAATCCTGCGCCAGTGCGCACATCAGGCGGTCGCGGGTCACCTTCGCGACGATCGAGGCCGCCGCGATCGACAGCACGATGCCGTCGCCGCCGATCACGGCCTCGCAGTCGCAAGCCGTGTCGAGCCGGTCGCGGCCATCGACGAAGACGTGGCGGGGCTGCTCGGGCAGCGCTACCACGGCGCGCTTCAGCGCCCAGAGCGAGGCGCGCAGGATGTTGTCGCGGTCGATCCGTGCGGGCGAGGCGACGGCGACCGAGACCTGCGCGGTGGCGCAGATCCTGTCGAAGAGCTTCTCGCGCTCCTCGGCCGTCAGGCGCTTGGAATCATCGATGCCGCGCGGGATGCGGTCGGGGTCGAGAATCACGGCGGCCGCCACCACGGGGCCGGCGAGCGGCCCGCGGCCGGCCTCGTCGCAGCCCGCGATCGGCCAGATGCCGCGCTTGATCAGCACGCGCTCGCGGCGAAAGCTCGCCTTGGCGGGCGCGGCCTTCTTCGCAGCAGCCTTCTCAGGCAGGTCTTTGGCCGACTTTTTGGCGGACTTGTCTCGAATCATGGCCGGGATCGTGCGCAAGCGGCCCGGCCAGCGCAACCGGGAACCAACCGCAATTCCCGTTATTCAGGCCACTTCGCCCTACTCCGCCAGATGCACCCGCCGGTCGTCGCCGACGTCGATGCCGGGGGCGACCACGACCTCCCAGGGATGGCCGTCGGGATCGGCGAAATAGCCGGAATAGCCGCCGTAGTCGGTTTCATGCGCCGCCTTCAGCAGCTTCGCGCCCTTGCCGAGGGCAAACGCCAGCACCGCATCGACCTCCTCCCGTGTCCGGCAGTTCCAGGCGAGCGTGATGCCGCGAAAGGCCGTCGGCCTTGGCTGATCCGGCAAGGCCGCGTCCGCCGCGAGCTGATCCCAGGGATACAGAGCGAGCACCGGACCGCCGGTCTCGTAGAACGCGACGGCCTCGCCGGTCGCCTTCAGGCGACGCGAGAAGCACAATGCATCGTAAAAGGCGATGCTGGTGCGGATGTCGCTCACGCCGAGCGTGATAACGGTGAGCCGCGGCACCGGGGCTGGGAGTTGCTGACTCATGCTACACCTCTTCCATTTCCCCGATCAGAACAGGCTGAGCTGATCGCCGTTCCGCTTTGGCCGCGCAAAATGATCCGTCGTCAGCTTGGAGCGCCGCTTGTTCAGCCCGAGCCGGTCGCAGGCGATCTCGAAGCGGCGGCCGATGGTCCAGGCCATCGGGCCGATGCCCTTCATCCGCTCGCCCCATTTCGCGTCGTAGTCACGACCGCCGCGCATGTCGCGGATCAGCGTGAAGACGTGGCGGTAGCGGTCCGGATAATTCGCCATCAGCCATTCGCGGAAGAGATCGCGCACCTCCAGCGGCAGCCGCAGCAGCACGTAGGAGGCTTCCTTGACGCCGGCATGGGCTGCGGCATCGAGAATGCGCTCGATCTCGGAATCGTTCAGCGCGGGGATGACGGGCGCGACCATGACCGTGGTGGGAATGCCGGCCTCCGAGAGCTGCTTGAGCGCCTCCAGCCGCTTCGGCGGCGTCGAGGCCCGCGGCTCCATCGTGCGCGCCAGCTTCGGGTCGAGCGAGGTGACGGAGATCCCGACCTTGGCGAGGTTGCGCTTGGCCATCCGCGCAAGGATGTCGATGTCGCGCACGACCAGCGCCGATTTGGTGACGATGCCGACGGGATGGCCGGTGCGCTCCAGCACCTCCAGAATCCCGCGCATGATCTTGCGCTCGCGCTCGATCGGTTGATAGGGATCGGTGTTGGTGCCGATCGCGATCATCCGCGGCTCGTAGCCGGGCACGGCCAGCTCCTTCTCGAGCAGCGCGGGCGCATCGGGCTTCACGAACAGCTTTGACTCGAAGTCGAGCCCCGGCGACAGGCCGAGATACGCATGCGTCGGCCGCGCGAAGCAATAGACGCAGCCGTGCTCGCAGCCGCGATAGGGATTGATCGAGCGGTCGAAGCCGATGTCGGGGGAATCGTTGCGGGTGATTACCTTGCGCGAGGTGTCGACCGCGACCGTGGTCTTGAACGGCGGCAGGTCTTCCAGGCTCTGCCAGCCGTCGTCGAAAGCGACGCGCGCCTCGGCCTCGAAGCGGCCACTGGCATTGGACTGAGCGCCCCGGCCTCGCCTGCGCTGGCGGTCGATGGCGACCGCCAGCTCAGGGAAGTCAGAAGGCGCACCCGCCGGCTCGGAGGGCGCCGTGACCGGCGGGTGCTTGAGAGCATGAGAGGATGCTGGACTCATGAAGCCAAGATAGCACGTCGAAGGAACAAATCAAGAACACAAACAAAAAACGTGAAAACAACCCCATGCACAGTAGAGCTGCCCAAACTTCGCGCGCCCGCCTTTGACCTCTCGCAACACCGCTGTCACCGCGATCCCGTTTGATCCTCCCAAGGATCGATCGTGCTGGAACTCAGTTGGTGACGATCCCGGGTGAAGGTCGGCAGGAACATGACAAATCAACAACAATCGGCCGCAGCGCGCAGCGACCTCGATCTGCTCGATCGCTATTGGCGCGCCGCCAACTACCTCTCCGTCGGGCAGATCTATCTGCTGGACAACCCGCTGCTGCGCGAGCCCTTGCGGCCCGAGCATATCAAGCCGCGTTTGCTCGGCCATTGGGGCACGACACCCGGGCTGAACTTCATTTATGCCCATCTCAACCGCGTGATCCGCGCGCAGGATCTGAGCGTGCTCTATGTCTGCGGCCCCGGCCATGGCGGACCAGGCATGGTCGCCAACACTTATCTGGAAGGCAGCTACAGCGAGATCTATCCCGATATCGCGCGCGATGCGGACGGGCTGCGAAAACTGTTCCGGCAGTTCTCCTTCCCCGGCGGCATTCCGAGCCATGCGGCGCCGGAGACGCCGGGCTCGATCCACGAGGGCGGCGAACTCGGCTATGCGCTGGTGCACGCCTATGGCGCGGCATTCGACAATCCCGACCTGATCGTCGCCTGCGTCGTCGGCGACGGCGAGGCCGAGACCGGCCCGCTCGCGGCCTCCTGGCACTCCAACAAGTTCCTCAACCCCGCTTATGACGGCGCGGTGCTGCCGATCCTGCATCTCAACGGCTACAAGATCGCCAACCCAACCGTGCTCGGGCGGATGCCCGACAGCGAGATCCGCGACCTGTTTCGCGGCTTCGGCCACGAGCCGCTGTTCGTCGAGGGCGACGATCCCAAATTGATGCACCAGGCCATGGCGGATGCGCTCGATGTCGCGCTCGCCAGCATCCGCTCGATCCAGCAGCACGCCCGCGACGGGCGCAAGTCGGTCGAACGGCCGCGCTGGCCAATGATCGTGCTGCGCAGCCCCAAGGGCTGGACCGGCCCGAAAGAGGTCGACGGCAAGAAGGTCGAAGGTTTTTGGCGCGCGCATCAGGTGCCCGTTGCGAGCTGCCGCGAAAATCCGGCGCACCTGAAAATTCTTGAAGACTGGATGCGCAGCTACGAGCCGGAGAAGCTGTTCGACCCGAGCGGCGCGCTCATTGCGGAGCTTCAGGCGCTCGCGCCCGAAGGCAACAGGCGCATGGGCGCCAATCCGCATGCCAATGGCGGCTTGCTCAAGAAGGAGCTGAAGCTGCCGGACTTCCGCGGCTTTGCGCTGGACGTGCCGCAGCCCGGCGGCGTCACCGACGAAGCAACGCGCGAGCTCGGCAAATTCCTGCGCGACGTCATCCGCCTCAACGCGCAGGAGCGCAATTTCCGCATCATGGGCCCGGACGAGACCGCGTCAAATCGGCTGGATGCGGTGTTCGAGGAGACCGAACGGGTCTGGATGGAGCCGATCGAACCTTACGACGTGCACCTCGCGCAGGACGGCCGCGTCATGGAAGTCTTGAGCGAGCATCTCTGCCAGGGCTGGCTGGAGGGCTATCTGCTCACCGGCCGCCACGGCTTCTTCTCGTGCTACGAGGCCTTCATCCACATCGTGGATTCCATGTTCAACCAGCACGCCAAATGGCTGAAGGTGACGCGGCACCTGCCGTGGCGGCGCCCGATCGCCTCGCTCAATTATCTGCTGACCTCGCATGTCTGGCGCCAGGACCATAACGGCTTCAGCCATCAGGACCCCGGCTTCGTCGATCTCGTCGCCAACAAGAAGGCCGATATCGTCCGCATCTACTTCCCGCCGGATGCCAACACGCTGCTGTGGATCGCCGACCACTGCCTGCGCACCTATGACCGCATCAACGTCATCGTCGCCGGCAAGCAGCCGGCGCCGCAATGGCTGTCGATGCAGGACGCCGCCACGCATTGCGATGCCGGCATCGGCATCTGGAGCTGGGCCGGCAGCGAGGACGCAGGACAAGAGCCCGACGTGGTGATGGCCTGCGCCGGCGACGTGCCAACGCTGGAGACGCTCGCTGCCGTCGACCTGCTGCGCAAGGCGCTGCCGGACCTGAAGATCCGCGTCGTCAACGTCGTCGACCTCATGACGCTGCAACCGCAGGACCAGCACCCGCATGGCCTGTCCGATCGCGACTTCGACAGCCTGTTCACGTCGGACAAGCCCGTCGTCTTCGCCTATCACGGCTATCCGTATCTCATTCACCGTCTCACCTATAACCGCACCAACCATGCCGGAATGCATGTGCGCGGCTTTGCCGAGGAAGGCACCACGACGACACCGTTCGACATGGTCGTGATCAACGGGCTCGACCGCTATCACCTCGCGATCGAGGCGATCGAACGCGTGCCGGGTCTTGCGACCAGGGCCGCGCGGGTGAAGCAGCAATTCCGCGACAAGCTGATCGAACATTCGCGTTACATCCGCGAGCACGGCGAGGACATGCCTGACATCCGCGACTGGGTCTGGCCGGGCAAGACGGGGTGAGCCGATGCCGGCGTCCGACATGGTTCTCGTCCTCAATGCGGGCTCGTCAAGCATCAAGTTCGGCCTGTTCGCGGCGGCCGAGCCTGTGCTGCTCTGCAAGGGCCTGCTCGACGAGCATGAGGACAAGCCGCGGCTGGTCGTGAAGAGCCCAGCGGGCGAAGAGCTATTCGACAAGCGGAGGGAATCGCCGGATGCGGACGGCGATCATCTGTTCGCCGACGTGCTCGGCTTCATCGAGGACCGCTTTGGCGCGGGCAGCCTGCGCGCCGTCGGCCATCGCATCGTTCACGGCGGGCGGGATTATTCGGGCCCGGTTGTGCTGACGGACGAAGTCACCGCAAAACTGGAGGCGCTGACGCCGCTGGCGCCACTGCACCAGCCGCGCTGCCTGGCGCCGGTCCGCACCATCAAAGCGATCCGGCCCGCGCTGACGCAGATCGCCTGTTTCGACACGGCCTTCCACCGCAGCCTCGCGCCGCCAGCGAACCGTTTCGCCATACCGAGGCGCTTTGAAGAGCGCGGCATCCGGCGCTACGGCTTTCACGGGCTGTCGTTCGAATATGTCGCTGGGCGTCTCGCCGAGATCGCACCGGAGTCTGCCGCCAAGCGCACCGTCATCGCCCATCTCGGCAATGGCGCGAGCCTGTGCGGCTTGCGCAATGGCCGCAGCGTCGACACCACGATGGGGCTGACGCCGCTCGACGGCCTCGTGATGGGCACGCGAAGCGGCACCATCGATCCCGGCCTGCTGCTCTATCTGCAGCAGCATGAGGGGATGAGCATCGAGAACGTCCAGCATCTGCTCTATCACCAGTCAGGCCTGCTCGGCGTCTCCGGTATCTCCGCGGACATGCGGACGCTGCTCGCGAGCAGCGAGACTGCGGCGCGTGAGGCTGTGGAGCTGTTCGTCCTCCGCGCGGCGCAGCAAATCGCGATGATGGCGACGACGATCGACGGGCTGGACTGCCTGGTGTTCACCGGCGGCATCGGCGAGCATGCCGGCGAAATCCGCGGTGCGATCGGCGAGCGTCTTGCGTGGCTCGGTGTGCGTATCGATGTGACTGCCAATGAAGAGGCCCGCGAGCGCATCAATGGCGGCGATAGTGCCGTCGAAGTGTTTGTCATTCCAACAAACGAGGAACTGACGATCGCGCGGCATTGCGCGGCTGTATTGCGGCAAGACCATCGCAGTTGAGAGAACTCGGTATCGTAGGGTGGGCAAAGCGACTTGTCCGCCGTAGCTCAAAGAGCGAAGGCGGAAGCGTGCCCACCACCTCTATCTGGTGGGCACGGCGCAAGTGCGCCTTTGCCCACCCTACGATTCGAGGGCGCAGTAAGGCGCAGCTCACTGTCAGTGAATCCCCGACCAGATCTGAAAGCATCCGATCGCGACCTCGATCACGATCAGCACCACGACGGCGATTTCGAGACGCAACGAGCGCTGGGTGTCGATGATGTCGGTCAGGGCGTTGGCGGTCTCGGACACCGCGGCGAGCTTGCGCTCGAGCGTGTCGAGACGCTCCTTCAATTCGTACTCGTCCTCGAGACGGGCGTAGAGACGATCAAGCTCGGGCTTCTCCCAGAGCACGTCGGGCTTCTCGGCCACCGCAACGCGGCCGGCAACGCGCTGCTGGACCAGAAGCGCGTTACCGATCAGTCGCAGGATGCCCTTGCGCCGGCGCGGCGTGCGGCCGTGCTCGGCGAGCTCGCGTGCGAAGGGCTCGATGACGTCGAACACGGCGGCGACACGCCGCTCGTCGCGGGCCAGCGACGTGCTCTTGGCGAGCGCGTCAGCGACCAGCAGCAGCCGGTCGTCGGAGAATTTGGCGAGGCAGATCGGCCCGCCCGGCTGGATTGCCTCGGAGCTTTCATCCTTGCAGAGCTGCGCCTGCGCAATTTCTTCCTCGTAGGGACTGAGCTCGCCGATCACGCGTGGCTTCAGGCCGTCGATCAGCACCTTTTCCTCCGAAGGAAGCAGGCCGATCAGCACCACGACGCCGTAACGGAAAATCACGGCAAGGCCGGCATGGACGCGGAAGGCGGCCGGCGTCGAGGACACCAGCGTGCCGAGCTCCAGGCTGGACGCGTTGATGCGGTCGCCCAGCATCAGCGCGCGGATCCGCAAGGTCGGCGCGACGTCCGGCCTGGCATCCGGCTTGATATCCGTCTTGATATCCGGCTTGGGCGATGTTGGCGGCGGACTAACAGCGAGTTGATCGGCGTTCATGGCAAGCTCTCGTCGCCCCGTGGATTGCATGCTTTTCCCGTTTCCGGGCCTCGTTCCGCTCGCATCCTCCGCCTGGAGGATTGCGCTCTGCCTGCGCGGCGCGCAATATCGGGA
Source organism: Bradyrhizobium sp. YR681 (assembly GCF_000282615.1). Taxonomy (GTDB): domain Bacteria; phylum Pseudomonadota; class Alphaproteobacteria; order Rhizobiales; family Xanthobacteraceae; genus Bradyrhizobium. The sequence goes on along the minus strand of NZ_AKIY01000047.1, from coordinate 3,758 downwards.
AGAACCCCGGATTAATACCGACGCGGCGACATGACGCCGAAATATTCGGCAACATTGTCACCCCGTGCGGGACATATTTGGATGCGATGGCTCCGCCAGTTTACCATCGAACACTGAAGCCCCGCCGAAAAGTTGCTCTCGGCGCCGCCGCGTGTTTATGACAAGATCATAACGAACTACGCTTCTCCCGAAGTGCAGACACCGAAGCCTCAATCATGCTGAGCGTCATCATCCCGACCGAAGGCGTCGAGCAGACGGCAGTCGCCACTCTGGCCGCACTGGTACCTGGCGCTGCCGCGGGCATCATCAAGGAAGTGCTGCTGATCGACGGCACCCGCAACGGCGTCATCGAGCGCGTTGCCGACGTCGCAGGCTGCCGTTTCGTCGGCTACGAGGGATCCTCGCAGGGCGCGGCGCTCGCCGCCGGCGCGCTTCAGGCCCGTTCGCCCTGGCTGATGTTTCTCCCCGCAGGCGCGGTGCTGGAGACCGGCTGGATCGAGGAAACCACCCAGTTCATCCAGAGCGTCGCGACCAGCGGTCGCGATCGCGCGGCAGTGTTCCGTTATGCACGCTCGCCCTACGCCGATACCGGGCTCCGCGACGTCCTCCGGGCCGTGGCGCGCAAACTGGTCGGCCCGCTGGGCGATCAGGGACTTTTGATCGCGCGTGATCATTACGACCGGATCGGCGGCTACCCGCCCCAGGCCCGTCGTTCCGAGGCGCGGCTGTTGCGGCGGCTCGGCCGCTCGTCCCGGACCATGCTGCGCAGCCGGATCGTCATGGTCGGCTGAGGCTATCTAATACTTGCCAGAGTCAAATAATTGTTTGACAATGGCAAGTATCGAGGTGACCCATGGCATCAACCCTTTCGTCATCCAGCGCTTCGCGATCCGGCCCGTCTTCGACCGAACAGGTCGCTGACGACCAGGTCCAGGCGGTTCGCGCCTTCAGCCGCTTCTACACCCAAAAGCTCGGCGTGCTTGACCAGCACCTGCTGAAGAGCCCGTTCTCGCTGAGCGAGGCGCGCGTGCTCTACGAGCTCGTCCATGGTGGCGAGCAATCGGCCAAGGAGATCGGCATCATCCTCGGCCTCGACGCCGGCTATCTCAGCCGCATCGTGCAGAATTTCGACGAGAGCGGCCTGATCGTGCGCAAGCCGCTGCCGAGCGACCGCCGACAGTATCAGTTGGGCCTGACGGCAAAGGGCCGCCAGGCCTTTGCCAAGCTCGAACGTTCGTCGCAGGACGACGTCGCCGCGATGCTGCGACCCCTGCCGGAGGAAGATCGTAAGCGTCTCACCGGTTCGATGGAGACGATCGAGCGATTGCTCGCGATGCCGCGCGCGCCGTCGCCGCGGGCGATCCTGCGCGAGCCCCGGCCCGGCGACATGGGCTGGGTGGTGCAGAGCCACGGCGCGCTCTATGCCAGCGAATACGGTTTCGACTCCGGCTTCGAGGCGCTGGTCGCCGAGATCGTCGCCAAATACATGACCTCCTACGACGCCTCGCGCGAGCGGTGCTGGATCGCCGACATCGAGGGCCGCCCGGTCGGCTCGGTGTTTCTGGTGAAGGGCGGCGACGATCTCGCAAAACTGCGGCTGCTGATCCTGGATCCGGCCGCACGCGGACAGGGCCTCGGACAACGGCTGGTCGCCGAATGCGTCTCCTTCGCACGGGCCTGCGGCTATCGGCGGATGACGCTGTGGACACAGAGCAATCTGGTCGCTGCACGGAAAATCTATCAGGACGCGGGCTTCAAGCTGGTCGCAACCGAGCCACATCGCAGCTTTGGCCAGAACCTGATCGGCGAGACATGGGAGCGCGATCTGTGATGCTCTCGCCGCAAGATTCCACGTACCGCATCACCGGAGAGCTCGTTGACCTCTACAAGCGCCGCGCGCGACGGCTGCACGCCGAGGCGTGCCGGCATATGTGGCTGATGGTGTGGAGCTCGCTTAGACGGAAGAGGTAGTCACTGGCGCAGCGGGCACGATGCGCATTGCTGTGCCCTCGCCCCTTGCGGGAGAGGGCAGCGCTGCTGGTAAACACAGACTCACTTGGGTGAGGGGTACGTCTCCGAGCACTCCGTGCGGAAAGATACCCCTCATCCGGCGCTTCGCGCCACTTTCTGCCACATCCGCCTTCGCCAAGGCTTCGGCGGACATGAGGGGGAAGAGAAGAAAGATTCTCAGCGTCCTCCCTCACACCGTCGCGCCCTGCGCCTTCGGCCGTCGCAGATGCTCGTCCAGCCGCGACATGATCTCGACGAAATTGCAAGGGCGCGTGCGGTAGTCGAGCTGGGCGGCCAAAATGCCGTCCCAGCCGTCACGGCAGGCGCCGGGGGAGCCCGGCAGGCAGAAGATGTAGGTCGCGCCCGCAACGCCCGCGGTGGCGCGGCTCTGGATCGTCGACGTGCCGATCTTGGCGTGGCTCAGCAAGTGGAACGCGATCGAGAAACCGTCCATGCGCTTCTCGAACAGCGGCTCGATCGCCTCCGGCGTGACGTCGCGCCCGGTAAAACCGGTGCCGCCGGTGGTGATGACGACGTCGACGCCGTCATCTGCAATCCAGCGGCGGATTACGGCGCGGATCGCCTCGACATCGTCGGTGACGATCTCGCGCGCGGCGAGATGATGGCCCGCCGCGGTGAGGCGATCGGCAAGCGTCTGGCCGGACTTGTCGTCGGCAAGCGCACGCGTGTCGGACACCGTGAGCACCGCGATGTTGAGCGGAATGAACTGTTTGGTTTCGTCGATGGAGGCCACTGCTCTTTCCTCTCGTGTCCCGGACGCGATGCCGCGCGAAGCGGTGCAGCGCCGGGACCCATTATGACGCCCGGCGGGACCGGTTTGTGGGCGCCGGCTATGCAGCCGCACCACTTGGTGCTGCGCTGCGTCCGGGGCACGAGACCGTCGCTACAACGCCCCGCTGCCGAACGTGTTGCAGGCCTGCACCGAGCCCTGCTGATAGCCGGTCATGAACCATTGCTTGCGCTGCGCGGCCGAGCCGTGGGTGAAGGAATCGGGGACGACGCGGCCCGTGGCCTGGCGTTGCAGCGTGTCGTCGCCGATCGCACTCGCCGTGGTCAGCGCGGCGTCGATGTCGCCGGGCTCGAGGAAGTTCGGACGCTTCTTCGCCTCGCGGTTGACCCAGACGCCGGACAGGCAGTCGGCCTGCAACTCGACCTTGACCTGAAGCGCGTTGGCCTCGGCCTTGCTGCCGGCCTGCTGCTGCATCCGCGTCACGCGCGGAATGATGCCGAGCAGATTCTGGATGTGATGGCCAGCCTCGTGCGCGATGATGTAGGCGGTGGTGAAATCGCACGCCGACTTGCCGGAGCAGCCACGGAAACGCGTCTCGACCTCGCGGAAGAAACCGGTGTCGAGGAAGATGGTCTTGTCGGGCGGGCAATAGAACGGCCCCATCGCCGACTCCGCCCTGCCGCAGCGGCCGCCATTGGTGACGTTGCGGAACAAGACGACCTTCGGACCCGTGTAGGACTGGCCGCTGGCCTGGAAGATCTCGCTCCAGCGGTCGTCGATCTCGCCGAGGATGCCGGAGATCATGCTTCCCATCTCGTCGGTCGGCGCGCCGCGCTTGGCTTGGGACGACTGGCGATCGGTCTGGTAGCTCGGGGCCTGGCCGCCGCCGGTGAGGATCTCGGCGCCGCCGATCAGGATGCGCGGGTCGATGCCGAAGGCATAGCCGATCAGGCCGAGCACGATCACGGTGCCGATGCCGAGCCCGCCGCCGCCCATC
>NZ_AKIY01000046.1 GCF_000282615.1 Bradyrhizobium sp. YR681 | reverse complement strand
CGCCAGCCACTGCCCGCCGGGTCATGCCGAAAGGCTGCGGGCCGCCGGCGCCGGACTGACATTCGACGATATGCGGCAATTGCCCGAGCTGGTCCGGCGGGTCGCGGCGGACGCCCAGACGGGCTGATATCGGCCATTTTGCATCATTTTGCGCATGCGCGGAGCACTTGAACCCGGAATGACCGTCTAAAAAGCGGCCATTCGCTGGATTTTCGTCCCTCCAGCCTATATCTGGGGGCGGTCCTCCACCTCCATTCCAGGTTCCATGACGCCGCCGCGCAAGCTGCACATCAAATCTTATGGCTGCCAGATGAACGTCTACGATGCCCAGCGCATGGTGGACACGCTGGCCCCGGAAGGATTCGTGGAGACGGCCAGCGCGGAAGATGCCGACCTCGTCATCCTCAACACCTGCCATATCCGCGAGAAGGCCTCCGAAAAGGTCTATTCCGAGCTCGGCCGGCTACGCGTCGCCAAGGACGAGGCCGCGCGCGGGGGCCGGACGATGCAGATCGCGGTCGCCGGCTGCGTTGCGCAGGCCGAAGGTGGGGAGATCACGCGGCGCGCGCCGGTGGTCGACGTCGTGGTCGGCCCACAGAGCTATCATCACCTTCCGGAGCTTCTGAAGCGGGCGCGCGAGGAAGGCCGCGCGATCGAGACCGAATTTCCCGCCGCGGACAAGTTCGGCTTCCTGGCCCAGCCGAAACCCGCCGCGATCCGCGCGCGCGGCATTTCCGCTTTCGTCACGGTGCAGGAAGGCTGCGACAAGTTCTGCACCTTCTGCGTCGTGCCTTATACGCGCGGCGCCGAAGTCTCGCGTCCCGTGGCGAAGATCGTCGACGATGTGAAGCGGCTGGCCGACAACGGCGTGCGCGAGCTCACGCTGATCGGGCAGAACGTCAACGCCTATCACGGCGACGGACCGGACGGAAAAAGCTGGGGGCTCGGCCGATTGCTCGAGCATCTGGCGACGATTCCCGGCATCGCACGGCTGCGCTATTCGACCAGCCACCCCCGCGATGTCGATGACAGCCTGATCGCGGCCCATCGCGATCTCGATGCCCTGATGCCGTTCGTGCACCTGCCGGTGCAGTCGGGCTCGGACCGGATTCTGGCCGCCATGAACCGGAAACATACCGCCGATGATTACCTCGATGTCATCGACCGTTTCCGGTCCGCACGCCAAGACATTGCTTTTTCATCAGATTTTATCGTGGGCTTCCCCGGCGAGAGCGAGCAAGATTTTCTCGCCACTCTCGCGCTTGTCACGCAAATCGGCTACGCTGCGGCGTATTCGTTCAAATACTCCGCCCGGCCGGGAACGCCGGCCGCGGATATGCAGGAGACGGTGTCCCCTTCCGAGATGGACCAGCGATTGGAGCGGCTCCAGGAACTGATCGACAGCCAGCAATCGGCCTTCAACAGGGCTGCGATTGGCTCAACGGTCGACGTGCTGTTCGAGCGTCCGGCCCGCAAGGATGGCCAGATCGTCGGCCGCACCGCCTTCCTCCAGCCCGCTCATGTGATGGCCTCGCCCGACATCATCGGACAAATCCTGCCTGTCAGAATCGACAGCCTCGAGCGCTACAGTTTCCTCGGCGAGCTCGCCACACCGCGTAATGCGCGCGAGCCCGCTTTATCGCCCATAGCCACTGGAGCCTGAACCCTTGCCAAAAAGCGCATCGGATTCGTCTTCTATCGCTCCCAGCCGCAAATTTGACCGCGACATGCAAGTTCCGCCCGAGACCCAGGTCGTCATCGACTTCGACGACAACCGCGCCGCGTCCGCGCTGGTCGGCCCCTACGGCCAGCACCTCGCGCAGATCGAGCGGCGGCTCGGCGTCGTGGTCGATTCCAAGGGCAACCACATCACGATCGGCGGCTCGCGCGACGGCTGCGATGCCGCGCGCCGCGTGCTGGAGACGCTCTACGCGCAGGCCGTGAAGGGGCAGGATCTCGACCAGGGCGAAGTCGAGGGCGCGATCCGCGCCGTGATCGCGCAGGGCTCGCTGTTCGAATTCGACGCGAAGTCGGGCAAGTCGGCCTTCGACAGCATCAATCTGCGCAAGCGCCCGGTGCGCGCGCGCACCGCCGCGCAGGATTCCTACATCCGCGCGCTGAAGCGTCACGAGCTGGTGTTCGGCATCGGACCTGCCGGCACCGGCAAGACCTGGCTCGCGGTCGCGCATGCCGCGCAGCTGTTCGAGCGCAAGGAGGTCGACAAGATCATCCTGTCGCGTCCGGCGGTGGAAGCCGGCGAGCGGCTCGGCTTTCTGCCCGGCGATCTCCGCGAGAAGGTCGATCCCTATCTGCGCCCGATCTACGACGCGCTGTACGACCTCATGGACGCACGCATCGTCGAGCGCGCGCTGCAGACCGGCGAGATCGAGATCGCGCCGCTCGCCTTCATGCGCGGCCGCACGCTGACCAACGCCGCCATCATCCTGGACGAGGCGCAGAACACCACGTCGATGCAGATGAAGATGTTCCTGACGCGCCTCGGCGAAAACAGCCGCATGATCGTGACCGGCGACCCCTCGCAGATCGATTTGCCGAACGGCCAGACCTCGGGCCTCGCCGAGGCTACGCGCCTGCTCGATGGCGTCGAAGGCATTGCACAAGTTCATTTCAAAGCCGAGGACGTGATCCGCCACGAGCTCGTGGCGCGGATCGTCTCCGCCTACGAAGGGCAGCCGCAGCGGCCGGCCGCCGGTAAATCCTGACGGGACAACAGCCGGACCAAGCGGGCGCGGACGAGGCGCCTTATCGTTCCGAACAAAGACAATGTCACACCCCAACCTTCCCATGACCGAGGTCCTCGTCGTTGCCGATTGCTGGCAGCGCGAACCCGATTCCGAGACCGTGATCCAGCGCGCGGTCGCGGCCGCCGCCGAGAGTGTCGACGAGGACGTCGCGGACGCCGAAGTGGCCGTGATGCTGACCGATGATGCTGGCATCCGCACCCTCAACAGCAATTGGCGCGGCATCGACAAGCCGACCAATGTGCTGTCGTTCCCCGCGCTCCAGCCGGAGGGCGAGTGGAAGCCGGGCGATGCGCCTCGCATGCTCGGCGACATCGCCATCGCCTACGAGACCATGCGGCGCGAGGCGGACGAGGAAAAGAAGCCGTTCAACCATCATTTGAGCCATCTCGCCGTGCATGGTTTCCTGCATTTGATCGGCTACGATCACGAAAACGACGACGACGCGGAAGAGATGGAAGCCCTGGAAACGCAGATCCTGGCCCATCTCGGCATTCCCGATCCCTATGCCGACCGCCCGGGGACGCACTGAAATGCCGGATTCCGAACCGACCCACGACAATCCGCGCAACACGCCCAATTTGCCGGCGGTGGTGACGCCAGGCGAGGTCCTGCGTCCGACCGCCGACGGCTGGCTGGTGCGCGCGATCCGCACGCTGTTCGGCTGGAAGGCCGGATCGGTGCGCGACGATCTCCAGGTCGTGCTCGACGCCACGACACCCGACGACACCGGCTTCTCCGCGGTCGAGCGCACCATGCTGCGCAACATTCTCGGCCTGCACGAGCGCCGCATCGCCGACGTCATGGTGCATCGCGCCGACATCATCGCCGTGAAGCGCGACATCCCGCTCGGCGAGTTGATGGACCGCTTCGAGAGCGCCGGCCATTCGCGCCTCGTGGTCTACAACGAGACGCTCGACGATCCCGTCGGCATCGTCCACATCCGCGATCTGCTCGCCTTCATGACCGCGCGCGCGCGCGTATCCGAAACCACCAAGACCAAACGCAAAAAGCCGCTGCCGGCCGGGCTCGACCTGCGCACCGTCGATCTCGCGCTGCCGCTTGAGGATGCACGCATCATCCGCAAGCTGCTCTACGTGCCGCCGTCGATGCGGGCGATCGACCTGCTCGCGCAGATGCAGGCCACGCGCATTCACCTGGCGCTGGTGGTCGACGAATATGGCGGCAGCGACGGGCTGGTTTCGCTGGAGGACATCGTCGAGCAGATCGTCGGCGAGATCGACGACGAACACGACAGCGACGAGCCGCCCTCGATCGTACGCCTGCCGGACAACGCCTTCATCGCCGACGCCCGCGCCAGCCTCGACGACGTCCGCACGGTGATCGGCGCGGATTTCGTCACCGGCGAGGCCGGCGAGGAAGTGGAGACGCTCGGCGGCTATCTCGTCAGCTTCGTCGGGCGCCTGCCGGTGCGCGGCGAGGTGATCTCGGGCCCCGGCCATTACGAGGTCGAGGTGCTTGATGCCGACCCGCGCCGCGTCAAGCGGCTGCGCATCTCGACGCGGAAGGAACGCCCCGCCCCGCGCACCCAGCGCGAGAGAAGCCGCCGCGAGACCGCGCCGGAGAGCGGTCAGCCGCCGTCCGGTGACACGCCCACCCCGCCGCCGGGCGACGGGACCAGTCCGCAGTGACCGCGTTTCAGCGCTTCCGGCAGATTGCGCTTGCCATCATCCTGACCTGGGGATGGAAACGCGCCCTCATCGCGATGACGGCCGGCGCGCTGTCGGTGCTGGCTCTGGCGCCGTTCAACATCTTTCCGGTGCTGTTCGTCACCTTGCCCGTCATGGTCTGGCTGATCGACGGCGCGGGTGCCGGACGTTATGGCGGCGTTCCCGCCGCAGCGCTGACCGGCTACTGGTTCGGGCTCGGCTATTTCGTGCCCGGGCTCTACTGGATCGGCTACGCGTTTTTCGTCGATGCCGACATATTCGCCTGGCTGACGCCGTTCGCGGTGCTCGGCCTGCCGGCCTATCTCTCCATCTTCACCGCAATCGGCTTTGCGCTGGCCCGGCTGCTCTGGAGCAAGGATGCCACGCGCATCCTCGCGCTCGCCGCGAGCCTCACCGTCGCCGAATGGCTGCGCGGTCATGCGCTGACCGGCTTTCCCTGGAACGCCTTCGGCTATGCGCTGTCCGAGCCGCTGCCGCTGGCGCAGACGGCCTCGCTGATCGGACTGTGGGGCATGACGTTCCTCAGCATCGCGATCTTCGCGAGTCCCGCGGCGCTGATCGATCGCACGCCCGATCGCCGCCCGGCGTGGCGCGCGCCGGGCGCCGCGATCGCGCTTCTGATTGTCATGAGCATCTTCGGCGCGATCCGCCTGTCGCTCAATCCAACCACGATGGTCGCGGGCACCAAGCTGCGCCTGATGCAGCCGAACCTCCAGCAGGACGCGAAATTCAACTACGCCGCCAAGGCGGAGGTGATGAAGAAGTACCTGGCGCTGTCGGACCGCGCCTCCGGGCCGCAATCGACCGGCGTGCGCGATGCCACCATCCTGATCTGGCCGGAATCCGCGTTTCCGTTCTTCCTGACCCGCGAAGCCGACGTGATGGCGCAAATTGCCGAGCTGCTGCCGAAAGGCACGGTGCTGATCACGGGTTCGGTGCGCGCGCCGGACCTGCCGCGGGGAACTCCGATCACGCGTGCCTATAATTCGATCTACGTGATCGATCACGACGGCAGCGTGCTCGCAGTCTACGACAAGTTGCACCTCGTGCCGTTCGGCGAATTTCTGCCCTACCAGGATTTGATGGAAAAGCTCGGCTTCGAGCAGCTGACACGCGTGCGCGGCGGCTTTATTCCCGGCGCCGTGCGGCATGCGCTGCCGGTAGCGGGCGCACCGAGCGCGCTGCCGCTGATCTGCTACGAGGCCATTTTTCCCGGCGAGGTTGCCGGACGCAACGAACGTCCGGGCTGGATCGTGAACCTCACCAATGACGGCTGGTTCGGCATCTCGACCGGACCGTATCAGCATCTGGAGCAGGCACGGATGCGCGCGATCGAACTCGGATTGCCGCTGGTCCGCTCTGCCAATACTGGCATCTCCGCCGTGATCGATCCGGTGGGACGCACCATCGCCAGCCTCGGTCTCGGGACCGAAGGTATTTTGGATGCAAACCTTCCCGCCGCGATTCCGCCAACCGTCTATGCGCGGATGGGTGACGTGCCCGCGGCCATGCTGGTCGCGCTGGCCGTGCTTCTCGCGGTCCGCCGACGTGTTGCCAAACGGCACCCCTGATCACGTCGTCGCCACGGACGCGGGCGGAATCCTTTGACAACCGTAGTCCCACGGTTGACAGACTGCACGCGGGTTCCTCATTCTGCACCCGCTGCAAAAGACAGTGGGCATTGCTAAATTTCTCCGCAATGTTTCCCAATAACAGGGTTTGATTTTTACGATGCTGGCACCTGAGGCATTCCGGTCGATTGCGCTGAAGGTGGTGTTTGGAGGCTGAGGAAATGTCGAAAGCGCCCAACCCTGTTGACAAATATGTCGGCAGCCGCGTGCGTATGCGCCGCATCATGTTGGGCATGAGCCAGGAGAAGCTCGGTGAAGCTTTGGGCCTGACTTTCCAGCAGATCCAGAAATACGAGAAGGGCACGAATCGCGTCGGTGCGAGCCGTATCCAGCAGATCGCCGAGATCTTGCAGGTGCCGGTGTCGTTCCTGTTCGAGGGCGGCCCGAGCGGCGTGGCCGGCCCGGACGGCTTCGCAGAAGGCGCTTCGCCCTCCTATGTGTCGGACTTCCTCGCGACCTCCGAAGGTCTCGCTCTGACCAAGGCATTCACGCGAATCACCGATTCGAAGATGCGCCGCTCGATCGTCGATCTCGTCGAGCAGATCGCGGCTCGCGAAGGCCCCGACAAGCGCTGAGGCGCCATCGCAATCCGATTTGAGGCTGCGCCAAATCTGGCCTATGTCGTCATTTGCGGCCGCGCGGTGACGCGCGCCGTCTCAGATGATGCGATTCAAAGGCATAGATGCGTCCATGGCGAGCTCCAACTGGTTCGATACCCAAACTATTCTCGATGGCATCCGGCGCTGGGTGGAGATCGAGACGCCGACGGAAGCGCCTGAACAAGTCAACAAACTCGTGTCGCTGGTCGCGGATCAGCATCGCGATCTGCCCGTCACGCTCGAACGTATCGCCGGCGTCGATGGCCGCGGCGATCATCTGCTGGCACGCTCGACCTGGGGTCAGGAGCAGCCCGGCATTCTCGTGCTGAGCCATCTCGATACCGTTCATCCCCTCGGCTTCATCGAACGCCTGCCGTTCAAGGTCGAAGGCGACAGCGCGTTCGGTCCCGGCATCTACGACATGAAAGGCGGCGCCTATATCGCCCATCACGCCTTTGCCGCGCTCTGCGCCGACGGCAATCGATCGCCGCTCGGCATCACACACATGTTCACCTCCGACGAGGAGATCGGCAGCCCCACCTCGCGTGCGCTGATCGAGAAGGAAGGGCGCAAGGCCAAATACGTGCTGGTGACGGAGCCGGCGCGCGACGGCGGCAAGATCGTCACCGGCCGCAAGGGTGTCGGGCGCTTCCATGTGTTCATCAAGGGCGTGCCCGCACATGCCGGCTCGCGGCCCGAAGACGGTCGCAGCGCCGTCCGCGAGCTTGCCAACGTCATCCACACGCTGGAAGGGATGAACGATCTGGCCCGCGGCGTCACCGTCAATGTCGGCGTGGTGCGCGGCGGCACCCGTCCCAACGTGACGCCGGAAGAGGCCTATGCCGAAGTCGATCTGCGTATTCCGAGCTTCGCGGACGCGGAGGAGTTCGTCGGCAAGATCCTCGGGCTGACATCGAAGACCGAAGGCGTCAGCGTCACGGTCAAGGGCGAGCTCAACCGTCCTCCTTACGAGAAGGGCAATGCAGGCGCATCGCTGTACGAGCATGCCAAAACGCTCGCCACCGAGATCGGCTTCGAGCTGATCGACACCTACACCGGCGGCGGCTCGGACGGCAATTTCACCGCTCCCCACACCGGCACGCTCGACGGGCTCGGCGTCGACGGCAAGGGTGCACACACCCATTATGAGCAGCTCTACGTTTCGTCGCTCGAACCGCGCGCGCGGCTGCTCTATCGTTTGTACCAGACGCTGCGATGAGCGAACGCAAATCAGATCCCGATCGCGATGACAGCGAACGCGCCTTCTTCGGACGCCGCAAGGGCCACAAGCTCCGGCAGCACCAGGCCGAGCTGATCGATCATCTGCTGCCGCATCTTGCGCTCGACATCGCCAGCGAGAAGCCGGCGACGGCCAGCGAGATCTTCGATCCCGCGGCGGAGGACGTGCGGCTCGAGATCGGTTTTGGCGGCGGCGAGCATCTGGCGGCGGAAGCGCAGACCTTCGCCGCGACCGGCTTCATCGGCTGCGAGCCCTATGTCAACGGCATGGCAAAAATCCTCGCGCAGATCGAGGCCGCCAACATCGCCAACATCCGCCTGTTCGCGGGCGATGCCGCCGAACTCCTGGCCTGGCTGCCAAAAGCCTCGCTGTCGCGGATCGATTTGATCCATCCCGACCCATGGCCGAAGCGGCGGCACTGGAAGCGGCGCTTCGTGCAGGACAGGACGATCGCCGCGATGGCGCGCGTGCTCAAGCCCGGCGGCGAATTCCGCTTCGTCTGCGACATCGACGATTACTGCGCCTGGACGCTGTCGCATCTGGCGCGCGCGCCGGATTTCCAATGGCTCGCCGAGTGCGCCGACGATTTCCGCCAGCCGTGGGACGGCTACACCATGACGCGTTACGGCCGGAAGGCCACGCGCGAAGGGCGCAAGACGACATATTTGCGATTCAGGCGGGTTTAGTTGTCATTGCGAGGAGCGAAGCGACGAAGCAATCCGGAGTGCCTCCGCAGAGAGATTTCTGGATTGCTTCGCTTCGCTCGCAATGACGGAAAGTGAGTCTAGATCGTCTGCCGGTTGCGCCAGAATTTCACGACGCGCTCGGCCGTCGACGGCATCAGGCGCGTGAAGTTCATGCGGGCCGCCTCGATGTCGGCATCGGCCGGCGTGCGATGCGGGCCGTACCACAGCAGGATCAGCGCGCGCACCGTCGGCCAGCCCAGGTTCAGCATCCGCCCCAGGATCAGGATCGGATCGTAGCGGTCGCCGGCGACCAGCCGGCCGAGAATCGAAAGGCGGATGCCGGCCATCGCCGAGAGCGAGGCGATCGATTCCTCGTATTTGTGCGCCTTGGCAAAGCCGAGCAGCGCGCTCTCGCCGAGATGCCCCTCGCGGTGCAGGGCCAGCACCGTGCGCTGTGCCGAGGAGAAATCGCGCCGCGGCCCCGGCGGCAGCGCGGCTTCCTCGATTGCGGCCATCGCGCGCTTGATCTCGACCTGACGCGCGGGATTGACCACGGTGGAGAGACGGCGGCGGATGACGTCGAGCGTGCCGTTGAGAAGCTCTTTCAGATGCTCGCCGGAGAGATCGTTGCGCTGGCCGATCCTCAGCGTCAGCACGCCGTCCTGCGCGGCACGCTTGATCAGCTCGGAATAGCTGCCGGGCGAGAACACCGCGCCGGCATTGCCGGCGGCGCGACGCACCACGTCGCGATCGCCGCGCTCGACCAGCACGTCGGTCACGACAGCCGGCAAGACCGGACGATCGGTCATCGCCAGCAGATGGCCCTGGCCCTTCAGCCGCGCGATCTCGACCAGGGCGGCTTCGTCGAGCACGGGCGAGCGGCGCAGCACTGGGCCTGCCACCATGATCTCGTTTTCGCGCGCGAGCTGATTGACCAGATGCGGTGGTGCGTTGTCCAGGCGCGAGAAGCGTTCGGCCAGATCGACGCGCGAGGCGAGCTCGGCATGCGGCACGAGATCGATCAAGAGATCGTCGAAGAGATCGATGAGCTCAGGGCGGAGCTGGGCGGGATCCTGGAAGAACAGTTCGGCGATGGCACGCGCGATCTCGCCGCGACGCCTGGGGTCGCCGCGTTTGACGATATCGTCCAGTCCGGGAATGAGCGACGTGGCAACGGTCATGAAAACGCAAACTCGTACAGGGCACGCCGCGGGTGCGCCCTTGGTCCAAGCCGCCCCACAATCGGGGAATTTAGGCCTCGGAGGTGAAGGAAGCGTTGCGCCGGGGGCCCACGAGGCGGGCGCAAAAAGCCCCGTTTGGCCTGCGATGGGCCTTGTCCGAGAAGGCGGAAAGGGCTATATCAGCGCCAATTCATCTTCTCATACGATCCGCGTAGTGAGAGTGGGCCCGAAAGGACCCGCTCTTTTTTATTACCTGAACGCGGCTTGGCGGAAGATGCGGCCCGACGCGCCGTCGGGGAAGTTCCATAGAGGGCTTTGAAGTCCTAACCAAGCCTTAACCATTCGAGCGCCTTGACCCCTGATATGACCGAACCGAACACTGGTTCCACGGATGCCGAATTGCTGGCCGAGCCGAGGCTCGTGGTCGAGCCGGGCGTGGCGGCACGGGTGTCCGCGGTCGCAGGTCCGGTGCTCGAGGGCATGGGCTACCGCCTGGTGCGGATCCGCATTTCCGGGGAAGCCGGCTGCACCGTGCAGATCATGGCCGAGCGGCCGGACGGCTCGATGCAGCTCGAGGATTGCGAGGCGATCTCGCGGGCCCTGTCGCCCGTGCTCGACGTCGCCGACCCCATCGATCGCGCCTACCGGCTGGAAATCTCCTCGCCGGGGATCGACCGTCCGCTGGTGCGCCGCTCCGATTTCGAGCGTTATGTTGGCCATCTGGTGAAGATCGACATGGCGGTCGCCCATGAAGGGCGCAAACGGTTCCGTGGCACGCTCGGCGACGTCGAAGGCGACCGCGTGCATCTGCATCGCGACGACGTCAAGGCGAATGATGCCGCCGACGTTCTCCTGACGATGGAAGATATCGGCGAGGCCCGTCTGGTGCTGACCGACGAGCTGATCGCGGAATCCATGCGCCGCGGCAAGGCGCAGGAACGCCAGATGCGCCGCGAACTCGGCATCGAGCCGCCGGCTGCACCGCACGCGGAGATCAGCGCGAAGATCACCAAGAACACCAAGCCGCAAAAGAAAAAGCCGGCCCCGACCAATACGAAGAAACATCGCCTTGCCGCCGAACGCGCGCGGCGTGGCGAGATCGAGCCTGACGAAGGAGACTAGCCATGGCAGTCAGCGCCAATCGACTCGAATTGCTCCAGATCGCGGACGCCGTCGCCCGCGAAAAATCGATCGACCGCGGCATCGTCATCGCGGCGATGGAGGATGCCATCGCCAAGGCGGCGCGAGCTCGCTACGGCAGCGAAACTGACGTTCATGCCGAAATCGACCCCAAGAAGGGCGAGCTGCGGCTGTCACGCCACATGCTGGTGGTCGAGAAGGTCGAGAACCATTCCAACCAGATCTCGCTGGTCGATGCCCAGCGCGCCAATCCCGGCGCCCAGGTCGGCGACACCATCGCCGACACGCTGCCGCCGCTGGAATATGGCCGCATCGCCGCGCAGTCGGCCAAGCAGGTCATCGTGCAGAAGGTTCGCGAGGCCGAGCGCGACCGGCAATATCAGGAATTCAAGGACCGCATCGGCGACATCGTCAACGGCGTCGTCAAGCGCGTCGAATATGGCAGCGTGATCGTCGATCTCGGCCGCGGTGAAGCCATCATCCGCCGCGACGAGATGCTGCCGCGCGAAGTGTTCCGCAACGGCGACCGCGTCCGCGCCTACATCTTCGACGTCCGTCGCGAGACCCGCGGCCCGCAGATCTTCCTGTCCCGCACCCATCCGCAGTTCATGGCAAAACTGTTCGCGCAGGAAGTGCCTGAAATCTACGACGGCATCGTCGAGATCAAGGCGGTGGCCCGCGATCCGGGCTCGCGCGCGAAAATCGGCGTGATTTCCCGCGATTCCTCGGTCGATCCGGTCGGCGCCTGCGTCGGCATGCGCGGCTCGCGCGTGCAGGCCGTGGTGAACGAATTGCAGGGCGAGAAGATCGACATCATCCCGTGGTCGCCCGACATCGCGACCTTCGTGGTCAACGCGCTGGCGCCGGCGGAAGTCTCCAAGGTCGTCATCGACGAAGACCGCGAGCGTATCGAGGTCGTGGTGCCCGATACCAACAACCAGCTCTCGCTGGCGATCGGCCGCCGCGGCCAGAACGTGCGTCTGGCCTCGCAGCTCACCGGCTGGGACATCGACATCCTGACCGAGCAGGAGGAATCGGAGCGCCGCCAGGCCGACTTCGAGAACTCCACCCGCGTCTTCATGGAATCGCTCAACGTCGACGAAGTGGTCGGCCAGTTGCTGGCGTCCGAAGGCTTCACCTCGGTCGAGGAACTCGCCATGGTCGACGTCAAGGAACTCGCCGGCATCGAGGGTTTCGACGAGGAGACCGCCCAGGAGCTCCAGAACCGTGCCCGCGAATATCTCGAGCAGCTGGAAGCCGAGCTCGAGGCCAAGCGCAAGGAACTCGGCGTCGAGGACGCGGTCAAGGACGTGCCCGGCGTGACCTCGAAGATGCTGGTGAAGTTCGGCGAGAACGACATCAAGACCGTCGACGACCTCGCCGGCTGCGCCACCGACGATCTGGTCGGCTGGACCGAGCGCAAGGAAGGCGGCGAGCAGACCAAGTTCGCCGGCGCGCTCGATGGTCTGGACGTCTCCCGCGACGATGCCGAGGCCATGATCATGCAGGCGCGCGTCAAGGCCGGCTGGATCACCGAGGCTGACCTGGCCAAGCCGGCCGAAGAGGCCGAGGCGGCTGAAGACCAGCCGGCTTAAGGGCAAAGGAGAATGTCGCCCGGATGCTCGCCGATACTGACCACGATCTCGACCATGGCCCGCGGACCGAAAGGTCCGCGACCATGCGGATGTGCGCGGTCAGCCGCGAGGTCCGGCCGATCGACGAGCTGATCCGCTTCGTCGTCTCGCCGCAAGGCGACATAGTTCCCGATCTCAAGCGCAAGCTGCCCGGGCGCGGCATGTGGGTCACCGCCTCGCGCGAGGTGGTTGCGGAAGCCGTGCGGCGTCACCAATTTAGCAAGGCCTTCAAGCGCGAGTTGCGCATTCCCCAGACGCTTCCCGCCGACATCGAGGCGCTCCTGGTTCGGAGCGTGACGGAAGCCCTTGGAATTGCCGCCAAGGCCGGCCAGATCGTGGCCGGCTTCGGCAAGGTCGAGAGCTGCTTGCGGGAAGGCACGGTCGAGGTCCTGATCCACGCCAGCGACGGGGCCGCGGACGGAATCCGCAAATTGGACACGCTGGCACGCCAAAATGCCGGAAATCGCGGCGCCAAGCCGCAGATTCCGGTCGTTACCGCACTTAAATCAGTAGAATTGGATTTGGCACTTACCCGGTCAAATGTGATACATGCTGCCCTGCTCGCGGGCCCGGCGAGCAAGTCATTCCTGTCACGTAGCCAGATGCTGGTCCGATACCGGATGGCGGACGCTGACAAGACTGCCGAAGAGCCCGGCCAGGATTTCTGAGAGACAACGACCACCCGATAGGACGGTGCGGCAACGCACAACACTTATAAATCAGGATTAGGACTGCTGAATGGTTGATACCAAGACCCCTGACGACAAGAAGCTGAGCGTTCCGAGCAAGACGCTATCGCTCAAGCCGCGCGTCGAAACGGGCACTGTCCGCCAGAGCTTCAGCCATGGCCGCAGCAAGCAGGTCGTGGTCGAGAAGCGCGGCAAGCGCCGCGTCGACGGCAGCCCTGAGCCGCAGGCCCCCACGGTTGTTGCAAAGCCGGCACCGGCCGCGCCTGCGCCCGCTCCCTCGCGCCCTGCACCGCCGCGCAACTCCGGCTCGGGCGTGGTGCTGCGGACGCTGACCGAGGACGAACGTTCCGCCCGCGCCAGCGCGCTGGCCGATGCCAAGGTGCGCGAAGTCGAAGAACGCCGCCAGGCCGAGGAAGAGGCCCAGCGCCGCGCGGTTCGCGAGGCCGCCGAGCGCGCCGAGCGCGAAGCCGCCGAATCCCGCCGCAAGGCCGAGGAAGAGCGGCACCGGCACGAGGACGAAGCCAAGCGCAAGGCCGAGACCGAAGCCAAGAAGCGTTTTGGCGAAGGCGAACAGCCGTCCGCGCCCCGCCCCGCAGCTGCTGCGGCTCCGGCCGCTCCCGCGCCGCGTCCCGGCGCGCCCGCAGCGCGCCCCGGCGCCACGACGACCACCGCACGCCCGGGAACAACGACGGCGCGCCCCGGAACGACCACGGCACGGCCGACAGGCGGCCCGCTGGGTCGCGCTCCCGCGGTCGCAGCCGGCCCTGACGAGGACGATGGTCCGCGCCAGATCCGTCGCGGTCCCGGCGGTGCTGCGCGTCCTGTGGTGGCCCCCAAGCCCACCCACAAGCCCGGCCCGCAGAAAGAGCGCGGCCGCCTGACCGTCGTCACCGCTCTCAACGCCGACGAAGTGCGCGAGCGCTCGATCGCCTCGTTCCGCCGCCGCACCCAGCGCCTGAAGGGCCACGCCTCGAACGAGCCGAAGGAAAAGCTCATCCGCGAGGTGGTCATTCCGGAAGCGATCACGATCCAGGAGCTCGCCAACCGCATGGCCGAGCGCGCGGTGGAAATCATCCGCATGCTGATGAAGCAGGGTGCGATTCACAAAATCACCGACGTGATCGACGCCGACACCGCGCAGCTGATCGCCGAAGAACTCGGTCACACCGTCAAGCGCGTTGCCGCCTCCGACGTCGAAGAAGGCCTGTTCGACGCCACCGACGATTCCACCGACACCGAGACGCGTTCACCCGTGGTGACCGTGATGGGTCACGTCGATCACGGCAAGACCTCGCTGCTCGATGCGCTCCGTCATGCCAACGTGGTCTCCGGCGAAGCCGGCGGCATCACCCAGCACATCGGCGCCTATCAGGTGCTGTCGCCCGAGAGCGGCAAGAAGATCACCTTCATCGACACGCCCGGCCACGCCGCGTTCACCGCGATGCGCGCCCGCGGCGCCAAGGTCACCGACATCGTCGTGCTGGTGGTTGCGGCCGATGACGGCGTCATGCCGCAGACGATCGAAGCCATCAACCACGCCAAGGCGGCGCGGGTGCCGATCATCGTTGCCATCAACAAGATCGACAAGCCCGATGCCAAGCCCGAGCGCGTGCGCACCGAGCTGCTCCAGCACGAGGTGCAGGTGGAATCCTTCGGCGGCGAAGTCGTCGACGTCGAAGTGTCGGCCAAGAACAAGACCAATCTCGACAAGCTGCTCGAGATGATCGCACTGCAGGCCGACATCCTCGACCTGAAGACCAATTCGGAGCGTCCGGCCGAAGGCACCGTGATCGAAGCCAAGCTCGATCGCGGCCGTGGTCCGGTCGCCACCGTGCTGGTCCAGCGCGGCACGCTTCGTGTCGGCGACATCATCGTCGCCGGCGCCGAGATGGGCCGTGTCCGCGCGCTGATCTCGGATCAGGGCGAGACGGTTCAGGAAGCCGGTCCCTCGGTGCCGGTCGAAGTGCTCGGCTTCAACGGTCCGCCGGAAGCCGGCGATCGTCTCGCCGTGGTCGAGAACGAAGCCCGCGCCCGCCAGGTCACCAGCTACCGCGCGCATCAGAAGCGCGAGAACGCGGCTGCCTCGATCTCCGGCATGCGCGGCTCGCTCGAGCAGATGATGTCGCAATTGAAGACGGCGGGCCGCAAGGAATTCCCGCTGATCATCAAGGCCGACGTGCAGGGCTCGCTGGAAGCGATCCTCGGCTCGCTGGAGAAGCTCGGCACCGACGAAGTCGCCGCCCGCATCCTGCATGCCGGCGTCGGCGGCATCTCGGAGTCGGACGTGACGCTCGCGGAAGGCTTCAACGCCGTGATCCTCGGCTTCTCGGTTCGTGCCAACAAGGAGGCCGCTGCGGCCGCCAAGCGCAACGGCATCGAGATCCGCTACTACAACATCATCTACGACCTCGTGGACGACATAAAGAAGGCGATGAGCGGCCTGCTCGCGCCGACCTTGCGCGAAACCATGCTGGGCAACGCCTCGATCCTGGAGATCTTCAACATCTCCAAGGTCGGCAAGGTCGCCGGCTGCCGCGTCACCGACGGCACCGTGGAACGCGGCGCCAATGTGCGCCTGATCCGCGACAACGTCGTCGTGCACGAAGGCAAGCTGTCGACGCTGAAGCGCTTCAAGGACGAAGTGAAGGAAGTCCAGTCCGGCCAGGAATGCGGCATGGCCTTCGAGAACTACCACGACATGCGTGCCGGTGACGTGATCGAGTGTTACCGTGTGGAGACGATCCAGCGCTCCCTGTAAGTCCAAATCTTACCGAAGCGCCCGGATCTTTTTGAGCTGAAATTGCGGGAGTGCGATGGCCGGATTTATTCCGGCCATCCGCACCGCATTCGTTTCAACAGGACAAATGACAATGCTCGTGTCCCAAACGCGGGCATGACGAGGTGATTTTCACAGATGCCCCGCCACCATCAGAAGAAAAGTTCCGCGCCAGGCGGAGGCTCGCAACGTCAGTTGCGTGTCGGCGAACAGGTTCGCCACGCGATAGCCGAGATTCTGGCGCAAGGCAGCGTGCATGATGCGGACCTCGAAGGTCACATCATCACCGTGCCGGAGGTGCGGATGTCGCCCGATTTGAAGCTCGCGACGATCTACGTGATGCCGCTCGGCGGCCGCGACACCGAAATGGTTCTCGCCGCGCTCGAGCGCAACAAGAAATTCCTGCGCGGCGAAGTCGCGCGGCGCGTTAACCTGAAATTTGCACCTGATCTTCGCTTCCGCGTCGACGAGCGATTCGACGAAGCGGAACGGATCGAGAAGCTTTTGCGAACACCTGCGGTGCAAAGAGACCTGGAACAGGATCCGGATCAGGATCGGGAAGAAGAGCAATGACGATGGACCCGGCTCACGGCACGATCGGCGACGAAGAGGCCGATGCGCGCGACGTGCAGAAAAATAATTTCGCGGATCTCGGTGGCAATTCGCAGCCGCGTCAGGAGCCGCGCCGCGTCAACAACGATCCGCGCGCCAAGCAGCAGAAGGGCAACCAGGTTCGCCGCGACCGCCGCGACGTCCATGGCTGGGTCGTGCTCGACAAGCCGATCGGCATGACCTCGACGCAAGCCGTCGCCGTGCTCAAGCGCCTGTTCAACGCCAAGCGCGCGGGACATGCCGGCACGCTCGATCCGCTCGCTTCCGGCGGCCTGCCCATTGCGCTCGGAGAAGCCACCAAGACGGTCCCCTTCGTCATGGACGGCCGCAAGCGCTACCAGTTCACGGTGTGCTGGGGCGAGGAGCGCGACACCGACGACATCGAGGGCCGGGTCACCGCGACCTCCGACCAGCGCCCGACCCGCGAGGCCATCCTGGCGCTGCTGCCGCGCTTCACGGGGGTGATCGAGCAGATCCCGCCGCGCTATTCCGCGATCAAGGTCCAGGGCGAGCGCGCCTATGACCTCGCCCGCGACGGCGAGATCGTGGAATTGGCCCCCCGCCCGGTCGAAATTCACCATTTAACCCTTGTGGATCAACCAGATAACGATCGGGCCGTGTTCGAGGCCGAGTGCGGCAAGGGCACCTATGTCCGGGCGCTGGCCCGCGATATGGGCCGGATTCTCGGCACTTACGGCCATATCTGCGCGCTCCGGCGGACCCTGGTCGGCCCATTTGACGAAAACGACATGATTCCGCTGGATCAGTTGGAGGCTTTATGCGATAGAGCCGCGTCCGGCGAGGGCAGCCTCGCCGACGCGCTTATGCCCGTTGAGACCGCGCTGGACGACATCCCGGCACTGGCCGTCACTCGGGCTGATGCGGCAAGGCTCCATCGGGGCCAGGCCGTTTTGTTGCGCGGACGGGATGCGCCCACTAGTAGCGGCACAGTCTATGTCACGGTAGCAGGCCGCCTTTTGGCGCTTGCTGAAGTTGGCAATGGCGAAATCATCCCCAAGCGTGTGTTCAACCTGACCGGCCTGACTGCCAGCTCCGGTCGCAACGAGAGAAATTGACGATGTCGATTGCCGCAGAACGCAAAGCGGAAGTCATCAAGACGAATGCCAACAAGGCCGGCGACACCGGCTCGCCGGAGGTTCAGGTCGCGATCCTGTCGGAACGCATCAACAACCTCACCAACCATTTCAAGACCCACGTGAAGGACAACCATTCGCGTCGCGGCCTCTTGAAGCTGGTCTCGACCCGCCGCTCGCTGCTCGACTATCTCAAGAAGCGGGACGAGGCGCGTTACAAGGCGCTGCTCGAGAAGCACAACATTCGTCGTTAAGAGTTCCTGCGCGCGCCAACGGCGCGCGTTTTCGCGCGTGGTTTCGAACGAAAGCGTTTGCTTAAAGGTTTTTGATCGAGGCTGCGTGCGCGTCGGGTGCGGGCCCAAAGCGCGATAGGAATCGCACTTTGGATCGTTGTTTGAGCATGATCTTGCCGGAAAACCGCTTCGCACTTTTCCGGATCATACTCGAGCGATGATTCGCATCCGGGGCATGATCGGCGAAGACCGCAATTCGGTGTTCGCGTTCGTGCCGACTGACAGTCCAGCAGCAATCCGGCGGCTGGGCACAACGGGCAAGGCGCCCGTATGACCCGAAAGGATGGATGCCATCCGAAATCCGAAAACCATGGCAGGATCGCAGGACGCTGATCGCCCGCTCCGATCAGCGTCCCGCAATCTTGACATGGTTTTTGTTTTTCGGGCCGTCCCTTCTTTCGAGAACCCATGAAAGAAGACCTCTATGTTCAATAAGCATTCAGTCGAGATCGACTGGGGCGGACGCCCTCTCAAGCTCGAAACCGGCAAGATCGCGCGTCAGGCCGACGGCGCCGTCGTCGCCACCTATGGCGAGACCGTGGTGCTTGCCACCGTCGTCGCGGCGAAGTCCCCGCGTGAAGGCGTCGACTTCCTGCCGCTGACCGTCGACTATCAGGAAAAGACCTACGCCGCGGGCCGCATTCCCGGCGGCTATTTCAAGCGCGAGGGCCGTCCGACCGAGAAGGAGACGCTGGTCTCCCGCCTGATCGACCGTCCGATCCGTCCGCTGTTCGTCGACGGCTGGCGCAACGAGACCCAGGTGATCGCCACCGTGCTGTCGCACGACATGGAGAACGATCCGGACATCGTGGCGCTGGTGGCATCGTCCGCCGCTCTGACCCTGTCGGGCGCGCCCTTCAAGGGCCCGATCGGCGCCGCGCGCGTCGGCTTCGTCAATGACGAATACGTCCTCAACCCGACGCTCGACGAGATGGTCGACACCCAGCTCGACCTGGTCGTCGCCGGCACCGCCGACGCCGTGCTGATGGTGGAATCGGAAGCCAAGGAGCTGAACGAAGACATCATGCTCGGCGCCGTGATGTTCGGTCACCGCCACTTCCAGCCGGTCATCAACGCGATCATCGAGCTCGCCGAGAAGGCCGCCAAGGAGCCGCGCGAAGTCACCGTCATCGACAATGCCGCGCTCGAGAAGGAAATGCTCGGCCTCGTCGAGCAGGAGCTGCGCGCCGCCTACGCCATTCCGGTCAAGCAGGATCGCTACGCCGCGGTCGGCAAGGTCAAGGAAAAGGTGATCGCCCACTACTTCCCCGAAGGGCAGGAGCCGAAATACGACAAGCTGCGCATCGGCGCCGTGTTCAAGGAGCTGGAAGCGAAGATCGTTCGCTGGAACATCCTCGACACCGGCAAGCGCATCGACGGCCGCGATTCCAAGACCGTGCGCAACATCGTCGCCGAAGTCGGCGTGCTGCCTCGCGCCCACGGTTCGGCGCTGTTCACCCGCGGCGAGACCCAGGGCCTGGTCGTGACCACGCTCGGCACCGGCGAGGATGAGCAGTACATCGACGCGCTGTCGGGAACGTACAAAGAGACGTTCCTGCTGCACTACAACTTCCCTCCCTACTCGGTCGGTGAGACCGGTCGCCTCGGCGGCACCAAGCGCCGCGAGATCGGCCACGGCAAGCTGGCCTGGCGCGCGATCCACCCCGTGCTGCCGCCCCATCACGAGTTCCCGTACACGATCCGCGTGGTCTCGGAGATCACCGAGTCCAACGGCTCCTCGTCGATGGCTTCGGTCTGCGGCGCCTCGCTGGCGCTGATGGACGCGGGCGTGCCGCTGAAGCGGCCGACCGCCGGCATCGCGATGGGCCTGATCCTCGAAGACAAGCGCTTTGCGGTTCTGTCGGACATCCTCGGTGACGAGGACCATCTCGGCGACATGGACTTCAAGGTCGCCGGTACGGAGCAGGGCATCACCTCGCTCCAGATGGACATCAAGATCGAGGGCATCACCGAGGAGATCATGAAGGTCGCGCTCGGTCAGGCCAAGGATGGACGCATCCACATCCTCGGCGAGATGGCCAAAGCGCTCACCAACGCCCGCGCCGAGCTCGGCGAATACGCGCCGCGCATCGAGACCTTCAAGATCGCCACCGACAAGATCCGCGAAGTGATCGGCACCGGCGGCAAAGTGATCCGCGAGATCGTCGAGAAGACTGGCGCCAAGGTCAACATCGAGGACGACGGCACCGTGAAGGTCGCCTCCTCCGACGGCGAGGCGATGAAGGCCGCGATCAAGTGGATCAAGTCGATCGCGTCCGATCCGGAAGTCGGCCAGATCTATGACGGCACCGTCGTCAAGGTGATGGAGTTCGGCGCCTTCGTGAACTTCTTCGGTTCCAAGGACGGCCTCGTCCACATCAGCCAGCTCGCTTCGGCGCGCGTGCAGAAGACCTCCGACGTCGTCAAGGAAGGCGACAAGGTCAAGGTCAAGCTGCTCGGCTTCGACGATCGCGGCAAGACCCGCCTGTCGATGAAGGTCGTCGACCAGACCACCGGCGAAGACCTCGAGGGCAAGGGCGGCGACGGCGAGAAGGCCCCGCGCGAAGCGGCCGGCGAGTAAGCCTCGCTCTCATCGGACACACGAAGGGCGGCCGAGAGGCCGCCCTTTTTGTTTGTCGCTTGCGATCTGCACCACCGGATTGGCCATGTGCGATTCCGTCGCAGCGTCACAATGACTGCGATCGAAACCCGGGATGCCGGCTGCTGCGTACCTGTTCGCATCGCCGCGCGCTTGATCGGCAGATCGACCCAGACAGGAGAACCACATGTCATCCCTATCCCGGCGCCGTCTCATGTTCGCTGCAACCGGCCTGGTCGCGGTTGCCTCTGCCCCGCGTGTGTTCGCGCAGGCTACCATGGCGCCCACAGGGCCGTTCAAGCTCGATCCGCTGGCCTATCCGGCGAACGCGCTGGAACCGCATATCGATGCCAAGACGATGGAGATCCATCACGACCGGCATCACCAGGCGTTCATCACCAACCTGAACAATTTCGCCAAGGACAATCCGCAGATCGCGGAAAAGCCGGTCAGCGAAGTGCTGGGCAATCTCGGCGCCGTGCCGGAAGCGATCCGCACCGGCGTCCGCAACAGCATGGGCGGACATGCCAACCACACGATGTTCTGGCAGATCATGGGACCGAACGGCGGCAAGCCGGAAGGCGCCGTGCTCGCCGCAATCGACAGCGACCTCGGCGGCCTGGAGAAATTCCAGACCGACTTCAACGCCGCCGGCGGACGCGTGTTCGGCTCCGGCTGGGTGTTCGTGACCGTGAGCAAGGATGGCAAGCTCGCGATCGAGACGCGTCCCAACCAGGACAACCCGATGATGGACGGCAAGCGCGCGTTGCTCGGTAACGATGTCTGGGAGCACGCCTATTATCTGAACTACCAGAATCGCCGCGCCGATTATCTCAAGGCATGGTGGAATACGGTGAACTGGAAAGTCGTGGGCGAGCGCTACGCCGCCGCCAAGGCCGGCACACTCGACGTGTGACGACAATCCGGGGACAAGAAAAAGGGCGGCCTCTCGGCCGCCCTTTTGTTTGTCGCTTGCCGATCGGGATCAGGCAGCGATGTCGTAGCGGTCGAGGTTCATCACCTTGGTCCAGGCCTCGGCGAAGTCCTGCACGAACTGCTCCTTGGCGTCGGACGTGGCATAGACCTCGGCGTAGGCGCGAAGCTGCGAGTGCGCGCCGAAGATCAGGTCGACGCGCGTAGCAGTCCACTTGACCGCGTTGGTCTTGCGGTCACGGCCCTCGTAAGCGCCGTCGGCCGCCGGCGTCCACTGCGTGCTCATGTCGAGCAGGTTGACGAAGAAGTCGTTGGTCAGCGTTCCCACCTTGGAGGTGAGCGCGCCGCTCTTCGAATTGCCCGCGTTGGCACCGAGCACGCGCAGGCCGCCGACGAGCGCCGTCATCTCGGGCCCGGTGAGCCGGAGCAGCTGCGCGCGATCGACGAGCGCCTCTTCCTGCTGCATGAACTGATGCCGCTTGCCGACATAGTTGCGGAAGCCATCAGCCCGCGGCTCCAGCGGCGCGAAGGAGGCGGCATCGGTCTGCTCCTGCGAAGCGTCCATGCGGCCCGGCGTGAAGCCGACCTTGACGTCGACGCCGGCATCCTTCGCGGCCTTCTCCACCGCGGCGGTGCCGCCGAGCACGATGAGGTCCGCGAGCGAGACCTTCTTCGCGCCCGACGACGCGTTGAAGTCCTTCTGGATCGCTTCGAGCTTGCCGAGCACCTTGGAGAGCTGGGCCGGCTGGTTCACCTCCCAGTCCTTCTGCGGAGCAAGCCGGATGCGCGCGCCGTTGGCGCCGCCGCGCTTGTCCGAGCC
This sequence comes from Bradyrhizobium sp. YR681, assembly GCF_000282615.1. Classification (GTDB taxonomy): domain Bacteria; phylum Pseudomonadota; class Alphaproteobacteria; order Rhizobiales; family Xanthobacteraceae; genus Bradyrhizobium. The sequence continues at coordinate 11,099 of NZ_AKIY01000046.1, read as the reverse complement.
ACGGAACGTCGAGGCCGACGCCCACGCGGTCGAGACCAGCTCGGAGACCGAGAGACCCGAAGCCAGGATCTTGGTCTTCAGCGCGGCGATGTCCTGATCGCTGGCCAGCTCGTGATTCACGGCCGGGATCGGATCCTGCCAGATCAGCTTCTCCTTCGGCACCAGCGGGCCGAGATAGCGCTGGATCGGACCCATGTCGCGGTGGGTCAGCTTGAACCAGGCACGGGCAAAAGCGTCCGCGAACTGAGCAGGGTTTTCGAGGAAACGACGCGAGATCTTCTCGTAGGCCGGATCCATGCGCAGCGAGAGGTCGGTCGTCAGCATGGTCGGCCGATGCTTCTTCGATTTGTCGAAGGCGTCGGGAATGATCGCGTCGGCGCCCTTGGCCGTCCACTGCTGCGCACCGCCCGGGCTCTTCGTCAGCTCCCATTCGAAGTTGAACAGGTTCTCGAAGAAGTTGTTGCTCCACTTGGTCGGCGTGGTCGTCCACGTCACTTCGAGACCGCTGGTGATGGCATCGCCCGAGTGGCCCGACGCGTGCTTGCTCTTCCAGCCGAGGCCCTGATCTTCCAGCGCGCCCGCCTCCGGCTCCGGACCGACCAGCGAGGGATCGCCCGCACCGTGGGTCTTGCCGAAGCTGTGGCCACCCGCGATCAGCGCGACGGTTTCCTCGTCGTTCATCGCCATGCGGGCGAAGGTCTCGCGGATGTCCTTGGCCGCGGCGACCGGATCCGGCTTGCCGTTCGGACCTTCCGGGTTGACGTAAATGAGGCCCATCTGCACCGCGCCGAGCGGCTCGGCGAGCTCGCGTTCGCCACTGTAGCGCTCATCGCCTAGCCAGGTGCCTTCGGGACCCCAGTAAAGCTCTTCCGGCTCCCACACGTCGACGCGGCCGCCGGCAAAACCGAATGTCTTGAAGCCCATCGATTCCAGCGCGACGTTGCCGGCGAGCACCATCAGATCGGCCCAGGAAATCTTGCGGCCATATTTCTGCTTGATCGGCCAGAGCAGCCGGCGCGCCTTGTCGAGGTTGGCGTTGTCGGGCCAGGAGTTGAGCGGCGCGAAACGCTGCTGACCGGCGCCGGCGCCACCGCGGCCGTCGGTGGTGCGATAGGTGCCCGCGCTGTGCCAGGCCATGCGGATCATGAGACCGCCGTAATGACCGAAGTCGGCCGGCCACCATTCCTGCGAATCCGTCATCAGGGCGGTCAGGTCCTTGATGACCGCGTTGAGGTCGAGCGACTTGAATTCCTTGGCGTAGTCGAAGCCCTTGCCCATCGGATCGGACTTGTCGGAATTCTTGTGCAGCATCTCGATGCTGAGCTGGGTTGGCCACCAATCACGGTTCGCCGGTACGCGTTTTCCACCCGAAAACGGGCACTTCGAAGTGTCGTCCATGAATACCTCCTCTGGTGGCGTCGAACTCGCGCCATTGACCAGGTAGAACCACTCTAAGCGTCGCCTTCGATCAGGTAAAGTTGACTTTAATGATCGCTGCGATAGGATTTTCTGATGATCAATCTGACGCTGCGCCAGCTCCGGTACTTCGATGCGCTGGCACGCCATGGTCATTTCGGTCGCGCGGCCGAATCCTGTTCGATCTCGCAGCCGGCGTTGTCGATGCAGATCAAGGAACTGGAAGAGACGCTCGGCGGCCTGCTGCTGGAGCGCAGCGCGCGGCAGGTCGCGCTGACCCGGTTCGGCGAGGAACTCGCCCAGCGCGTCCGCGACATCCTGCGCTCGGTCGACGAACTCGGCGATTTCGCCCGCGCCTCGCAGGATCGCTTCGCCGGCCGGCTGCGCATCGGCATGATCCCGACGATCGCGCCGTATTTGCTGCCAACGATCACCAAGAATCTCACCCGCCTGCATCCGGAGCTCGACATCCGCGTGCGCGAGACGATGACGCCGCGGCTGATTCAGGAACTGCTGGAGGGGCGGCTCGACACCGCCATCGTCGCGCTGCCGGTGTCGGAGCCCTCGCTCACCGAGGTCGCCCTGTTCGAGGAGAAATTTTTGCTGGTGCGGCCCGGCACGGATGCCGGAACGCCTGCGCCTTCGCGCGAGATGATGCGGGAGATGCGGCTGCTGCTGCTCGAGGAGGGGCACTGCTTCCGCGACCAGGCGCTGTCGTTCTGCAACATGCAATCGGCACCGCCACGCGAGATGCTGGATGCGAATTCGCTGTCGACGCTGGTGCAGATGGTCAGCGCCGGCATCGGCGTCACCCTGATTCCGGAAATGGCGGTGCCGGTGGAGACGCGGTCGGCCTCGGTTTCGCTGTCGCGCTTTCGCGACCCCGAGCCTTCGCGCACGATCGGCATGGTCTGGCGCAAGACCAGCCCGCTGGCGCGGCAGCTGCTGCAGATTTCCGAGGTGGTGTGCCTGTCGGCCGGCAAGGTACGCGCCCGACCATCCGTGCGCGGTCAGAAGGCCTGAGGCCGCGATGTCACTTCCCGTCATCCGCCTGGCCCGCGCCGACGAATATGACGAGATCGCCCGTGTCTGGATGGAGAGCCGGGTCTCGACCGGGCTTGCCGAGGCGAGCAACTTTCTGCTGTCGAATCTGCGCGCACGTGTCAGGCGCGAGATCGAGGACGGCTGGACCCTGTACGCCGCCGACGACAACGGCACCATCGCCGCCATGCTGGCGCTGCATCTGCCAAAGTTTTATCTCGACCAGCTCTTCGTCGCCCCCGCCTATCAGGGCCAATCGCTCGGCCGGCAACTGCTCGCCTTCACGCGCACGCAATTGCCCGATGAGATCGAACTGCGCTGCGTGCGCGAGAATGAAAAAGCCTGGCGCTCGTATGAACGCGAAGGCTTTGTGTGCGAGACCGAGGTGGTGAATCCGGTGACCGGCTTCATGATGAAGTGCTATCGGTGGAAGCGGCAGCGCCCTGCCGGATAGGCACCGACCGCCGGCCGCAGCTTGCGGTTGTCACGATCCCCACCTAGTGTGGCGTGGCCGATAACCTCCTGCCTCTGATCTCCCGGAATCCATGGTTCGAATTGCTGTCTCGCTGATCGCGCTGCTGTCCATGCTTGGCTCGGCGGTCGCGCAAACCCCTCCCGCACCCACCGCGCCTCCCGCTCAAGCTGCGGCACCGGCCAAGCCGGCACCCAAGAAGGCGGCGAAGCCGAAGGCTCCGGCCAAACCTGCGGAGCCAGCGACTTCAGGTCCCTGCGGCATCGGCGTGATCGCGGCGACGCAGGACCCGTTCGTCGTCGAGAAGATCGGCCTGACGGTGTTCGGAAACGAATATGCGGAAGTGCCCGTGTCCTGGGGCCTTGACGATGTTGTTTTCGCACGAGTGCGTGCGGCAGCAGGTGCCACGCCGGTACGGCGAATTGCCTACGCCAAAGGCACGTTCGACGCCTTCTATCACCCGAAGCCCAGTCTGTTTCGCAACGAACGCGAAGAACTGTCAACCCTGATCCGTCAGATCGCGGGCAATGCCGGCTGCGAACGATATGTCGTCGTGACGCGGGGCGAGGGGGTGCTGCCGGGGACCAATCTGCCACTGCGAGGACTGGGCATGTTCAATCGCGGCATCGGCATCATCAGTTATACGTTCCTGTACGCCTATGTCGGCGTGACCGTGTTCGACGGCCAGACCTTCGAAATCAGGAAGGGGCCTGCCCTGACGCTGGAAGGTGTCGTGAAGCACATGGCTGACGGCTTCGGGCAAGACCCACATCTGCACAAAATGGACAATGCCCTGTTTCCGGCCACAGCGACCGACGCCGCCAACAACACGATCCTGCGCGACAACATGCGCGATTTCCTGACGGAGCGGCTGGACAAAATCTTGCCGCCGTATTTCGCACCGTGAGCAGTGCCTGAGCATGATCAACATTCTGGTCGTTGCAGCCGCCCTGGCTTCTTATGCGCTGATGTCTCCGGCGGAAGACCGCGTACAGTCGTTCCCGAAGCAGGAAATGGTCAGGCCCGCGCTCAGGAAGCCGGCAACGGCCGCGCCAAGCGCGCCAATTGAGCGCGGCCCCTGCCAGATCGGCGTGATTCCGATCGCCGGTATTGTCTTCATGGTCGAGAAATTCGGGCCAATCACCCTCCTGGACAACTATTCGCGAGTCTCTGTTGCGACATGGGGGCTCGACGACCTCGTCGTCTCGCGCGTTCGCGCCGCCGCACCGGGCAGTTCCGTGAGGAGAATTCCCTTCACGAAGGACGATCTCAAGGCCGGAGGCCGTGACCAGCCGCGCCTGTTTGCCTCTTACCGCGTTGCATCCGACATCGAGAATTTCGTTCGGCTTCTGGCAACGAAGCTCCACTGCGAACGCTATGTCGTCGTGCACAGGCATGGCGGAAGCCAGCGCGAATTCGGCATTGGCATCTCGCAATACCCTCTCAATGGGCCAGTACACCTCTTCGCCATGATGTACATCAGGGTCTATGACGGTGCGACTTTCGCGTTGATCAGGGAGGCGCCAGCCTTGACGACCGAGGACACATTTGCGGAGCGCGTAATGCACAATCCGCTTGGCGGGCCGTCCATGCAGGTGGACCGCGCGATGTTTCCGGAGAAGCCGGCGGATGCAGTCAACAATCCGGTGCTGCGCGATGGTGTACGCGCGATGCTGACAAAGAGCCTCGACAAGACACTGCCGGCCCTGCTGCAACGCTCGCCTCCGTCGCGTTGACCAAGATGTCGTTCGCAGAGCGGCTCGTCCGGCCAGGCGTAGTGCGTTGTGTATCCGACGCAAACACGCGATGAATGGGCCCGCGCCCGTCTACGCCCGATGAAAGGTTCCGCACCATGATCAAGCTCTATTGGTCACCCCGCTCGCGCTCGTTCACGACGCTCTGGCTGATGGAGGAGAGCGGCCTGCCCTATGAGCGCGTGCTGACCGACATCTCGACCGGCGCGCAGAAGGCGCCGGACTATCTGAAGGTCAACCCGATGGGCAAGGTGCCGGCGCTGAGCGACGGCGATGCCGCGCTCGGTGAAGCCGCGGCGATCTGCGCCTACATCGCCGACCGCTATCCCGAGACCAGGCTTGCACCCGCCGTGACCGATCCGCGCCGCGCGCGCTATCTGCAATGGCTGTTCTTTTCGCCGGGCTGCATCGAACCCGCCATCATCCAGATCTTCACCAAGATCGAGATCCCGACCTCGACCGCGGCCTGGGGCAGCGCAACGCAGGTGTTCGACGTGCTGGAGGCAGCACTCGCCGAGGGGCCGTGGATTCTCGGCGAGGAATTTTCCGCCGCCGACATCACGGTCGGCTCCGGCCTGAACTTCGCGGTGCGCCGGTTCAAGATGGTGCCGTCGCGCCCCGCCTTCGATGCCTATCTCGATCGCTGCACGGCGCGGCCGGCGTTCCAGCGCGCGGAGAAAATCGCGGCGGGCTAGGTGAGCTCTCGTAGGATGGGCAAAGCGAAGCGTGCCCACCATCTGGTCGCGATTATTGAGAGATGGCGGGCACGTCGCTGACGCTCCTTTGCCCACCCTACGGAACTACGAAACTAATCTGGCGTCTTCAAATCGTCCGGCCGCGGCATCAGGACGATGTTGTAGCCGGAATCGACGTAGTGGATTTCGCCGGTCACGCCGCCGGAGAGGTCCGACAGCAGATACAGCGCCGAGCCGCCCAGCTCGTCGAGCGTGACGCCGCGGCGGAGCGGCGAATGTTTTTGCATGAAGGCGAACATCGCGCGCGCCTCGCCGATGCCGGAGCCGGCGAGCGTGCGGATGGGGCCGGCGGAGATCGCGTTGACGCGAATGCCGCGTGGTCCGAAATCGGAGGCGAGATAGCGCACCGAGGCTTCCAGCGCCGCCTTGGCAACGCCCATCACATTGTAGTTCGGCATGGACCGCTCCGAGGCGCCGAAGGTCAGCGTGATCATGCTGCCGCCCTCCGTCATCAGCTCGGCGGCGCGCTTGGCGACCTCCGTGAAGGAGAAGCAGGAGATCACCATGGTGCGCGAAAAATTCTCGCGGCTGGTGTCGGCGTAGCGGCCCTTCAGCTCGTTCTTGTCGGCAAAGCCGATGGCGTGGATGACGAAGTCGAGCTTGCCCCATTTTTCGCGCAGAACGTCGAATGTGGCATCGACGCTGGCGATGTCCTCGACGTCGCAAGGCAGCACCAATTCCACGCCGAGCGATTCAGCCAGCGGCTTGACCCGCTTGCCGAGGGCTTCGCCCTGGAAGGTGAAGGCCAGCTCGGCACCATGGGCGTGCAGCGTCTTCGCCATCCCCCAGGCGATCGAATGATCATTGGCGATGCCCATGATCAGACCGCGCTTGCCCTTCATCAGACCTTCCATCTCGCGATTACTCTCCACTCTCCGTCATGCCCGGGCATCCACGCTCTTCCGCAACCAGTAGCAAAGACGTGGATGGCCGGGACGAGCCCGGCCATGACGACAAACTACCAGCGCGTCCGCAACGACGTCACACATCCAGCCGGCTGAACACCAGCGTGGCGTTGGTGCCGCCGAAGCCGAAGGAGTTCGACAGCACGGTGCCGATCTTGACGTTGTCGATGCGCTTGCGCACGATCGGCATGTCGGCGAACACGGGGTCCAGCTCCTGGATGTGCGCGCTCTCGCAGATGAAACCGTTGTTCATCATCAGCAGCGAGTAGATCGCCTCCTGCACGCCGGTCGCGCCCAGCGAGTGACCTGTCAACGCCTTGGTCGCCGAGATCGGCGGGCACTTCTCGCCACTTCCGAACACGCGGCGGAGCGCGTCGATCTCCGGCGGGTCGCCGGCCGGCGTCGAGGTCGCGTGCGGGTTGATATAGTCGACCTTGGTCTTCACCGTCGACATCGCCATGCGCATGCAGCGCTCGGCGCCCTCACCAGACGGGGCGACCATGTCGTAGCCATCCGAGGTCGCGCCATAGCCGACGATCTCGCCGTAGATGCGCGCGCCGCGCGCCTTGGCATGCTCGAGTTCTTCCAGCACGAGGACTCCCGCGCCGCCGGCAATGACAAAACCGTCGCGGTTGACGTCATAGGGACGCGAGGCGGTGGCGGGCGTGTCGTTGTATTTCGAGGACATCGCGCCCATGGCGTCGAACAGCACCGAGAGCGACCAGTCGAGCTCTTCGCAGCCGCCGGCGAAGATGACGTCCTGCTTGCCGATCTGGATGGTCTCATAGGCATTGCCGACGCAATGGTTCGAGGTCGCGCAGGCCGAGGAGATCGAATAGTTCACGCCCTTGATCTTGAACCAGGTCGCGAGCGTCGCGGAGGCCGTGGACGACATCGCCTTCGGCACTGCAAACGGCCCGACACGCTTGGGGCCCTTGGTGCGGGTGATGTCGGCGGATTCGACGATGGTGCGCGCGGAGGGGCCGCCGGAGCCCATGATGATGCCGGTGCGGATGTTGGAGACGTCTTCGGGCGACAGGCCGGAGTCCTGGATCGCCTGCTCCATCGCGATGTGATTCCAGCCGGCGCCCTGGCCGAGGAAGCGCATGGCACGGCGGTCGACCACCGTCGCAGGATCGATCGTCGGTGCACCCTGCACCTGCGAACGGAAGCCGAGCTCGGCATATTTCTCAGCCCGCGAAATGCCCGACTTTGCCTCGTGAAGGCTCGCAAGCACCTCCTGGGTGTTGTTTCCGATGGACGAGACGATGCCCATCCCGGTGACCACAACCCGCCTCATGACAGCCTCGCCTAAATCGTTGTCTTTCTTTGTGATGCGCTCAGCCCAGGCTCACGCCCTGCTTGAACAGGCCGACCTTCAGATCCTTGGCGCGATAAATAATCTGGTCATCGACCGAAAGCCACCCGTCGGCGATACCGAGCACCAGCTTTGAGCGCATCACGCGCTTGATATCGACGTTGTACACAACCTTGCGGGCCTCGGGCAGCACCTGGCCACTGAACTTAAGCTCGTTCAGACCCAGCGCCCGGCCACGACCTTCACCGCCACTCCAGCCCAGATAAAAGCCGACCATTTGCCACAGCGCATCGAGGCCGAGGCAGCCGGGCATGACAGGATCGTTCTTGAAGTGACAGCCGAAAAACCAGAGGTCGGGCTTCACGTCGAGCTCGGCGCGCACCACGCCCTTGCCGAACTCGCCCCCATTGTCGCTGATGTCAGTGATGCGGTCGAACATCAGCATCGGCGGCAGCGGCAGCTGGGCGTTGCCCGGGCCGAACATCTCGCCGCGGGCACATGCCAGCAGATCTTCATATTCGTAACCGTTGCGCCTGTTCAGCATGCGGAAGCCTCTGTTCAAACCCCGATTGAGCGGCGTTTCTGGCAAAAATGGGCCCCGTCCGGTTCGGAAAGCAACGACAATTGCCGTCGTCAGCAGGCGCGAATGCCGAGAGCCCGGATGGAGCTGCAAACCGGGCCTCAATGCCCGGCCGCGCCACAATCGGCTAGGCGAAGCCGGGCGCTCTCTAACACAGGCGTTTCCGGTGGCAAAGCGCTCTCATGAAGGTAAAATGACGGGTCCTCGCCCGGTTCCAGGCCTGATTAGAACCTCTCTAGTTGCGAGAAACTTGCATCTGCATCTTTCTGTTCTTATATTGCCTGAGAGATATTGTTCACGCGTGCCCGAAATCTGGAAATGAGCGAGAATACCGCGCCCCATCACGACGACGACGTCCATGCCGCGGCCCTCCTGTCCGGCCGCCAGCCGGCGCTGACCGGCTGCCCGTGGCACGACGTCAACGAAATGCTTCAGTCCGCCGGTCTCCGCCCGACGCGTCAGCGTATGGCCTTGGGCTGGCTGCTGTTCGGCAAGGGTGCACGCCACCTCACGGCTGAAATGCTCTACGAGGAAGCGACGCTCGCCAAGGTCCCGGTCTCGCTGGCGACCGTCTACAACACGCTGAACCAGCTCACCGACGCCGGCCTGCTGCGCCAGGTCAGTGTCGACGGCACCAAGACCTATTTCGACACCAACGTCACCACGCACCACCACTATTACCTCGAGAACAGCCACGAGCTGGTCGATATCGAGGACCCGCATCTGGCGCTGTCCAAGATGCCGGAGGTGCCGGAAGGTTACGAGATCGCCCGCATCGACATGGTCGTGCGCCTGCGCAAGAAGCGCTGAGATCGCCTGAAACTGCTGAATTCGTCGTCATGGCCGGGCTTGTCCCGGCCATCCACGTTTTTGGGCTGACGTGGAAGTCCGCGAATGCCCGGGACAAGCCGGGCATGACGGTGGAGCGGCAGCTCGCCCCGCCCTGCGGCGTCAGTTGACCGGCTCGTCGGCGTAGACGCCCCACAGGCGCTCCTGCTGGATCCAGCCGTCAAAGCCGTTGCCGGTGACGCGGCACCAGTTTGCAGTGCACTTCTTGACCTGCGTGACGACACCGGCCTGGAGCCTGGCCGCAACGGCACTGTCGGGATCGGCCCGGTCGTAGATCGGCGCGAGGTCGTCCTTGTGCTTCATGGTGACCACCGCGGTGCGGCGGCCCGACAGCAGCGAGTGATAGACCCAGCCCTCGGCGCCCTCGGAATCGCGCACCCGGCGCCAGTTCTCGAACTCGGCGGTGATTTCGACCGGCAGGCCCGAACGGGTGTAGACCCAGGCGACGTCATTGTCCTTGGTCGGGCCGGCGCGGACATTCACGTGATCCGATTTGAGGCTGACATAGCGCGGCACCGGCAGGCCGCTGGCGGTCTGGGGGGTGCTGTCCTTGGCCGAATGCGAGGGGCCGACCGAGGCGCTCCACCACGTGCAAACGAGCGCCATCACCGAACAAAAACGCCCCAACGCCATCAACCCGTCTCCTGTCGAAGACCCGGGCGTCATGCCCTGTCCTCACCCCACATTCCAAACCCTGCCGCGACGTCCCCGACCCGCCCCACGCGGGTGTTCCGCCAAGCCTTAACCCGTGGTTCTTGTCTTGGCCCGGCCTTCTGCTAGAGAGGACGGACGCTTAAACAACCAGTTTGTCCCGATTTTCCGGCCGGAAATGTCGGGAGAGCTTGAAGGAAACGCCGGGGACAGACACGGCAAGGTCAGTGTCGAACAACCGGGTTAATGAGACCTCAACGGCCGGCCTTTGGCGACAGGGGCGGCCAGCGACGCCTCATGAGAGCAGGACATGTCGGTGAAGAAAAAGCCCCTCGTCGTCGTGACGCGCAAGCTGCCGGATTCGATCGAAACGCGGATGCGCGAGCTGTTCGACGCGCGGATCAATCTCGAGGACACACCGATGTCGGCCGAGCAGATCGCGGAGGCCGCGCGCACCGCCGACGTGCTGGTTCCAACGGTCACCGACCACATCACCGCCGACATCGTCAACCAGCCCGACTGCAAGCTGCGCCTGATCGCCAATTTCGGCAACGGCGTCGATAATATCGACGTCGAGGCCGCGCATGCCCGCGGCATCACCGTCACCAACACGCCGAAAGTTCTGACCGAAGACACCGCCGACATGACCATGGCGCTGATCCTGGCCGTGCCGCGCCGGATGATCGAAGGCGCCTCGATCCTGACGGAAGGAAAGCCCTGGCCCGGCTGGTCGCCGACCTGGATGCTCGGCCACCGCATCGGGGGAAAACGCCTCGGCATCATCGGCATGGGCCGCATCGGCCAGGCGGTCGCGCGTCGCGCCCGCGCCTTCGGCCTGCAGATCCACTATCACAACCGCCGTCCCGTCGCGCCTGTGATCGCCGAAGAGCTTGGTGCGACCTATTGGGAAAGCCTCGACCAGATGCTGGCGCGGATGGACATCATCTCGGTGAACTGTCCGCATACGCCCGCAACCTACCATCTGCTCTCGGCGCGCCGGCTGAAGCTGATCCGGAAAGACGCCTACGTCGTCAACACCGCGCGCGGCGAAGTCACCGACGAGGACACGCTGATCAAGCTGATCGAAGGCGGCGAGATCGGCGGCGCCGGGCTCGACGTCTACGAGCACGAGCCCGCGGTGAACCCCAAGCTGGTGCGGCTCGCCAAGGCCGGCAAGGTGACGCTGCTGCCGCATATGGGCTCGGCCACGATCGAAGGCCGTGTCGAGATGGGCGAGAAGGTGATCATCAACATCCGCACCTTCCTCGACGCCCACAAGCCGCCGGACCGCGTGCTGCCGAGCATGCTCTGAGGCCTAACCAGCCGCGTCACTCTCCATCCTCATCCTTGTAAGTCAG
>NZ_AKIY01000045.1 GCF_000282615.1 Bradyrhizobium sp. YR681 | reverse complement strand
CGGGCGGCGACCGCCGAGCCGGAGCCGGAGGACGAGCCGCCGGTGATGTGCGCGACGTTCCAGGGATTGCGCACCGGGCCGTAATGGGCGTTGTGGCCGGTCGGGCCATAGGCGAACTCGGCAAGGTGCAGCGTGCCGAGCCGGACCTGGCCGGCATCCTTCAGCCGCTGCAAGGCGGTGGAGGTCGTCGTCGCGACGAAATCGCGGCGGATCAGCGAGCCGCAGGTCGCGATCTTGCCGGCGTCGTAATACATGTCCTTGTGCGCGAGCGGCACGCCATGCAGCGGACCACGGACCGTGCCCTTGGCCAGCTCGGCGTCGGCGGCCTCGGCCGCCTTCAGCGCGGCTTCCGCTTCGATCGACATGAAGGCGTTGAGATGTGGCTGCCATTGCGCGATGCGGTGCAGCAGCGCGCGCGTCACCTCATGCGAGGACAGCTGCTTCATCGCGATCGCACGCGCGACCTCGGTGAGCGTCATCAAGGCAGGCTCACGGCTCATTTCGACACCTTCGCGGCCTGCACGATGACGTAAGACGCCGGCTCGAGATCGAACGGCAGCGTGCCGGCGATGGCCGCAAAACCTTCGAAGGCCGGTCCGATGGAGCTGGAGATGCGTGTTGCGATCTCGTCATCGACGGGAACGCCGGCAATCTGCGCGATCGGCTTGATCTCTTTCGGTGTCGGTCTTGTCATGCTGTTTCCTCTGCGGGCGCGCGGCTGTGGCCTGAACCCGGAATAGCCATGTAGCACGCGGCCTCGTGGCCCATTTTATCGACCGCCGTGAGCTTTGGTGCGGCATTTGCGCAGAGCGGCTCCGCAAACGCGCAGCGGGTATGGAAGCGGCAGCCCGGCGGCGGGTCGATCGGATTGGGCGGGTCTCCGGTGATCGGCGGTTTCTCGGTGCGACGATCCGGGTCGGAGGACGGCATCGCCGCCAGCAGCGCGCGCGTATAGGGATGCGCAGGATTATCCCAGACCTGGTCGACCGGGCCGAGCTCGACGACCTCGCCGAGATACATCACCAGCACGCGGTCGCTGATGTAGCGGACGACGTTGAGGTCGTGGCTGATGAAGAGATAGGTCAGGCCGAACTCGCGCTTGAGGTCGGCGAGCAGGTTGAGCACCTGCGCCTCGACCGATTTGTCGAGCGCGGAGACGGCTTCGTCCAGGATCACCAGCCGCGGCGACAGCGCCAGCGCGCGGGCGATGTTGACGCGCTGGCGCTGGCCGCCGGAGATCTCGTGCGGATAGCGGTTGGCGAAATTTTCGGGGCGCAGGCCGACCTTGCCGAGCAGCTCGCGCGCCAGTGCCCGCGCCGTGCCATCTGCCATGCCGTGGACCTTCGGGCCGAAGGCGATCGACTCCTCGATCGTCAGGCGCGGATTGAGCGAGGCGTAGGAATCCTGGAACACCATCTGCATGCCGCGGCGCAGCTCGCGCAAGCTCAGCGCCTGGCCGACGGTCATGCCGTCATAGATGATGTCGCCGGTATCGCGCGGCATCAGATGCATCAGCAGCCGCGCGGTGGTGGATTTGCCGCAACCGGACTCGCCGACGATACCGACGGTCTCGCCCTTGGCCACGGAGAAGGAGACGTTGTCGACGGCACGCACGGTGCGCTTGGCGGCGAACAATCCGCCGCGAACCGGGAAATGCTTTGTCAGGCCGTTGACCTGGAGCAGCGGCTGCGCGACGCCGCCGATGTCTTCGACCGGCTCCAGCATGGCGACGGATGTGTTGCTCTCGCTCATGGGCGCGATCCTTCACCTCTCCCCATCGGGGAGAGGTCGCGCCGAAGGCGCGGGTGAGGGGGCGCGGCAAACGCGGTGGAGCGTAACCCCTCACCCGGATCGCACCTGGCGATGGGATCCGAACTCTCCCTATGGGAGAGGTGTGGCACTGCCGACGCGGTTGGCTGCTTCGCTCTCATCCCTAGTTCCTGATGTCCATGGCGCTGCGCAGGCCGTCCGAGAGCAGATTGAAGCAGATCGAGACCGCGAAGATCATCGCGCCCGGCAGGGCCGCCACCCACGGATTGACGTAGATCGCGGTGCGGAGCGTGTTCAGCATCAGGCCCCATTCCGGCTCCGGCGGTTTTGTGCCGAGGCCGAGGAAGGAGAGACCGGCGGCCAAAATCATCGAGACCGAGATGAGACTGGTGGCATAGACGAAGATCGCGCCCAGCACGTTGCCGAGGATGTGCACCCGCATGATGGTGAAGGGTCCGGCGCCGGAGGCGCGCGCGGCCTCGACGAAGTCCATGTTGCGCACGCCTGTCGTGACGCTCTCGGCGACGCGGGTGATCTGCGGCACGAACACGACGGTCAGCGACACGATGGAGTTGAGGATGCCGGCGCCGAGCGCGCCGGAGATCGCGATCGCGAGCAGCACGGAGGGGAACGCGTAGAACACGTCGATTGTACGCATGATCGCGGTGTTGAGCTTGCCGCCGACATAGCCGGCGACGAGGCCGAGCGAGGTGCCGATGCAGAAGGCGAGGATCACAGGCAAGATGCCGATGACCAGCGACAGCCGCCCGCCATAGATCAGTCGCGCCAGCATGTCGCGCCCGAGCTCGTCGGTGCCGAGCGGGTAGCCGACGGTGCCGATGTGGCGCAAGCGGCGGATCATCGAGCCCTTGTAGGGATCCTCGAGGCCCAACCACGGTGCAAGGATCGCGGAGAGGAAGATCAGCAGCAGCACCAGCGCGCAGGCCATGCTGACCTTGTCGCGCCGGATACGGCGGCCGACGGTCGCCCAATAGCCGCGCGCCTTGGTGGCGGGCGCGGCCTGGAGCGCGGCGTCGGCGGTGGCGGACAACGGAAGCTCGCTCATCGGCTGGCTCCGTGCGATCGGTGCGCGCCGAGGACGCGGTGCACCTCGCCCGCTTGCGGGAGAGGTCGGCGCGAAGCGCCGGGTGAGGGTTCTCTCCTCTTGGGGGGTCTCGATTGAGGAAACACCCTCTCCCCAACCCTCCCCCGCAGGCGGGGGAGGGAGCGCATCGTCGTTGTGGCTACAGCCGGGCTCATCTGATCAGCCCCGCTTGATGCGCGGGTCGATCGCGGCTTGCGCGATGTCGACCAGCAGGTTGAGGAAGACGAAGAACAGCGCCAGGATCAGGATCGTGCCCTGGAGCAGCGGCAGGTCGCGCTGGAAGATCGCGGAGTTGAGCAGGAAGCCCGAGCCCGGCCAGGAGAACACGGTCTCGATCAGGATCGAGCCACCGAGCATGTAACCGAGCTGAAGCCCCATCACCGCGAGCGCGGTGGGCGCGGCGTTCTTGATGACGTGGCGGAACACACCGGTCTCGTGCAGGCCTTTTGCGCGCAACGCCTCGACGAAGTCCTGGCTGAGGATGTCGCCGGTCAGCGCGCGCACGGTGCGGGTGACGATGCCCATCGGGATCACCGAGGTCGTGATCGCCGGCAGCACGAGATATTGCAGGTGGGCCCAGTCCCAGGCCCAGGAGTTGGAGCCGTTGGGTCCGGCGCCGACCGCGGGCAGCCAGTTAAGCTGCACCGAGAAGATGATGACCAGCACCATGCCGAGCCAGTAATGCGGCACCGAGACGCCGGCGATGGCAAAGGAGGTCGCGACCTTGTCGATCCAGGTCTCGCGGAAATAGCCGGCGATCAGGCCGAGCAGGATGCCCATGGTGAAGCCGATGATGGCGGCGGCAATCGCGAGCGTGACCGTGTTGCTGACCGCGCGCATGACCTCGGCCAGCACGGGACGTCCGGTCGCGATCGAATTGCCGAGATCGCCGTGCAGAGCGCGCAGCAGCCAAAGCCCGAACTGCACCGGCAGCGGCCGGTCGAAGCCGTAGGCGGCGCGCAGCTGCGCTGCGAGCTCCTGCGAGGCATCTGCGGGCAGCACTGCGACGAGCGGATCGCCCGGCGTGATGTGCACGAGCAGAAAGCACACCAGCGCGACGCTGATGACGATCGGAATGACATAGACGATGCGTCTGGCGATATAGGCGAGCACGTTTGGTTCTTTCTTCCTTCTCCCCTTGCGGGAGAAGGTGGCGCGCAAGCGCCGGATGAGGGGTATCGATCCGCGGACGGGAGTATTCCGATCGAAGGGTCCGCATCCGCGGAGAGAGACCCCTCACCCGGCTTCGCTTCGCGAAGCCACCCTCTCCCGCAAGGGGAGAGGGTGCAGCGAGTACGTTGCTAGCAGCTCATTACTGCATCGACACCAGCGAGAAGTCGATGAACCAGCTCTTTGGCTGCACCACGCCCGTCACCTTCGGGCTGATGGCGCGGGGGCCGACGTCGTGGGCGACGTAGAGGAAGGCCGCATCATCCACGGAGGCCGCGTGCAGCTCGGCGAGCGCAGCGTCGCGCGCGGCGGGGTCGAAGGTCTGGCGTGCCTTCTTCACCAGCTCATCGAACTTGGGATCGTTGATGAAACCCCAATTGTTCGAGACCGGCGGCGCCATGCTCGATTGCAGGAAGCGCACCAGCGCGAAGAACGGATCCATTGCCGCATAGGTGACGTTGGTCGCATTCGCGCCATTGGCGCTGGGGTCCTTGGCGCCGCGGCGCCAATTGGTGAACAGCGTGTTCCACTCGATGACGTCAAGCTTCACGTCGAAATAGCATTCGGCGAGCGCCTGCTGGAGATATTCGTTCATCGGCAGCGGCTGCATCTGGCCGGAGCCCGATGCCGACGTCTGGATCTTCACCGTCAGCTTCTTGCTCGGACCGAAACCGGCCTCCGCCATCAGCTTCTGCGCGGCCGCCTTGTCATACTTGATCTCGAAGGTCGGCTTGCCGCGCCAGGGATGGCCGGGCTCGAACGTGCCGGTCGCCGGCACCATCAGGCCGGCGAGCAGGCCGTCCTTGAGGCCTTCGCGATCGACGCAGAGGTTGGCGGCCTTGCGGACGCGGATGTCGTTCCAGGGCGAGCCTTCGACGCGCGAGAACTGCCAGGGCCAGACATGCGGCTGCTCGTTGGCGTAGAGCTTGAAGCCGCGCTGCTTGAGTTCGGGCAGCGCGTCCGGCGCCGGCGCCTCGACCCAGTCGACCTGACCGGACAGCAGCGCCGCGGTGCGGGCGTTGGCTTCCGGCATCGGCAGCAGCACCATCTTGTCGACCTTGGGCACGCGCGCCTTGTCCCAATAGCTCGCGTTCTTGACCAGCTCGAGCCGTTCGCGCGGGGTAAAGCTCGCCATCTTCCACGGGCCGGTGCCCGCCGCGTCCTTGGCGAACGCAGTCCAGGCGGCCTGCGACTTCGCCTTGGCATCGGCGCCTTCGGCCTTCTCATAGAAGTGCTGCCACTTCGCCGGGCTCGCCATGAACAGATTGGTGAGGTTGATCGGCAGGAAGCTGTCGGGCTCCTTGGTGGTGAGCTCGACGGTCATGTCGTCGATCTTCTTGGCGGAGGCGAGCGTCGGCATGCGCGAGGCCGTGACGCCGACCTGGCTGGCGTCGAACTGCGGCGCGTCCTGCTTCAGCACCTTCTCGACGTTCCACACCACCGCGTCGGCATTGAACGGCGAACCGTCGTGGAAGGTGACGCCGGGGCGCAGCTTGAAGGTCCATTTGGTCTTGTCGGCATCGTCGACCTTCCACTCGGTGGCAAGGCCGGGGATCACCACGCTCGGCTTGTCGGCGGAGGACAGGTCCCAGCCGGTCAGCGCGTCATACATGGTAAGGCCGGTAAAGCGGTTGCCTTCAAAGCCCTGATCCGGCTGGCCCAAGGTGCGCGGAATATCGGCAGCGGTCATGCCGATCCGCAGCACGGTTTCGGCGCTGGCCACGCTCGGCCATGCAGCAGCGCTGCCGAGCGCCAGAAGCGCAATCAGCGCCCCGCGGGTCATGTTGTTCTTGATAAGCATTACCTCAGTCCTTTTCCGGCTTCCGATGATTAATTTTGATGCAATCGTATGCAATGGCTATGCCAAGGAGAAACTTTTTCTGCAAATTGCCCCCTGCGGCGACAAGTCCCTGTGATCAGATGCAGACCAAGTCGTCGTGCTGCCTATTCTGGCATCAAGATTGCAAGTTTGGCCTCGAAATCTCCTGGGAGCTTTGGGCCATGCGTATTCGTCTGTCGATCTGTCTCGCCGTGCTTGCGCTGGCAGTTTCCGCAATCTCGGCGCGCGCCGAAACGGTGGTGCGCTACGGCATCTCGATGGCGGATATCCCGCTGACGACCGGCCAGCCCGATCGCGGCGCCGGCGCCTATCAGTTCACGGCCTACACGATCTACGATCCTTTGGTCGCCTGGGAGATGGACGTCGCCGACCGGCCGGGCAAGCTGGTGCCGGGCCTCGCCACCGAATGGAAGGTGGACGACACCGACAAGACGAAGTGGCGCTTCACCCTGCGCAAGGGCGTGAAGTTTCACGACGGCAGCGAGTTCAACGCCGACGCGGTGATCTGGAATCTCGACAAGGTGCTCAACGACAAGGCGCCGCAATTCGACAAACGGCAAAGCGCGCAGGTGAAGACCCGCCTGCCCTCGGTCGCAAGCTACGCCAAGATCGACGACTCCACCGTGGAGATCACCACCAAGACGGTCGATTCCTTCTTCCCCTATCAGATGCTGTGGTTCCTGGTGTCGAGCCCGGCGCAATACGAGAAGCTCGGCAAGGATTGGGACAAGTTCGCCAGCCAGCCTTCCGGCACCGGCCCGTTCAAATTGACCAAACTGGTGCCGCGCGAGCTCGCGGAGCTCTCGAAAAATCCGGACTACTGGAACCCGAAGCGCATCCCCAAGGTCGACAAGATCGTGCTGGTGCCGATGCCGGAAGCGCTGACGCGCACCAACGCGCTGCTCGCGGGGCAAGTCGACCTAATCGAGACGCCGGCGCCGGACGCCGTGCCGCAGCTGAAAGCGGCCGGCATGAAGCTGGTCGACAACGTCACGCCGCATGTCTGGAATTATCACCTCAGCGTGCTGCCGGGCTCGCCCTGGACCGACATCCGCCTGCGCAAGGCGCTGAACCTCGCGATCAACCGCGACGAGGTCGTCGGACTGATGAACGGCCTGGCGAAACCCGCCAAGGGCCAGGTCGATCCGTCGAGCCCGTGGTTCGGCAAGCCGAGCTTCGAGCTGAAATACGATCTGGCTGCTGCGAAAAAGCTGGTCGAGGAAGCCGGCTATTCCAAAGCAAAGCCGCTGAAGGCGACCTTCATCATCGCACAGGGCGGCACCGGCCAGATGCTGTCGCTGCCGATGAACGAATTCCTGCAGCAGAGCTTCAAGGAGATCGGCATCGAGATCGACTTCAAGGTGGTCGAGCTCGAGACGCTCTACACGCATTGGCGCAAGGGCGCCGCCGACGAGATGAACGCCGGCATCACCGCCAACAACATCGCCTATGTCACCTCGGACCCGCTCTACGCCATCGTCCGCTTCTTCGCCTCCGACCAGATCGCGCCGGTGGGCGTCAACTGGGGCGGCTACAAGAACCCGAAGGTAGACGCGCTGATCAACGAGGCCAAGCAGACGTTCGATACGGCCAAGCAGGACGATCTGATCGCGCAGGCGCACGCCCTGATCGTCGACGATGCCGTGCTGGTCTGGGTCGTCCACGACACCAACCCGCACGCACTGTCGCCGAAGATCAAGCAGTTCGTGCAGGCGCAGCACTGGTTCCAGGACCTGACCACGATCGGGGTGCAGTGAGGCGGCAGATACCGGTGCCGTAGACAGCGGTGTCGTAGGATGGGCAAAGCGCAGCGTGCCCACCACTCTACGGTTAAGGAAGACGTGGGCACGGCGCT
>NZ_AKIY01000044.1 GCF_000282615.1 Bradyrhizobium sp. YR681 | reverse complement strand
CTGCGGATAGCCGCCGATGTCCTGCGGCGGCGAGAGCGGCTGGCGGTCGATCGGGCGGTTGAGGTTTTCGCGGGCGAAGGACGGATAGCCGACGGCCGGCGGGAAGGCATAGTCGCTGAACTTGCGGTCGCCGGGATTGACCTCGGTGCCGCCGTCGAGCCAGGAGCGCTTGCTCACATAGAGGCGGGTGCGGCCCTGCTGGTAGACCGCGTTGGGGCCGCTCGGGCCGTAATAATGGCGGCCGCGCTCGTCATAGCGCTTGGGCTTGGTGTCGGCCGAAGCCGGCGTCGCGAAGGCCATCGCAATCGCGGCGCCCGCCGCAAGCAATGTCGCCAGTTTGTTCGCGGCAGAAAATGTCGAGCTCATCACGTCCCCTTCAGGCGGCAAGCCGCCAGTCGATTTCACCCCCATACTAGCCCGGCCGGGGTGGCCGCAACTAGGTCTATTGGGTCACACCAGCTCGGAATAATCGTGCGCGCCGGCAAAAGTTGCATGCAAACCAGCCACTTGAGCTTGATGCAAATCCTTGATGCGGGTCACAGCGCGCCGCGCAATTGCGCGTTCGCGGCGCCCAGCAGCCAGTCCGACGATCCCGCGGGGGCGCAGGTCCGGCGCTTGAGCTCGGCACGGGCGAACAAATCTGCCAGCTTCGGCTCGTTGCCGGAGGTGAGCAGCGTCAGACGGTTCAGCGTGCAGGCCACCGCCGCGCGCTGGGCTGGTATTGTATCGCCCTGGCAGGAGAAGCCGGAGATCTGGAGCGGCGGCTCCTCGCTGCGCTTGAGATAACCGAGGCACGCCCCCTGCGCCGTTCCAACAGGCCGGAACAGGGCGACGGGGCCGAATTTGGTGTCGATCAGGCCGGCCTGCTCGAGCGGAGTTGCGGCCGTGAGGCCCATCCGGACGGCCAGGCCCTCGGTCGCCGGGCGGGTCACGTCAAATTCGCCGCCCTCCCGGTAAATCTCGAGCTCGGCCAGCGGCTTGTCCGCCTCTCCGGCCCAGCGCAGCACGTCCCTGCGGCCGCCTTCGGGATGCCGCAGGATGGTATAAGAGGCTGTTTTCTCTGATGAACCGAGTTTGCTGAGCGCGAAAGCAGGTTGCGAGCGGGAGGCCTCGCTCCAGCCCGGCCTCGAAGCCGGCGCGTCGTCGCTCAGGTCAGGCAGCTGGCCAAGGCCGGCTAGGCCGAGGATGGCAAACAGGACCAGCGCCCCCACATAGGCAAACAGGCGGGCCAGCGTGCCGACCACCTCGTCGGCGAAATTGGCAAGCGCCAGATGGATCTGGGTTGGGCTAACGGCCGTGCTGGCCTCAGGCGACTGCATCCACGGCCTTCAGGCATGGTCCAACGTTGTCTTGAGGCCGGTTCTCGCATAGAAGCGCTGCTCTTCCTGTTTAAGCACTGGCTTCAGGAACGGGCTTTTTCATCGGAGAGTGAACGATGGGTTACAAAGTCGCAGTGGTCGGCGCGACCGGCAATGTCGGACGGGAAATGCTCAACATCCTCGATGAGCGCAAATTCCCCGCGGACGAGGTCGTGGCCCTGGCGTCACGCCGCAGCGTCGGCGTCGAGGTCTCCTATGGCGACCGCACCCTGAAGTGCAAGGCGCTCGAGCATTATGATTTCTCCGACGTCGATATCTGCCTGATGTCGGCGGGCGGCGAGGTGTCGAAGGAATGGTCGCCGAAGATCGGCGCCGCCGGCGCTGTCGTGATCGACAATTCCTCGGCCTGGCGCATGGACCCGGACGTGCCGCTGATCGTGCCCGAGGTGAATGCGGCTGCGACGGAGGGCTTCAAGAAGAAGAACATCATCGCCAACCCGAACTGCTCGACCGCGCAGCTCGTGGTCGCGCTCAAGCCGCTGCACGACAAGGCGACCATCAAGCGCGTCGTCGTCTCGACCTATCAATCGGTCTCGGGCGCCGGCAAGGACGGCATGGACGAATTGTTCTCGCAGACCAAGGCCGTCTACACCAACCAGGAGCTGGTCAATAAGAAGTTTCCCAAGCGCATCGCCTTCAACGTCATCCCCCACATCGACGTCTTCATGGAGGACGGCTACACCAAGGAAGAGTGGAAGATGATGGCGGAGACCAAGAAGATCCTTGATCCCAAGATCAAGCTCTCCGCGACCTGCGTGCGCGTGCCGGTTTTCGTCGGCCACTCCGAAGCCGTCAACATCGAGTTCGAGAATCCGATCAGCGCGGACGAAGCGCGCAACATCCTGCGCACGGCGCCGGGCTGCCTCGTCATCGACAAGCAGGAGCCCGGCGGCTACGCCACGCCCTATGAAGCGGCCGGCGAGGACGCCACCTATATCAGCCGCATCCGCGAGGACGCGACGGTCGAGAACGGTCTCGTGCTCTGGTGCGTGTCGGACAATCTGCGCAAGGGCGCCGCGCTGAACGCGATCCAGATCGCGGAAGTCCTGATCAACCGCAAGCTGATCAGCGCTAAGAAGAAGGCGGCGTAAGCCGAGCTGCCGTAGATCTCGTCGGGTGGATGCGGCGCGTTGCGTCTTTGTCCACCCTGCGAACCCCGCGTTGCTGCGCAGCTTGGTCGAACCCGTCATCGGCCCTGCGCGCCGAAGGCCTTCCTGCCGGAGGCCGTTTTAGCTGCGCCGAGATGTCGCGCAGGTCCGCATTTTTTGCACAGACCCTGGTTGCACGGATGCTTCCGCTGGATCACAATTAGTGGTTGAGCGGGCGCGTGGGTGATATTGCCACCCTGAGCCCTCCCGCTTTTAAGAGCTTTTAAAACAAGGAGGATTGCATGCCGACCAGGGTCCTTTTCGACCGCAAATTCGATGCACGTCCGGATCGCTTCGACTTTCGTGACCTGCTGTATCGATCGCGACTGGTGAGCCTGCCGCCGGCCTATCCGTCCGACCAGCTGATCGAGCGCTGGTTCTCGGTCTATCGCCATGCCGAGATGGTTCTCGATCAGGGCCAGGAGGGATCCTGCACGGGGTTCGGCCTCGCCGCGGTCGTGAACTATCTCCAGTGGGAGCTGGCAAACACGAATCCGATCGCGGCCGACGACCCGAAAGCCGCCCTGACGATCGCCCGGCGAAGTGCGCGGATGCTGTACCAGAACGCGCGTCTCTATGACGAATGGAAGGGGGAGGATTACGACGGGTCGAGCTGTCGCGGTGCCATGAAGGGATTTCACAAGCACGGCGTTTGCGGCGAGAAATTCTGGCCGAACTTCGAGAAGCGGCAGAAGCCCGGACTGCCCAGGAGCGGATGGGATACGGATGCGCCGCTCACGCCGCTCGGGGCATATTATCGCATCGACGGCAAATCCATCGTCGATATGCAGTCGGCGATCTACGAAACGCATGCGATCTACGTGTCCGCGGACGTCCACGACGGCTGGGACCGCGTTCGCAACAACTGCAAGACGCTCGATGCGGCGCTCATTCTCCCGCCAAAAAAGCCCAACGACGTTGGCGGCCACGCGTTCGCCCTGGTCGGCTACACATCCGATGGCTTCATCGTACAAAACTCGTGGGGACCTCATTGGGGATTCCACGGATTTGGGCTGCTGCCTTATCAGGACTGGACCCGCTACGGCACCGATGCCTGGGCCCTGACGCTCGGCGCGCCCATGCGCGTCACGTCGCCGCCGCCCGCGGCCAAGAAAGGCGCATCGAAGCCTGTGCACGAACCGCGTCACTTCGTGAGCCCGTCGATGCGAACCGACCTGTCGCTGGACGAGCGGCTGCGAGCGCGGGCGCTGCTCCGCTCCGACGTGGCGGGCGATGAGAGTGCCGTCTCTCCCTGGATCCACGGTGAGGAAGCCAAACACATCATCTTCATCGGGCACAACGGCAGTGCCGAGCGCGAGCTTGTCGAGGCGAGCTCCGGCGACGACGCCGTCGCGCTCGTCGTCAAGCAATGCCTCGGCCGGGCAGCCGAGCAGGGATTTTCCGATCTGGCGATCATCGATCACGGCGGGCTGAACAGCCGCGAGGACGGAATCTCCAGGGCGCAGGTGCTCGGTCCGTGGTTCGAGGCCAATCGCGTCATGCCAATTTTCGTGGTGTGGCAAACCGGTCTGCTGGAATCGGCCGGAGACATTCTGAAGACCGCGGCGGAAAAGCTGGTGATGCCGTCGGGAGCGGACAAGGGCTGGCTCAGAAACAAGATCGACGAGATCAAGGATCGTGCCTTCGAGGTGTTCGCGCGCGATGCCGGCGTCAAGGCCATCTGGGAGAACATGAAATTCAGAGCCGCAGGTGCGAGCCGCGCAGGCGGCGGCCTTGCCGTCGCGGCGCGCGAGCTGGAGCGCGAGCTCGGCGGGATGAGCGCGAGCCAGCGGCCGCGGATCCACCTGATCGGACATTCCGCCGGTGCCATTATGCAAGGATATTTTCTGGCGCCGATGAAGGCCCGCGGGCTGAAAGCGAGCTCGGTTCATCTCTGGGCGCCGGCCTGCACCGTCGCCTTTGCCTCCGACAAATACGGCAGCGCTTTTGCCGACAAGGTCGCCGATCCCAAGACGACCTTTGTCGACGTTCTCAGCGATGCCAACGAAACCAGCGATCCATGCGTCCCTGTTCTCTACTCTAAATCACTGCTCTATCTGGTTTCGCGGGCTCTCGAGCCCGATCACAAGACCCCGATTTTGGGACTGCAGAAGGTCTGGCGGAAATGGCGGGCGGACGACGACACCTTCATGTCGGGTTCGGACAAGATCCTGGATGACTGGTCCGAAGTCAGCGAGGATGTTTTTCTCGATCCAGCGATCAGCGATACGGAAGTCCCCACGCGTCGCGAGCCGAAGAATGACGAAACCATCCCCGCCAACCATGGGTCTTTCGACAACAATCTTGACGTGGTGAACCGTGCCCTCCGTCGCATCACCGGCAAGACGACGCTTTCCAGGCCGGTCACGGACCTGCGTGGCTTCTAGGGACGGGCGGGAAGGACGTCCCTGACGCTCTTGAAGTCCTTGCTCGCCTTGTCCAGCACGAACAGCGATCCCTCCGCGACGCCGAAATAGGCGCCGTGGGTCTGCATCTGGCCGGCATCGACCGCCTTCTGCACGAACGGGAACGTCATCAGGTTTTCCAGGCTGCGGAACACCGCGGCCTTCTCGATGCGCTCGACGAATTGCGCCATGGTCTCGTGGTCGCGCTGTTCGACCACTTCGCCCGGCTTGATGAACATCTGCATCCATTTGCCGATGAAGTCGCCGGGCGTGAGCGGCTCGATCTTGTCGACGAAGGCGCGGATGCCGCCGCATTGCGCGTGGCCGAGAATGACGATGTGCTTCACCTTCAGCACCGTCACGGCATATTCCAGCGCGGCCGAGACGCCGTGCGCGTTGCCGTCGGGCTGATACACCGGCACCAGATTGGCGATGTTGCGCACCACGAACAATTCGCCCGGTCCGACGTCGAAGATCACCTCGGGCGAGACGCGGCTGTCGCAGCAGCCGATCACCATCACTTCGGGGAACTGCCCTTTGACCGACAGCTCGCGATAGCGGCTCTGCTCGGTCGGCAGCCGCTGGGTGGCGAAGGCCTTGTAGCCTTCCAGCAAATGCTCAGGGAATGTGATCATGGCCTATGCCTAACCATAAGCCGCAGGGGCGAACAAGCCTTTCGAATAGGCATGCCAGGTGCTATCGGCTTCGGTCAGGATTCAGACGAGGAAACCGGAAGGACCATTCGCATGACCCGCCCGCGCCGCAGCCATCTGTTCATGCCCGGCTCCAACCCCCGCGCGCTTGAAAAGGCGCGGAATCTGGCCGCCGACGGCCTGATCCTCGATCTGGAAGATTCGGTCGCGCCCGACGCCAAGGCGGCGGCGCGCGACGGCATCGCCGCCGCGATCGCCGCAAAAGGGTTCGGCCAGCGCGAGATCCTGATCCGGACCAACGGCCTCGACACGCCCTGGTGGGCCGACGACGTCGCGATGGCCGCCAAGGCCTCGCCTGATGGCATCCTGGTTCCGAAAGTTTCAAGTATCGAAGATCTCCAGACCATCGGCCACCACCTCGCCGAGCTCGGCGCCGCGCCGACCGTGAAGGTCTGGGCCATGATCGAGACCGCGCGCGCCGTGCTGCATGCCGAGGAGCTGGCGACCGCCGGCCGCGATCCGAAGACGCGGCTGTCGGGCTTTGTGTTCGGCCCGAACGACATCTCGCGCGAGACGCGCATCAAGATGCTGCCGGGCCGCGCTGCGATGATCCCGATGATCACGCATTGCATCCTGGCGACGCGTGCGGCCGGTCTCGAAATCCTCGACGGCCCCTACAGCGACATCGCCAATCCCGACGGCTTTGCCACCGAATGCGCGCAGGGCCGCGATCTCGGCTTCGACGGCAAGACGCTGATCCATCCCTCGCAGATCGACGCCTGCAACGTGATCTTCACGCCGCCGGAAGAAGAAGTCGCGCGCGCGCGAAAAATCATCGCGGCGTTCGAAATGCCGGAGAACGTCTCGCGCGGGGCGATCCGGCTCGATGGGGCGATGGTCGAGCGCCTGCACGCCGACATGGCGAAGCGCACGATCGAGATCGCGGATGCGATCGCGGCGATGGGGAAGGGCTAGGCGCGCACTCCGATGCGACGGCACGTTCTCCAGGTTGACCTTCCGCTGCGTGACGTCGCGCACATTCCGGCGCGGTGAATTCGAGCATTGTCTCGTTCACGCGCTGCAAGGTGCAGCTCAAAAAAACGGGATAACAACCATGACGGCCTCTCGCCTCGCGCTTTTCGCCCTCGCTGCCGTCCTCGGCTTCGGCTCGCTGGTCGGCTCCACTTCGAGCTCGCACGCCTACACCACCGATTTTCGCTGGGCCAGCAATACAGGCTATGTCAATTGCGTGCAGGGCGTGAACCAGCGCGGGCAGGCGATGCGCCCCCAAATGCGCGGCCCGTACGTGGCGGACAACACCGGCCGCTGCAACAAGATGTTCTACGGCCGCTAAGCTTAGTCTCGTCCCTGGTTCAGAGCCTCGATCGCCCGCCTCGTGCGGGCGATTCGTTTTGCAGATCGCTCAGCGCGGCGCGAGGTCGGCGCGATCGAGCGATTCCAGCGTCGCGGCATTGGCGCAATAGCCGTGATAGTTCTCCGCGGCGGTGCCGTCGGCAAGATCACGGTCGCATTGTCCCTTGTGATTGCAGAGCGAGCAGACCCGCTCCATGTCGCGCAGCAGCAGCGGCTGTGCGCGGCCGAGCCCTTCGGCGTTGATGCCGAGCTGTTCGAGCATCTTCGGCAGTTCGTCGGCGGCGTGCTTGCCGTGGCGAACCAGCTCTTCGAGGTCGTCGGGCGCGATCCTGAGATCGCTTGCGATCCGGTCGAAATCGGCGCGATCGAGCTGCCGCATCTCGTTCATCTCGCGGCGATGCTTCAGCCAGCTCGCGAAGGACTCGATGAGATCCTGAACGATGGGATAAGGCCTGCTTGCGGTGCTCATGTGAGGCTCCGGTCCGGTCGTGGAATTGGAGCGAGACTACGCACAATGATGCAGGCGCGCGTTGCGCTGGATCAAATTTGGAACGAGCCAAGGAAATAGCTCTCGTGTCCCGGACGCGGTGCGGCGCGCAGAGCCGGGACCCATCTCGCCGCATCGCTTGGCCCCGGACGCAGCGCACCGCTTCGCGCTGCGCTGCGTCCGGGGCACGAGACCTAGCCAAACCTCTCCGTGGCCCACGCATACAGGCTCCCCGGAATCGGCTTCTCGCCGCCGCGCCCCTTCGGCGAGATGTGCAGGCCGATGATTCCGGGGTCGGTGACGAGGCCGAGATAGCTCGAAGGGTCGAAGAACAGTTTCGGCTCGGCATGCACGGCGTAGAATGATTGCTTCGGCAATGCGTTCTGCAATTCGCCGGTGCGGCGCGCGAGCGCGGTCAGCGACGCCGGCCCGAAGATCGCGACGCGAATGTCCGCGAGCCGGTTCGAGCCGCCGCGCAGGCGGCGCATCGCGAAGGTGATGCGATGGCGCAGCGACAGCCAGTTGGGCGTCAGCTCCTCCTGCGCCATCAGCTCCTCGAACGCGGCAACGATGCCGTGCTTCGGCGGAAGATAGATCACGGAATTGCCAAGCTGGCGCGGCCGCTCCCAGGCGAAGTACGGTTTTGCCGGATCGATCTTCACGGGCTTCAAGAGCAGCACGTCGGCGTCGAGCCAGAGGCCGAGACCCTTCGCCATCAGCTTCATGCGGAAGAAGTCGCTGAACTGAAGCGTGGTCCAGTCGCGCCAGCTTCCATCCGGCTGCGGCGGCCGCAATCGTTCCGAGAACGCATGCGGCAGGATCGCCTCGGCATTCGCATTGCCGACGCCCGCGGGCAGGCCGGGAATGGTGTCGAAGCTGTAGACCGTGACCTTGTGGCCGGCCGCCAGCTGCGAGCGCAGACAGGTCTGGCGCAGTGCGTCCATCGGGCCGTGCCAGAAGGTGACGATGTCGGGCAGCATGCGCTCAAGCTTAGGAGATAATCCGGGCAAAGAAAAAGCCCCGGCGCTGACAGCACCGGGGCTCAGACGAAAACGTATGATCAGGCCCAGGCGCGTTCGCGCTTGAGCTTCTCCTCATAGGTGTCGATCGAAGCCTTCTTTTCCATCGTCAGGCCGATGTCGTCGAGGCCGTTGATCAGGCAGTGCTTGCGGAACGGATCGATCTCGAACTTGACCTTGCCGCCGTCGGGGCCGCGGATCTCCTGGTTCGGCAGGTCGATCGTCAGCGTCGCGTTGGCGCCGCGCTCGGCGTCGTCGAACAGCTTGTCGAGGTCTTCCTGGGCAACCCGGATCGGCAGAATGCCGTTCTTGAAGCAGTTGTTGTAGAAGATGTCGCCGAACGAGGTCGAGATCACGCAGCGGATGCCGAAATCGAGCAGCGCCCAGGGCGCGTGCTCGCGGCTCGAGCC
>NZ_AKIY01000043.1 GCF_000282615.1 Bradyrhizobium sp. YR681 | reverse complement strand
GTGGCTGCAGCCGCTTCCGCAAGCTCCGAAGCGATCACCCAAAGCGGCGTCTCGCGCGCGGAGCGCACGAGCTGGCTCGCGGCGGGAATGCGCAGACTCTGGTCGAGCACCACACGCACCGGCGAGCGCGCCGCCATGCCCGGCAGGCGGCAATTGAGCTGCGGATCATCAGCCAGCACTGTGCCGATGCCGACCAGGATGGCGTCGCACTGCGCGCGCAGGAGATGCACACGGTTGCGCACCGCCTCACCCGTGATCGCAAGCGGCTTGCCGCCGGCCGCGCCGATCTTGCCGTCGGGCGAAACCGCCAGCTTCAAGATCACGTGCGGGCGCTTGTCCCGGATGCGGCGGAAATGCCCGGCGTGGTCGAAGGCGGCCTCTGCCGCGCACGGACCAACATCCACTGTGATACCGGCAGCGCGCAATCGCGCATGGCCCTGGCCCGCGACTTCCGGATTGGGATCTTCGATCGCCGCAACGACCCGCTTGATGCCGGCGGCGATCACCGCATCAGCGCAAGGCGGCGACTTGCCGAAATGCGAGCATGGCTCCAGCGTGACGTAGAGCGTGGCACCGCGTGCTGCCTCCCCGGCCCGCCGCAGCGCCTCGGGCTCACCATGCGGGCGCCCGCCCGGCTGCGTCCAACCGCGGCCGACGATCATCCCGTCTTTCACGATCACAGCGCCGACCGACGGGTTGGGCCAAGTCCGCCCCAGCCCGCGCCTGCCCAGCGACAGCGCAAGCTGCATGAAGCGGCGATCGGCGTCCTTGCTGTCGCGGATCTTCTGGGCGTACTGATCCTCCAGGATGCGGAAGATCATTTGCGGATCGCGGCGAGCCGCGCTTCCTCCTCGCCGGAGAGCTCGCCGAGCACGTCGGCAAAATCCTTGGCCTCGCGGAAATTGCGGTAGACCGAGGCGAAGCGCACATAGGCGACGTCGTCGAGCGTGCGCAGATGCTCCATCACGGTCTCGCCGATCACCTCGGAGGAGATTTCGGCCTCGCCGCCGGTCTCAAGCTCGCGAACGATGGTGGAGACCATCTTCTCGACCCGCTCCGGCTCGACCTGCCGCTTGCGCAGGGAGATCGACACCGAGCGCATCAGCTTGTCGCGGTCGAACGGCACGCGGCGACCGTTGCGCTTGATCACCGTGAGCTCACGCAGCTGCACGCGCTCGAAGGTGGTGAAGCGGAAATTGCAGGCGACGCACACGCGCCGCCTGCGGATCACGGAAGAGTCCTCGGTCGGACGCGAGTCCTTTACCTGCGTATCGAGACTGTTGCAGTTCGGGCAGCGCATCCGTTTACCTTGACCAGTTTTCTTCGGCCTTACTGATAGATCGGGAACCGATCGGTGAGCGCTTTGACCCGTTCCTTGATCGCGGCTTCCACCAGCGGCGCCTTGCCGTCGGAGGATTGCGCGATCGCGTTCAAGACCTCGCCGATCATGCCGGCGACCTGCTGGAATTCAGCGACGCCGAAACCGCGGGTGGTCGCCGCCGGCGTACCCAGCCGAATACCTGATGTGACGAACGGCGACTCGGGATCGAAGGGAATACCGTTCTTGTTGCAGGTGATCGCGGCGCGGACCAGCGCCTTCTCCGAGGCGTTGCCCTTCAGGCCCTTCGGCCGGAGGTCAACCAGCATCAGATGGTTATCGGTGCCGCCGGACACAATGTCGAAGCCGTGGCTCTTCATCGCCTCGGCCAGCGCCTTGGCGTTCTCGACGACGTTCTTGGCATAGACCTTGAAGTCCGGCCGCAGCGCCTCGCCGAAGGCGACCGCCTTCGCCGCGATCACATGCATCAGCGGGCCGCCCTGCAGGCCCGGGAAGATGGCCGAGTTGAACTTCTTGGTCAGCGCCTCGTCGTTCCACAGCATCAGACCACCGCGCGGACCGCGCAGCGATTTGTGCGTCGTGGTGGTGGTGATGTGGGCATAGGGCACGGGCGAAGCATGCACGCCGCCGGCGACGAGACCCGCGAAATGGGCCATATCGACCAGGAGATACGCACCGACCGAGTCCGCGATCTCGCGGAAACGCTTGAAATCCCAGGCGCGGGAATAGGCCGAGCCGCCGGCGACGATCAGCTTCGGTTTGACCTCTTCGGCCTGCTTGGCGACCGCGTCCATGTCGATGATCTGGTCCTCACGGCGCACGGTGTAGTGCGCGGCCTTGAACCATTTGCCGCTCATGTTGACGGGCGAGCCGTGGGTGAGATGGCCGCCGGCCGCGAGGTCGAGACCCATGAAGGTGTCGCCGGGCTGGAGCAGCGCCAGGAACACCGCCTGGTTCATCTGGCTGCCGGAGTTCGGCTGCACGTTGGCGAACTTGGCGCCGAACAGCTTCTTGGCGCGATCGATCGCGAGGTTCTCGGCGACGTCGACCCACTCACAACCGCCATAGTACCGCGCGCCCGGATAACCTTCCGCATATTTGTTGGTCATCACCGAACCCTGCGCTTCCAGCACAGCCCGGCTGACGATGTTCTCGGAGGCGATCAGCTCGACCTCGTGGCGCTGCCGGCCGAGCTCACCCTTGATGGCGGCAGCGATTTCCGGGTCGGCCTGCTCGAGCGAGGCGGTGAAAAACGAATCGGGGGCGGAGGCGGTTTTGGCGAAGGTCATCTTGCGAATATCTCCACCGCCGCAGCCTTTTGGCGGGCTACGGGCGGGTCTGGTGTGGTGATCGGAAGCGGCGTGCGCGATCTACCACATCGCCCGCAACAGGCCAAGTGGTTGCGGGTCGGGCCTGATATTTATGCAAGATATGGTGGGGATTGAAGGATTGGGGCCCGAGGGCGGTGCTCCGGACCCGCCCCCATCCGATCAACCCTGAAGGGTCCGATTTGGGCCTTAAAATACCCCTGCCCGGCGCCGGCCGGATTTCGCCTAAAGCCCCGTATACCCCGCCTTCACGGGGTCCACGCTGCCGTCGAGCTGGCGCAGATAGGTCAGGCCGCAGACCGTCAACCTGTGGGTGTCCTTCTCGCCGGCTTCCATCAACGTATTGAGATAGTTGGTGACCTTGGCCCGCGCCTCCGCGCTCGCCGCGGACGTGCGGTTCGCGAGCAGGTCATAGGTCTGCATGATGCGGTCAATGGCAGCTTCCATGGCATCCTCTGGTTCTCTGGAATGTCGTGAGTTCTGATCAGGCAACCGCGCGGGCCTCGGACTGGGTCTCGAACCGGCCGATCGCCTTGTTGGCGAGCCTGATCTTGTTGAGTTCGCCGTGCTGGAGCAGCTTTATGATGATCTCGAGCAGGCGTTCATTGGTGACGAGCGTGTCGGGGATGGCGCCGGAGCGGCGGAGGTAGTTCGCAGCGATGGCGTAGGCATCGCTCACGAGTTCGACGTTCAGTGCCTGCAACCCGCGCTCGACCAGCATCGCATCCTCCGATCCGGCGATACAACGCCGAAGCCGGGAACCGGTTCCGCTCAAACGGACGATTTTTCGCAACTGCAAAACGACAAAACGCACCGGACCGGGGGCAACTCCGGGCCGATGCGCTTGGGGAAGTGAGGCACGTTCGGGAGGCTTGCCGGTCTTGTTGCTGGCCGGCTTGGCCTTGTCCCGTCGAAAAGAACTCAGAGGCGATACAGGATCTGGTCGGTCCAGAACCGCTCGAGGCGGTGCAGCGACTTGTTGAGCGTGGAGAACTCCTCACCCGAGATGCCGCCGACCTGTTCAACGGTCTTGACGTGCTTCTGGTAGAGCGAGTCGACGATGCGGCGGACTTCCTGGCCCTGCGGGGTCAGACGGATGCGCACCGAGCGGCGATCAACGCGCGAGCGCTGATGATCGAGGAAGCCGAGCTCGACGAGCTTCTTCAGATTGTAGGAGACGTTGGAGCCGAGATAGTAACCGCGCGTGCGCAGCTCGCCCGCGGTCAGCTCCTTGTCGCCGATGTTGTAGAGCAGCAGCGCCTGGACCGAATTGATGTCCGCGCGACCGCGACGATCGAACTCGTCCTTGATCACGTCGAGGAGCCGGCGATGCAGCCGCTCCACCAGAGTCAAAGCTTCCAGATAGAGCGACTGCACCGAACCCTGCTGGCCGGAGATGCGCTCTGCGGTATCTGCCGCAGTTGCGACGGCTTTCATCATGACACTTCCCCTGTTGTCGTTTTTATCGACACTTATTCGACGAAACTTGTGCTCCGTCTGATAGGTTCAACTTAAGGGGGGCGTTTGAAGATCGGCTTAAATAAGAGAATAAAGAGATCATGAATTTAAGACAGTGAATTGCGGATTAAGCCTGTGCCACAAGGGCTTTTCGCAACGCTCTGTTGACCCTCGCAAGGTCCTGTTCACCCTCCGTCCGGCCCTGTTGTCGCATTCCAGAACAGCCCCGCCCCGTTTCGAAACGCGCGCGTAACAGCTGTGGCGGAACGGGCTGGTTAGCGAAAAGTTACGTCGAATTTTAAGCAACCAGCGGTCAACCAAGTAGTCACGACCGCACTCTCGTGTCCCGGACGAGCGAAGCGCAGATCCGGGACCCAGAACGCCAAGAGCGAGATCGCGGTGAGATGGGCCCCGGCTCAGCAACGCATCACTACGTGCTGCGCAGCGTCCGGGGCACGAGAGTTTGCCTGCTATGGCGGCCGTTCGCGCGCGGCCATCCAGGCGAGTGCGAGATAGGCGGCGAGCATGAAGACCTCGACGCCGACCACGACCAGGCTGCCGCCGTAGATTCCCGGGAACATCAGCTCGATCACCGCCATGGACACCACGGTCGTGAGCCACACCACGGCGCCCCACGGCGTTGCCAGCCACAGGCCGACCGCGGCGACGAGCTCGATCACGGCGAAGTAGATGGTCGCCGCCTGCCAGGCCATCGACTGGTTCTCGAACGCCTCGTCCTCGCCGCCGACGAAGCCCGTCACCTGCGCCCAATGATAGAGGCCCTTGAGGATCGAGAGCAGCGCCATCACCCGCAGGAACAGCACCAGGCGGCGCGTCCAGACATTGTCGTCGGATTCCGGGCGCTCCGACGAGATTGCCGCGACCGACATCGCATTGTCTCTGGCATTGTCTCGCGCATTGTCGCGGGCAGCGTCCCTGGCACTGGCGCTGTCGCGGGCCGCATCGCGGGTGGAGATCTCCGACATGGCCCCCTTCTGGCTGGTTCGCCCCGCAAAATCAATCGGCTGCTATCCCTTGCGACAGGTCAAGCCGCGGTGACGGGAACCATGCGAGCTGGTATAAGAATAATTCCAGCCGGAGGAAGAGTGATGGCGATCAAATACGGACGTCCGATCGAATTGCGCGAGGTCTCGCGCCGGGACGGTGCTGCGGCCTCCCCTGCCCTCGATCTGACCATCCGTCCGCGCCGCAACCGCAAGGCCGAATGGGCCCGGCGGATGGTGCGCGAGAACGTCCTCACCACCGACGATCTGATCTGGCCGCTGTTCCTGATCGACGGCAACAACAAGCGTGAGGCGATCGCCTCGATGCCGGGCGTCGAGCGCCTCAGCGTCGACCAGGCCGTGCGCGAGGCCGAGCGGGCGATGAAGCTCACCATCCCCTGCCTCGCGCTGTTTCCCTACACCGACCCCTCCCTGCGCGACGAAGAGGGCTCGGAAGCCACCAATCCGAACAACCTGGTTTGCCAGGCCGTGCGCGCGATCAAGAAGGAATTTCCCGACGTCGGCATCCTCTGCGACGTCGCGCTCGATCCCTTCACCAGCCACGGCCATGACGGCCTGATCGCCGACGGCGCGATCCTGAACGACGAGACGGTCGCCGTGCTGGTGCGTCAGGCCTTGGTGCAGGCCGAAGCCGGCTGCGACATCATCGCGCCCTCCGACATGATGGACGGCCGCGTCGCCGCGATCCGCGCGGGACTGGATCACGCAGGGCTCATCGACGTGCAGATCATGGCCTATGCGGCGAAATACGCCTCCGCCTTCTATGGCCCGTTCCGCGACGCCATCGGCTCGGCCAAGACGCTCACCGGCGACAAGCGCACCTACCAGATGGACAGCGCCAACACGGACGAAGCGCTGCGCGAGGTCGAGCTCGACATTTCCGAGGGCGCCGACATGGTGATGGTGAAGCCCGGCATGCCCTATCTCGACGTGGTCCGCCGCGTGAAGGACACCTTTGCGATGCCGACCTTCGCCTACCAGGTCTCCGGCGAATACGCGATGATCGCAGCCGCCGCCAACAATGGCTGGCTCGACGGCGAGCGCGCGATGATGGAGAGCCTCCTGGCGTTCAAGCGCGCCGGCGCCGACGGCGTGCTCAGCTATTTTGCGCCGAAGGTCGCGGAGAAGCTGCGAACCCAGGGATAAGGTGCCGCAGTGCCGTAGGGTGGGCAAAGCGGCTTGTCCGCCGTAGCTCGAAGAGCGAAGGCGGAAGCGTGCCCACCACCTCCGTCCGATCCAGACAGACCGTGGGCACGGCGCTTGCGCGCCTTTGCCCACCCTACGGCGGTTGCGCCAAAGACCCGAACCCGCCCCCGAATCGCCGGAATATTTCCGTTTCATAACACCCGCGCGCCCTTGGCACGGGGATGAGCTGTTCCCATGTCCTGCCACGGGAGTTTCCCTTGGGAGAACGGACCATGTCGTATTCGGACTCGGGCAATGCCTGGCGCAGCGACGGCGCGGCTCACGCCTACGATCCCTATCTGCACCCGGACCTGTTCCGCGGCGTGGCGACGCGGCGGGCGTTCGCGTTCCTGATCGACATGGTCATCATTTCGGTGCCGGTGATCCTCGGCTACCTCTTCATCGCCGTGTTCGGCGTGGTCACACTCGGCTTCGGATTTCTCCTGTTCGGGATCGCCTGGCCGGCCTCCGTGGTGTGGGCCATCGTCTATTACGGCGCCTGCATCGGCGGTCCCTCGTCCGCGACGATCGGCATGCGCCTGATGGATCTGGAGCTGCGCACCTGGTACGGCGCGCCCGGTTATTTCGTGCTCGGCGCCACCCATGCCGTGCTGTTCTGGGTGACGGTCTCGTTCCTGACGCCCTTCGTGGTTCTGGTCGGCCCGTTCAACAGCCGCCGGCGGCTGCTGCATGATTTCGTGCTGGGAACGGTCGTGATCAACAATTCGGTTCGGGCGCCCGTGTCGCAGGCCGCAAGGACGTATTGAGAACCCGGTGATCAAGAACCTATCAACCCGGACCATCTAAACTGACCGACCTGACCTGCCGAGCAGGACAATTGACCGGGAGCCTTCGTAGCGCGATGCTGATATTCACTTCGGAGGCCTACGACGTCCCTTGACCCAGCACTCGCGCGACACCCCCCAGTTTTACCTCACGGCGCCCTCTCCCTGCCCGTACCTGCCGGGCCGGCATGAGCGCAAGGTGTTTACGCACCTCGTGGGGGAGCGCGCCGGCGACCTCAACGACCTGCTGACCCATGGCGGCTTCCGCCGCAGCCAG
>NZ_AKIY01000042.1 GCF_000282615.1 Bradyrhizobium sp. YR681 | reverse complement strand
CTGACTTACAAGGATGAGGATATGGAGTCTCCGCGACACCCCCGCATTAACCGTCCGCTCATCCTTTTCGTCAAAATAGCATCGCTCCGGCCGTGGCATCGCTCGCGGCCGGGCGTGCGGCGTGGTGAAATCGAGCTTTCCGGCCCGGAAGTGGTGTGATGCGTAACATTATGATCATCGCGGCCGTCTTGATCGGTCTCGGCACCTTCATGGCGCAGATGGCGGACAAGATGAGCTCCGCCTCGGCCACATCGGTCCCCCGCACGACGGTCGCGGTGGCGACCACGGCGCCGGCTGGCGGCCGCAGCTTCAACATTCCCCGCGATGGCCGTGGTCATTTCCAGACCGAAGGCCGGATCGACGGCCAGCGCATCGGCTTCATGATCGACACCGGCGCCTCCGTGGTCGCGCTGAACGAGACCTCGGCCGCCCGCTTTGGCCTGCGTCCCTCGCGCGGCGATTACAACGCCACCGTCACCACTGCCAACGGCACCATCAAGGCCGCCCGCACCCGCATCGCCATGCTGGAGGTCGGCGGCCTCGTCGTGCGCGACGTCGATGCCATGGTGCTCCCCGACGAGGCACTGTCCGAAAACCTGCTCGGCCTCTCCTTCCTGTCCCGTCTCAAGCGTTTTGAATACGCCAACGGCCAGATGGTGCTGGAGCAGTAGGGGTCTCCCAAAAGGCCCCTGCGACCGTATATTTCAAAAAACGTCTCTGTTTCGACGGCTCTCGCGGTCAGATTTCCCCGTTACCAAACTGCCGCAATTATCATCCATAAGGCGCCAATCCCGCCTTTCGCTGCGGCCCGGCATTCGCTAAGGCTGCATCAACCCCTGCCCATTTCACGAGACCGTCTCAATGTTTCCCAAGCCGAAATCCGTCTTGTTGCCCAACACTTACGCCTTCGAATCCGAGCCGATGGTGAAGCCCACCGGCTTTCGCGAATATGACGCGCGCTGGTTGTTCCAGAAGGAAATCAACCTGATGGGTGTGCAGGCGCTGGGCATGGGCCTGGGCGCGCTGATCGCCGAGCTCGGCGTCAAGCAGGAGATCGTCACCGGCCACGATTTCCGCGGCTATTCGGCCTCGATCAAATATGCGCTGATCTCCGGCCTGATGGCGGCCGGCTGCAAGGTGCACGATATCGGGCTCGCGGTGACGCCGATGGCCTATTTCGCGCAATTCGATCTCGACGTGCCCTGCTGCGCCATGGTCACGGCCTCGCACAACGACAATGGCTGGACCGGCGTGAAGATGGGCGCCAACCGTCCGCTGACCTTCGGCCCCGACGAGATGACGCGGCTGAAGGAGATCGTGCTGGGCGCCGAGTTCAAGAACAAGGCCGGCGGCTCCTACCAGTTCCACGAGAATTACCCCTCACGCTACATCGCCGATCTCACCGGCCGTCCGAAGCTGACGCGCAAGCTGAAGGTGGTCGCGGCCTGCGGCAACGGCACCGCCGGCGCGTTCGCGCCGCAGGTGCTGGAGGCGATCGGCTGCGAGGTGATCCCGCTCGACACCGAGCTCGACCACACCTTCCCGAAATACAATCCGAATCCGGAAGACATGGAGATGCTGCACGCGATCCGCGACGCGGTGCTGCATCACAAGGCCGATGTCGGCCTCGGCTTCGACGGTGACGGCGACCGCTGCGGCGTCGTCGACAACACCGGCGAGGAAATCTTCGCCGACAAGGTCGGCGTGATGCTGGCGCGCGACATGTCGGCGATCCACAAGGACGCGCAGTTCATCGTCGACGTGAAGTCGACCGGCCTCTTCATCACCGATCCGGTGCTGCAGAAGCAGGGCGCCAAAACCACCTATTGGAAGACCGGCCATTCCTACATGAAGCGCCGTACCAACGA
Organism: Bradyrhizobium sp. YR681; assembly: GCF_000282615.1. Taxonomy (GTDB): domain Bacteria; phylum Pseudomonadota; class Alphaproteobacteria; order Rhizobiales; family Xanthobacteraceae; genus Bradyrhizobium. Next base: position 12,223 of record NZ_AKIY01000042.1, on the reverse strand, counting down.
GACAGGCGCGCTCGCCGGCTTCGAGAAGTCCGGCCATTTCTTCTTCAACAAGCCGTATGGACGCGGCTATGACGACGGTCTCGTCTCGGCGCTCGCGATCTGCGACATGCTCGACCGCGCGCCCGGCAAGTCGATGGCGGACCTGAAGAACGCGCTGCCGAAGACCTGGTCGTCGCCGACCATGTCGCCGCATTGCGCCGATGAGACCAAATACGGTGTCATCGACCAGGTGGTGAAGCATTTTGAAGGCTTGCAGGCCAAGGGTGCCAAGATCGGCGGGCAATCGATCCGCGATCTCGTCACCGTCAACGGCGTGCGCGTCACGGTCGAGGACGGCAGCTGGGGCCTGGTGCGGGCCTCCTCCAACAAGCCCGAGCTCGTCGTCGTGGTCGAGAGCCCGGTCTCCGAGCAGCGCATGCACGACATGTTCGAGATGGTGAACAGCGTGCTGCGCACCCATCCCGAAGTCGGCGAGTACAATCAGAAGATCTGATCTATAACTACGACGAAGGTCCTCTCCCTCGCCCCGTTCTTACGGGGAGAGGGTCGGGGTGAGGGCTCTCTCCACGAGATGGTCGAGGGACTTGTACCCCCCTCACCCGGATTGCTTCGCAATGCGACCTCTCTCCCGCAGGCGGGGAGAGGGTTAAGGCGGCCTAGCCGCCCGGCGGGCCGAACAGGGCGCGGAGCTTTGCGCCCGCGCCCCGCGCCTTCCGGGCGTCGCCCAGCATCGCGATCCATTCGCCGAGCGCGATCCGGACCGGATTGAAGGACGGCGCGCCGCCGACGAGGCCGAAACGCAGCGGCTGGTCGGCGGGCCGTTCGGCAAAGGTTCCGAACAGGCGATCGAATACGATCAGGATGCCGCCGTAGTTCTTGTCGAGGCAAGGCGCGTTGCAGGCATGGTGCACGCGATGATGGCTCGGCGTGTTGAGCACCCATTCGAGCACGCCGAGATGTGGCCCGAAGTCGCTGTGGATGAAGAACTGGTAGAACAGGTTGATCCCCAGCATTGCGATGATCGCGAGGGGGTGAAAGCCGATCAGCGCCAGCGGCAGGAAAAACAGGAAGTTGCCGGAGATATTGCCGGTCCAGCCGAGCCGGATCGCCGCCGTCAAATTCAGCCGCGTCGTCGAGTGATGCACCGCATGCGTCGCCCACATCCAGCGAATGCGATGCGAGGCGCGATGCTGCCAGTAGTACAGAAACTCGCTGCCCAGGAACAAGCCTGCGAGCGCGAGCGGGCTCGTTTGCGCGAAATCGAGCAGGCGGTGCTCGTAGAGGAAGGCGAACGGCACTGCGAGAAGTCCGGCCTCGATCGCCCGCAGCACGTTCTGTCCCAGAGCGACACCGAACGAGGCTGCGCTTTCACGCCAGTCGTGGGTCTGGCGGTGCGCGAGCCGGCCGATGCCGTATTCCAGCAGCATCAGGCCGATCGCCGTCGCCAGGATCACGCGCCTGAGCGTCGGATCGAGCAGGAGTGAAGCGTAGCCCACGGCCCCCTCCTATTTCGGTGCGACGCCGGCGCTGACGGCGCTGTCCCTCAACGCCTGCGCGCGGGGCAGCGTTTGTGCGCAGGCCGAAGTGAGCTGGCCGGCATGGGATTGCAGGCAGGCGAGGATGCGCCCGCCGCCCGGCGCGACGTTGTTGCAAAGCCGGTCATAGTCGGCACGGCAGGCCTGCATGACGGCCCTTGCTTCGCTGCGCATTTGCGGCGTGACCTGCGTTTGCAGCTGGCTCTGGGCGGATGCGGATGTCGAGGCGGCGACGCCGAGGGCGACGATGATCGCGGCCTGCGGGATCGAGAGGGGACGGAAAGTCGAGGGCATGGTGCTGATCCTTTCTGGTCTGGTGAGGTGGCCGTCGCCGCGTGGGGCGGACGCAGCGACGGCCTTGCCCGCTTCTCAGCGCGAGACCGTGCCGGTGCGGGTATAGGTGTTGCCGGCCGGGCCGGTGCGGGTGACGTTGCGCGTGCAGCTTCCATTGGCGCAGCTGCCGGTCGCGGTGACGCTGGAGGTGCCGCGCGGACCGGAGCCGGTCGCCGTCCGCGTCCAGGCGTTGGCATCGGCCGCAGCCGCGACCGACAGCGCGCCAAGGACGAGGGAGGTGAGGAAAAACTTGGTCATGGTCGTCGTCTCCTTGTGGGGGCTGCCGTGTCCGGGAGCCGTGCGACGGAGACTGGGCCGGCGGCGTCCGCGCCGCATTGCCGGGACGAAACGATTGTTATGGCTTTGTCGGAGGCGTGTAACACTATGTAACAACGGCGCCTGCGCCCTTGCCTGACGCGAGCCGTTGCCCACAATGCGGCCATGAACACGCAGCCGGCCACGATTCTCATGGTGGAGGACGATCCCGAGATCAGCCGCCTCGTCGCCGATTTCATGCGGCGCGAGGGGTTCGAGGTCGCCTGCGTCGGCGACGGCAAGGCGATGGACGCGATGCTTCAGCGCCTGCGGCCCGACCTCGTCATCCTCGACTTGATGCTGCCGGGCGAGGACGGGCTTTCGATCTGCCGTCGCCTGCGCGCCGACGACTCGCTCCCGATCCTGATGCTGACCGCCAAGAGCGACGAGATCGATCGCGTCGTCGGTCTCGAAATGGGCGCCGACGATTATCTGACGAAACCGTTCGGGCCGCGCGAGCTCCTGGCGCGCGTGCGCGCCATCCTCCGCCGCGCCAACGGGGCGCCGGCCAAGCCGCTGGTGCGGCGCTTCGCATTCGACCGCTTCGTCATCGACCTCGATTCGCGCAGTGTCGAGACCGTCGAGAGCGAGATCGTGGCGCTGCCATTGACCAGCGCCGAGTTCGACCTGCTCGGCTGCTTCGTGCAGCGCCCGCGCCGGGTGCTGACGCGCGACCAGATTCTCGACTGGACACGAGGCCGTTCGGCCGAGCCGTTCGACCGCACGGTGGACATGCTGATCTCGCGGCTGCGCAAGAAGCTCGACGGCGCCAGCCCCGGCTCCAATTTGATCACGACGGTGCGCAACGGCGGCTATCTGTTCACCGCTTCCGTCAAGCAGGTGTCGTGATGCTGCGCGTGACGCTCGCCGCCCGGCTGGCGCTGATCGGGCTCGTCGGATTCACGGTGGTGCTCACCGTGGTGGTCGCGATCTTCTACCGGACGACGGTGCACGAGAACGAGCTGACGCGGCCCTCGCCGGCGCGCCTCGATGCGCTTGCAACGCTCGTGGAGCGCACCACCGCCGATTCGCGACCGTCGGTGCTCGATGCGGTGTCGTCACCGCAATTCAGGGTGCGCGTCGTTCCGGACGGCGCGCCGGTCAGCGGCGAGACGCCGCCGCAGCAACAGCAATTGCGCGAGACCTATGCGGCCGGCCTTGCGGGGCGATCCGTGGAGATCGTGTCGCCGCCCGATCATCGCGTCGCGCGCCTGTTCCCGCGCATCGCGCGGCTGATGGCCAATGCGATCGAGTTCCGCATCGGCTTGCGCAGCGGGGAGTTGCTGATCGTCGATGCCTATACCCGCCTGCCGGTGACGCAGCTCGGCCTGCCGGTCGGCTTCGGCGCCGGCCTGTTCGGCTCGATCGTGGCGCTGCTCGCACTCCTGGTCATGCAGCGCGAGACGCGTCCGTTGGCGCAGCTCGCGGCCGCGGTCGATCGCGTCGACCTGTCGGCCGATCCGCCGCCGCTGCCGGATGCGCGGCGCAGCGCGCCGGAGATCCGCGCCGTCATCGCCGCGTTCAACCGGTTGCAGGGGCGGCTCGCCGAGATGCTGCGCGCGCGGATGACGCTGGTCGGCGGCATCGCCCATGACGTCAGGACCTTCGCGACACGGCTGCGGCTGCGGGTCGAGCACATCCCCGACGATGCCGAGCGGCGGCGGGCGGTCGCCGATATCGACGACATGATCCGGCTGCTCGACGATGCGCTGTTGTCGACGCGGGCGGGCGCCGGCGGCCTGTCACAGGAAATGGTCGAGCTGGCCGCGCTGATTGCCGTCGAGGTGCACGACAGGCGCGTTCAGGGCAAGCCGGTCGATCTGGTGACGGACGATCGGGCGCGCAACGCCGTCGTGCTCGGCGACCGGCTGGCGCTGCGGCGTATCCTCGCCAACATCATCGACAATGCGCTTGCTTATGGTCAAGCGGCGCATGTGCGGACGGCCTTGAAAGACGGCGCCTTCGTCGTGTCGATCGACGACGAGGGACAGGGCATTCCCGTAGATCAGCGACAGACCGTGCTGGAGCCGTTCCACCGGCTGGAGAAGTCACGCAATCGCGCGACGGGCGGCGCTGGCCTCGGCCTCGCGGTCGTGCGCAACCTGGTCGAGGCGCATGGCGGAACGATCGAGATTTCCGCAGCCCCCGGCGGGGGCACGCGGGTCAATGTCACGCTGCCGGTGTTTCAACCGGCTTGAAGCGTTTTCGAGCGAAGTGGATGCCGGTTCGCGTGAAGAAACGCGTCAAACAAGACTCTGGCGTCAAGCCGCCACCACCGCCGGGATCGGCAGCGCGGTGACCGACTTGATCTTCTCCATCGCGAAGCGCGAGGTGACGTTCTTGAGCGGCACGGCGCTGATCAGCTTCTTGTAGAAGATGTCATAGGCCTGCATGTCCGCGACCACGACGCGCAGCATGTAGTCGACGTCGCCGGCCATCCGGTAAAATTCCATCACCTCGGGCATGGCGCTGACGGCTTCGGCGAATTTCTTCAGCCAGGCGTCGGAATGATCGGAGCTCTCGACCGAGACGAACACGGAGATGCCGAGCCCGATCTTGTTCTGATCGACCAGGGCCACCCGCTTGATGATCACGCCGTCGGCCTCCAGCCGCTGGATGCGCTTCCAGCACGGGGTCGAGGACAGGCCGACACGGTCGCCGATCTCGGCGACGGACAGGGAGGCGTCGTCCTGGAGAACCATCAGGATCTTGCGGTCGATGGCGTCGAGGCGGCGGCTGGTCTCGGGGATCTGGACAGCGAGGTCAGTCATTTGAAGAACTTTGTTCCATTTCAGGGGCAGAATTACCTGATATAGAGAAAATCCTTCCACATCAAGCCTATATTCTCGGCGCGATAATGGAATCGCTCTAGCGCTCGCCTCGCAAAAGTCTTTCAACTTCAATGCGTTGCGGGGCAGCCGGGCCACCGCCATGGCGGGTGCATTTCAGCGCTGCGGCGGCCGCGGCGAATCGCAGCGCCTCCTGTACTCCCGCACCCTCGGCGAGGCGGAGCGTGAAGGCGCCATGGAAGACATCACCGGCGCCGAGCGTATCGACCGCCTGGACCGGGAAGGCCGGCGTCTCCTCCAGCGCGCCCGTCTCGTTCAGCCAGATCGTGCCTTGTGGTCCGCGGGTGGCGGCGAGAAAGGCCGGCGTCAGCCCTGCAAGGTGCTTCAGCGCCGCGCCGTCCTCGGCGATGCCGGCGGTCTCCTGCACCTGCTCGCTGGCGAACAGCAGATGCGAGGCGGTCGCGAGCAGGCCGTCCTGCAACGACATCGCGCGATCGACACCGACGATGACGGGAATGCCGCGCCGGCGTGCTTCGGTGCAGAGGTCCACGCAGAACGATCCGCAGCGGCTCTCGACGAGGACGGCCTGGCAGTCGGCGAGCAGCTTGTCGGCGTCGGGCAGTTTTACCGTCCACAGCGCGGGATCGCGATAGATCGTCAGCGTTCGTTCGCCCGCGGCGTCAATGGTGATCGCAGAGACGGGCGTGGTCGTATCAGGCATGCGCACGATGTGGCTGCTGTCGATGCCCTCGGCGGCCATCCGCTCGAGAATGAAACCGCTCGACGTTTCCCGCGCATCGCCCATCGGTCCCGCGAAGGCGACGCGGCCGCCAAGGCGTGCAACGGCGATCGCGGCATTGAGCGCGTTGCCGCCGCAGATCTCGGCGAGGTGCGTGGCGTTGGCCTTGCTGCCGCGCGCGGGCACGGCCTCGACGCGAAAGGTCAGGTCGCGCACGGGGATGCCGATGCAGAGGATGCGCGGCGCGATCCCTGACGGAGCCATCGGCGGTCAGCTCTTGTCGTGCACCCAGCGACCGAGCAAGTGATGGGCGATTGCAAACGGATGCGGGCCGGCGAACCCGTCCGGATGCGTCCGCGTCAGCATCAGGGCCGCCTCCTCGCGCGTGAACCAGCGCGCGTCCTCGAGCTCGGAATGATCGACGACGACGTCCTCGTTCAGCGCCCGCGCGCTGCACCCGATCATCAGCGACGACGGATAGGGCCACGGCTGGGTCATGTAGTACTGCACGTCGGTGCAGCGAATGCCTGATTCTTCGAGGATCTCGCGGCGCACCGCGTCCTCGATCGTCTCGGCGGCCTCGACGAAGCCGGCGAGGCAGGAATACATGCCCGGCGGGAACTGCTTCTGGCGGCCGAGCAGGCATTTCTCCCCGGAGGCCACCAGCATGATCACGACCGGATCGGTGCGCGGAAAATGCTCGGTCTTGCAACTGGGGCAATCGCGCTTCCAGCCGCCTTCCTTCATCGCGCTGCGGGTGCCGCAATTGGCGCAATAGCCGTGGCGCTGGTGCCAGCTCACCATCGACTTCGCCATCGCGATCGCCGACAGCTCGTCGGGCGGGATCGCGCCCTGCATCGCCATGCCGCGCAGCTCGGTGACGGTGTAGTCCTCGCGGCCGACCAGTTTTTCGGCGGCGGCCTGCGGCATGCCCATGCCGAAGATCGCCGTGCCGTCGCGCAGGCCGAGGAAGATCGTGCCGGGATTGGCGCCGCATTTCAGCGCTTCATCAAGCGACAGCAGTGCGCGCGTCCTGTCGCCGTCGCGCTTCACCAGCAGCGAGTCGCGATAGACCACATAGGCGCGCGAGGACGGCTTCTGCTCCAGCGCGAACAGTTTTTCGTCGTCGCGGCGCAGATGCGCGGCGCGGTCGAGGATGTTGGTGACGAAGGCCGGCTGCCCCAGCGGAAACGAGTCGAATGCTGACATTGTTCTTTCAACCCAACCAGATCTTGCGGCGAAGCGCGCTGATGAAGTTCTGCACCTCGGTGGCGTCATGCGCCAACGGCTGCATCACGCCCCAGACCGGCCGCGGCCAGGCGGCGTCGCCGGTGCGGCGGGCGATGATGTGGACGTGCAGCTGCGGCACCAGATTGCCGAGCGCTGCGATATTGAGCTTGTCGCATTTGGTGATCTCCTTCAGCGCGCGCGAGACGCGGGAGATCTCGGTCATCAACTGCGCCTGCTGCACTTCGTCGAGATCGATGATCTCGACCGCATCGGGGCGCCGCGGCACCAGCAGCAGCCAGGGATAATGCGCGTCCTTGATGACCAGCACCTTCGACAGCGGCAGATCGCCGATGTCGATGGTGTCCTCTTTCAGGCGGGAGTGCAGCGACCAGGCGGGATCAGACATATGCGTTTCCGGATGGCCCGATGGGTTCGGGCCTGTTTGGCCGGACCATACGATACGGAGTCCCAGAGGGGAAGGTTAGGGCTCCGCTGCCACTGCATAGACGGTCGTCGTCCCGGACAAGCGCAGCGAAGCGGAGCGCCGATCCGGGACCCATAACGCCAGGGAGTGGTTATTACGCGAGCTGGTAACTCCGAATCTTCGCCAAACTCGATCCTGTGGCTATGGGTCCCGGGTTCGCGCTTTGCGCGCCCCGGGACGACGACCGAGTTTGTAGCTGCGCCGATGGCTCTTTAAGCCTCCGCCAGCACCCGTGCGTTGGCGCGGACGGAGGCTTCGCTGACGCGAATCCCGAGGCCCGGACCATCGGGCACCACGACATGGCCGGCGCGGTTGGCGACGCGCTCTTCCAGCACGTCCTCGGTCAGCACGTGGTGCGGCATGTAGAATTCGCAGCCGAGCGAGATGCCCGGCGTCGCCGCGATCAGCTGTGTGCCGGCGGCAAGCCCGATGCCGCCCTCCCACAGCGTGCCGCCATAACCGGGCAGACCGGCGATATCGGCGATCGCCATGATCGCCTGCGCCTCGAACAGGCCGCCGGCCTTCATCAGCTTGATCGAGACGGCATCGGCCGCCTCGCGGCGCACCACCTCCATCATGTCGCGGCGGTCAAAGCAGCTTTCGTCGGCGAGCACGGGCGTTTCCAGCGCCGCGGTGAGCTGCGCCATCACGTCGAGAAACTTGCGCGGCACCGGCTGCTCGATAAAGGTTGGCGCAAACTGCTCGACGTCACGCAAAATCTTGATCGCGCCGAACGGCGCCAGCGCCTGGTTGTAGTCGACGCGCAGATCGACCTTGTCGCCGAACTCCTTGCGGATCGCCTCGAGATGGTCGAGATCCTCGCGATGCGGCTTCACGCCGGTCTTGACCTTGTAGATGACATTGCCGTCGGGAACCATTTTCCGCATGCGCTCGAGATCGGCGGCAAAGTCCGGATCGGCGATCGAGAACGACAGCGGGATCGTGTCGCGCACGCGGCCGCCGAGCAAATCGGCGACCGACAGTCCCGACGATTTGCCGACGATGTCGAGCAGCGCCATCTCGATTGCGACCTTGGCCTCGGCATGGCCGACCAGCGCGCGGTCGAGCTCCGCCATCAGCGCGCGGATGCGGCGCACGGATTTGCCGAGCACGATCGGCCGCAGATAGATGTCGAGTGCGGTGAACGCGGCCTCCGGCGTTCCGGTAAAAACTTCCCACGGCGCTGCTTCGCCCCAGCCGACCACGCCGTCGCTCGACGTCAGCTCGATCAGCACGCGCTTCACGGTGCCCTTGACGTTGCCGACGCCCTGGAGGCGCGCCATCTTGATCGGGCTCTCGATCAGGAACAGCCTGATGCGTTCGACGGTCGCTTCGGTCATGTCAGGCCTCCATTGACGTGCCAGACCTGGCCGGTGACGTAGGACGCCTTTGGCGAGGCCAGGAAGGCGATGATCTCGGCCACTTCCTCCGGCCGCCCGCGGCGGTTCATCGGGATCAGCGCTTCCGTCGCGGCGATCTGCTCGGGCGACAGCCTGCTCTCGCTCGGCTTGTCCTTGACGATCAGGCCCGGTGCGACCGCGTTGACGGTGATGCCGTCTTTAGCAAGCTCGATCGCGGTGAGGCGCACCAGCGCTTCCAGCGCGGCTCGGCTCGCGGCGGTTGCGGCGAACGGCGCGAATTCGGGTCGGATCGCATGGGCTACGAAGGACGACACCGCGACGATCCGCGCGTCTTGCCCCGCACGCAGCAGCGGCAGCGCGGCGTCAACCAGCCGTGTGAACGCCAGCGCCGATTCGTCCATCGCCTTGCGGAACTCATCCGCGGGCGTGCCGATGGCGCTGCCGCGGCGGGCATGGCCGCCGACGAGGACCAGTCCGTCGAGCCGGCCGAACGCGGCTTGCGTGGCGGCGATGGCTTCGCCGGCCGCGGCCTCTTCGGCGAGGTCGCCGAGGCATTTTGCGACGACCGCGCCCTTCGCTTCGACTTCCGCCGCGGTGGCGTCGAGGCCGGCGGCGTTGGAGCGCGTGTGCAGCAGCAGCGCGGCGCTGGGCGATGCCAGCAGTTTTGCGGTGGCGCGGCCGATGCCGCTGGCGGCACCGGTGACGAGATAGACGCGATCGATATTGGGCATCACGAAGCTGCGTTGGCCGGCGGCAGTGCACCGGTGCGGTGGAAATGGCTGAGGAAGGCGCGGGTCGCGCTTTCTTTCGGATTGTCGATCACCTGCCGCGCCGGGCCTTCCTCGACCACGACACCGTCGCGCATGAAGATGAGACGATCGGCGACCTCGCGGGCGAAGGCAATCTCGTGGGTGACGATCACCATGGTCATGCCCTCGGAGGCCAACTGCTGGATCACGCTCAGCACCTCGCCGACAAGTTCAGGGTCGAGCGCGGAGGTGGCCTCGTCGAACAGCATGACGTCAGGCTCCATCGCGAGCGCGCGCGCGATTGCGACGCGCTGCTTCTGCCCGCCGGACAGCGTCGCCGGATATTGGTCCGCCTTCTCGGCCAGACCGACCTTGGCGAGTTGCGCCCGCGCGAGCTTCTCTGCATCCGCCTTGGCCATGCGCCGCACCGTGACCGGCCCCTCCATCACGTTCTGGAGCGTCGTCATGTGCGGGAACAGGTTGAAGTGCTGGAACACCATGCCGGTGGTGGCGCGGAATCGTGCGAGTGTCTTCACGTCCGGGAGTTTCGCGCCTTCGCCGAACTGGAAACGTGTATCGCCGACACGAACGCTGCCGCCATCAGGCGTCACCAGCAGATTGATGCAGCGGAGCAGCGTCGACTTGCCCGAGCCCGACGGGCCGATCAGCGCCACCACGCCGCCCTTGGGCACGTCGAGATTGATGTTCTTGAGGACCTCGTTGCTGCCAAAGCTCTTGCGAAGGCTGCGGATCTCGATTTTTGACGTCTCGCTCATTCGCTGACCGCCAGTCGCTTCTCGCCGCGGCGGACGATGATGGTGAGCGGAATCAGGATCGCGGCATAGGCGACCGCAACCGCGGTGTAGGTCTCCAGCGGCCGGTAGCTGTCATGGGCGGCGACCTGGCTCTGATAGACGAGGTCAGGCACCGCCAGCACCGAGACCAGCGAGGTGTTCTTGAACTGGATGATCGACTGGTTCATCAGCGCCGGGATCATGCGCTTGATCGCCTGCGGCAGCACGATGCGCCGCATGCTCTGGCCCGGCGTCATGCCGAGCGCGGCACCCGCTTCGGACTGGCCCTTGTCGATCGAGATGATGCCGCCGCGGATGATCTCCGAATAGAACGATCCGCCATAGAGCGACAGCGCCAGCGCCGAAGCCGTGATCGGCGTCATTTCGACGCCGGCGAGAATCGGCAGCGCGTAATAGAACCAGATCAGCTGCACCAGGATCGGCGTGCAGCGGAACGCCTCGATGAAGGTCAGCGCGAGCAGGCGCACGGCCTTGAAGCGCGACAGGCTGCCGAACGCGCCGAACAGGCCGAACACCAGCCCGAGCACGACGATGACCACGGTGAAGCCGACGGTGACGCCGAGCCCGTTGAGAAAGAGCCAGCGATAGCTCCAGAGGATGCCGAAGTCCCACTGATACATGCGTGTTCTCTTGCTTCACCTCTCCCGCTTGCGGGAGAGGTCGCCTTGCATCGAAGATGCGAGGCGGGTGAGGGTTCTCTCCCCACAGGGGTTCTCGATTGTGGAGACACCCTCACCCCGACCCTCTCCCGCAAGCGGGAGAGGGGGAGCACAGACGCTCCTGGATCGAGCTCGACGCAAACTCATCACTTACAGCGAAACGCCCGGCGGAATGTCCGCCTCCGTCACGCCCACCAGCTCCATGTTGGTGATGATGGCGTTGCGGATGAAGCCGAGGCCCTTGTTGAAGTCGATCCAGGTGTTGACGTAGTCGCGCCAGGTCTTGTCGGCCTCGCGGCGGAAGCCGGCGTTCGACGTCGTCGCGAAGATCGGCGTCGGCAGCACGAACTGGCCGAGCGAGGGGTTCTTCTTCAGCACGGTGAGCGACAGCATGGTGATCAGGCACTGCGCGTCGACGCGGCCGGTCTGGAGCGCGGCGGTGGCATCGTCGGCGGTCTTGAGCCGCGAGATCTGCGCCTTCGGCGTCAGGCGGCTGACGACCTGGTCGTGCGAGGAGCCCTGGTCGACGGCGATCTTGACGTCGGGCGAGTTCAATTCGGCCCAGCTCTTCGGCTTGAAGTCCTTCTTGCAGAGGATGCCGAAGGCGTTGTTGAAGACCGGCACCGAGAAATCGACGACCAGTGCGCGCTTCGGGGTCGGGTTGAGGCCGAAGAAGATGTCGATCTTGTTGGACTGCAGATCCAGCACCGAATTGCCCCAGGTGGTCTCGGTGATCTCGAGCTCGGCCTCCATGTCGTCGGCCAGCGCCTTGGCGATGTCGACGTAAAAGCCCTTCCACTGGCCGCTGGACAAATCCTTCATGTAGTAGGGCGCGCCGCCGCCGACCGCGCCGATCCGCATCTTCTTGGTTCGGCGGATGCGGGCGAAGGTCGATTCGTTGGGGTCGGCCGTCTGGGCCACGGCCGGGGAGGCCAGCGCAGCTGCGGCTACCGCGCCAAGTCCGGCACCAAGTCCGACAATCGATGCAACATCACGACGTGTAACCATTGGGATCAATCGCTTTTCTGGTTGGATGGAGTTCCGGCGGCGTTCTTAGCAAGGTGGTCCGATCAGCGAAAGCACAGCCTATCGGCTGGGCAGGCGCGGATTTGCCCGGATGCTGGGCAAACCCAACCCGTTCAAGCTGATACCCGCTTGCTTTCCGCTCCTTTTGGCCCCAAATAGGGACCGGGAGATTGGCGGTGGACGAGCCA
>NZ_AKIY01000041.1 GCF_000282615.1 Bradyrhizobium sp. YR681 | reverse complement strand
CTGGCGGAGCCGCTGCCGCCGGCCGAGACCTGTGAACCGCCGAAGCCGGCGGCCCAGACGTTCCATTGCGCAGACGCAAGCGAGGGCTTGCCGTAGATCGCTCCATACGCTTCGCGTCCGATGCCGCCATGCGTCTGGTTGTTGCCGATATCGGCGTAGGCGGCGAGCTCTGCGTCAAGCTCGGCGGGGCCGATGCCGCGCCCGTCGATGGCGGGATCGAGCAGGGTCTGGGTGAACTGGGTCATCGCCAGAAATGTGGCCTGCGCCGTCTCGGGCCGCGAGGCGCTATCGGTGCTGCCGCCGAAGGCCTGGCGCATGCCGCCGGAGCGCACCTCGCCGCCAAATCCCTGCGGCGGCCCGCCGATCCAGCCGTAACCCGGTTGCATGCCGCCGCCACTGCCGTTGCCAAACCAAGCGCCGGAGAACGCCGGGGTCTGCGGCACGCCAAAGGCGGCGCCGCCGAACGTTGGGCTGGTGGTATTGTTGAAGCCGTAGCCCTGCATATTCGCACCCGGCGATCCGAATGCCTGCACGGCCGAAAACGCGCCGAACTCGCGCACGGCCTGCGCCTCCGCCGCGCCCGGCAGCAGCAGCCCCGCCGTCAATAGCAGCAGCGCCAGACGCGCTCGCGCGTCCGCGTTCACGACACCAACCGCATGAAGCGCCCCAACCGCGCCGGACGCCGGCCGCGCAGCCCGCGCGGCGAATCAGGTGGAAGCAGCGAATCCGACAATGCGGAATCGTAAATGCGCCCCTAATGTTTTCCAATCTTTTCCTGTCGTGTCCGAATGTCATCGAACATGCACGACCGGTGTCAGTGCGAATCACCGCGAGCACGGAGACACAAGGTCAATCCGCGCTTCTACGTAACTGCGGGATGTCGGAGCCAACTCAGGCCGAGATCGCCTTCACTGATCCGACCTCGTTGCGCAGCAGGAATTTCTGGATCTTGCCCGTGGAGGTCTTCGGGATCGGTCCGAACACGACGGCCTTCGGCGTCTTGAAGCCGCTCATATGCGAACGGCAGAAGCCGATGATCTCGGCCTCGGTCGCGCTGGCGCCATCCTTCAGTTCGACGAAGGCGCAGGGCACTTCGCCCCATTTCGGATCGGGCTTTGCGACCACCGCGGCGAACAGCACGGCCGGATGCTTGTAGAGGATGTCCTCGACCTCGACCGAGGAGATGTTCTCGCCGCCGGAGATGATGATGTCCTTGGAGCGGTCCTTGATGATGACGTAGCCGTGCTCGTCGAGCACGCCGAGGTCGCCGGTGTGAAACCAGCCGCCTTCGAAGGCTTCCTTCGTCGCCTTGTCGTTCTTCAGATAGCCCTTCATCACGATATTGCCGCGGAACATGACCTCGCCGATGGTCTCGCCGTCGCGCGGCACTTCCTGCATCGTCTGCGGATTGATGACGGTGACGCCTTCCTCGAGCGGGTAGGGCACACCCTGCCGCCGCTTCATCCGCGCGCGTTCGGCGGCAGGAAGATCGTCCCAGCCGGGCTGTTCGGCGCAGACGGAGGCGGGGCCATAGACCTCGGTCAGGCCGTAGACATGCGTGAGCTTGATGCCGATGTCTTCGGCGCCTTCGAGCACCGCGACCGGCGGTGCGGCGCCGGCAATCAGGCCGACGACGCGGCGGGCGGCATTGCCTTTCGGCGCATCGGGCGCGTTGATCAGCGTGTTGTAGACGATCGGCGCGCCGCACATGTGGGTGACGCCGTGCAGCTTGATCAGCTCGAAGATTTTGGTCGGCTCGACCTTGCGCAGGCAGACATTGATGCCGGCGGCCGCCGCAATGGTCCAGGGAAAGCACCAGCCGTTGCAGTGAAACATCGGCAGCGTCCAGAGATAGACCGGATGCTGGCCGAGATTGCCGGCGAGGATGTTGCTGACGGCGTTCAGATAGGCGCCGCGATGATGGGTGACAACGCCCTTGGGATTGCCCGTCGTGCCCGAGGTGTAGCTCAGCGCGATGGCGTCCCATTCGTCCTTCGGCGGGATCGCCACGAAGTTCGGATCGCCCTGCGCGACGGCGGCCTCGTACTCGATTTCGCCGATGCGCTTGCCGCCCTTGAAGGCGGCATCGTCGACGTCGATCACGAATGGTTTGGGGCCGCTCATCTGCGCCAGCGCATCGGTGATGACGCCTGAAAATTCCGGATCGACCAGGATGATCTTCGCGCCACCATGGTCGAGCTGGAACGCGATCGAGGGCGCATCGAGGCGGATGTTGAGCGCGTTGAGCACGGCGCCGGTCATCGGCACCGCGAAATGTGCCTCGTTCATCGCCGGGATGTTCGGCAGCATCGCCGCCACGGTGTCGCCGACGCCGATGCCCTCGCCGGCGAGATAGGACGCAAAGCGCCGGCAGCGCGCGTAGGTCTGCGCCCAGGTGAAGCTGCGGCCTTCATAGACCGTGCTGATATGATCGGGATAGACGGCGGCGCTGCGCGCGAGGAAGCTCAGCGGGCTCAGCGGCACGTAATTGGCGGGAGTCTTGTCGAGGCCGATATTGTACGGGTTCTGCCGCTCACTCATCGACACCCTCCTTAAACCGCGTCAAAGAAATCCGATCGAGATCCAGGGGAAGATCGCGACGATGATCAATCCCACCAGCAGCGCCAGCAGATAGCCCCAGATCGGTCTGATGCCCTCGGCCGGGTCGACGCGTCCGATGGCGCAGGCCGCATAATAGCCGACGCCGAAGGGCGGGGCGAATAGCCCGATACCCATGGCCAGAATGATCACCATCGCATAGTGCACCTCGTGCACGCCGACGGCACGCGCAATCGGAAACAGCAGCGGACCGAACAGCACAATCGCCGGGATACCTTCCAGCACGCTGCCGAGGATGGTGAAGGCCAGGATGGACACGGCGATGAAGGTCGCGGCTCCCCCGGGCAGTCCCGTCATGGCCGCCGCCAGCGAGCGCGAGAAGCCGGATTGCGTCAGGCCCCAGGCCATGCCGGTGGCGGTGCCGATGATCAGCAGGATCGCGCCCGACAGCGCCGCGGTCTCGACCAGCATCGGAAACAGCCGCCGCCAGTCGAACCGGCGGTAGACGAGCAGGCCGACCAGGGCGCCGTAGACGATGCCGATGGTGGAAACCTCAGTGGCGGTCGCGATGCCCTCGACCACGGCGTAGCGGATCACGAAGGGCAGCGCGAGCGCGGGCAGGGCGACGATGAAGGTCCTGCCGATCTCGCTGCCCGTGGCGCGGCGGACATGGCTCATGTCCTCGTGGCGGTAGCGCCACCACACCAGCATGCAGAGCGTGACCGCGAGCACGACGCCGGGCAGCAGGCCGCCGGTGAAGAGGGCGGCGATCGAGACGCCCGTGACCGAGCCGATCGTGATCAGCACGAGGCTCGGCGGGATGGTTTCGGTCTGGGCGCCGGTCGCCGCCAGCAGCGCGACGAGATCGCCGGGCTTGGCGCCGCGCTGCTTCATTTCCGGGAACAGCACGGGCGCGACCGCGGCCATGTCGGCGGCCTTGGCGCCAGATATGCCTGAAACCAGGTACATGGCGCCGACCAGCACGTAATGCAGGCCGCCGCGGACATGGCCGAGCAGGCTCGCCAGGAACGCCACCATGGCCCGCGCCATGCCGGTCATTTCGATCAAGAGCCCGAGGAATACGAACAGCGGCACCGAGAGCAGGATGAGGTGGCTCATGCCCTCGTCCATCCGCCCGACCAGCACCATGACCGGCGTGCGCGTGGTCAGCGCCAGATAGCCGAAGATCGCAAGGCCAAAGCCGAACGCAATGGGAACGCCGGCAAAGACGCAGAAGCCGGCGACGCCGACGAAGAAGATGACGAGGTTGAGATTGCCGAGCGGCCGCAGATAAGGCTGTGCCAGCCAGAACAGGCCGACGACCACGGCAACCGAGATCGCCGCCGTCAGCACCATGCGGACATCGGCAGCGCGCAGCAGCCGCAGCAGCGCGAACACCGCCATCAGGCAGATGCCGGCCGGCAGCGCCGCGGCGCGCCACATGTTCGAGATCTGCAGTGCCGGCGTGGTGATGAAGCTCTCTTCGTAAGCGTAGTCGGCGGATGGCCAGACGATCAGGATGAGGAACGCCAGCGCCGCGCAGGTCGCGACGACGTCGAGATAGGCGCGCATGGCCGGCCGCGCGCTGGCGACAATTGCGGTCATCCGCATATGCTCGGAGCGGCGGAATGCGACCGCCGCGCCCAGCATCGCCAGCCACAGGAACAGGATCGAGGCGAGTTCGTCGGACCATATCAGCGGCCGGTGCACGCCATAGCGCGCGACCACGCCCGCAAACAGGATCACGATCTCGGCGACGACCAGGATCGCCGCGGGGATCTCGACGGCGAGGCCGAGGACGTGCTCCAGCGAGGCCAGCAACGGGGATCGGCGAGGGGGCTGAACAGCCACCTCGCCCGTCACTTCGGTCACCTGTACCTCGACATGAGCCATGACGGCCCCAACGCGTTACGACAGCTTGCCGACCGCCTTCTCCAGCAGATCCCAGGCTTGGTCGCCATACTTGCCCTTCCACTCGGCATAGAAGCCGGCGGAGCGCAGCTTGTCGCGGAACGGTGCGACGGCGGGCTGGTTGAAGGTCAGGCCCTTGCCCGCCAGCTCCTGCTGGAGGTTGGCATTGAGCTTGGCGGTATCCTCGCGCTCCCGCACGGCGGCGGCGTTGATGTTCTTGGCGACGATGGTGCGGATATCTTCCGGCAGCGCGCTCCAGGCGCGGCGGTTGGCCAGGAACCAGAAGCCGTCCCACATGTGGTTGGTCAGCGAGCAGTACTTCTGCACCTCGTACAGCTTTGCGGTCGAGATGATCGCCAGCGGATTCTCCTGGCCCTCGACGATCTTGGTCTGGAGCGCCGAATAGACCTCGGCGAAATTGATCGAGGCGGGCGCCGCGTCGAACGCCTTGAACATCGAGGTCCACAGCGGCGACACCGGCACGCGGATCTTGAAGCCCTTGAGGTCGTCAGGACCGGTGATCGGCTTGCTCGACGACGTGGTCTGGCGGAAGCCGTTGTCCCAGATCTTGTCCATGACCTCGAGCCCGGCCTTCTTGATCTCGCCGCGGACGAAGCCGCCGAGGTCGCCGTCCATGGCCTTCCAGACCGTGTCGTAGTCCGGGAACGCGAAGCCGATGCCGTTGATGGACGCGGCCGGCACCAGGGTCGACAGGATCAGGCCCGACAGCGTGAAGAACTCGACGCCGCCGGAGCGGATCTGGCTCAGCATGTCGGTATCGGAGCCGAGCTGGTTGTTCGGGAAGATCTGGAGGTCGAACTTGCCGCTGGTCTCGGCCTTGATTGCCGCTGCCATCTCCTTGGCGCGCACGTTCAGCGGATGGGTGTCCGGCAGGTTGTTGGCGTATTTGTAGGTGAACTCGGCGCCCTGGGCGCGGGCCACGTGGGGCGCGCCAATGCCGCCCAGGACCGCGGTCGCGGCGGAGGCCTTGAGCAGCGTGCGTCGGGAAAAGCGCGTTGAAATCACCATGGGGTCTGCTTCCTCGGAAGGTTTGTTTTTGTTGTGAGACGCAAACCTATACGGACGTCGAGTCAGAAGGTCATCTGCGATCTCGCGAAGCCTCGCTTATTGCAGCCGGACACGGTCACGGCAATATCGGCTTTCGCCATGACAGGCGCAGTCCAAAAACGCGAAAACAACCCCATGCACAGTAGCCGTCAACAACCGGCAGGACGTGCGAGGGGCCGACCGAAAACGGCGCTGGAGCGAAGGCGTGGTGGCAGGAAGTTCGCCTAAATAACTGATCTGATTGTATATAAATATATTCCATAATATACCTTATGCGAATCACGGATATGGGGGTGCAGGTCAGGCCAGCCAAATCCGCAGCTACCCAGCGCCCCGCTCCCGGCCGACAATCGCAGCCGAGCCTGCGACCATCCGGCTGTTGATTGGATGGTCTGCCGGCACCAACACAGGCGCTTCAAGCCGCCACTGATGGGAGGTTCGTCATGCAGGAGAACGCCGCCCGCGCGACCGTCTCGCGCGCCATTCCGTTCGACGCTGCCAAGCTCGATCGTCTCATGGAAGCCGCCGGCCTCGACGTGCTGGTCGTGACCTCCAAGCACAATGTGCAGTATCTGCTCGGCGCCGAGCGCGCGATCTTCTTCGACTACATGGACGCCATGGGGGTCAGCCGCTATCTGCCCGTCCTGGTCTATCCCAAGGGGCAACCGGCGAAAGCCGTCTATATCGGCCACCGGCTGGAGACCCATCAGCGCGCCGTGGCGCCGCCCTGGGTGCCCTAGGTCCGGACCGAGTCCAACGGCTCTGTGGACGCCGTCACGCGGGCCGTAGCGCTGATCCGGGACGCCGGCGTGCCGTTGAAGCGGGTCGGGGTCGAGATGGCGTTCCTGCCGATGGATGCAGGATGGGCGCTGGCCGACGCCCTGCCCGGCGCCGAACTCAAGGACGCGCTGCTGGTGCTGGAGCGGCTGCGCGCCGTCAAGTCGGCCGACGAGCTCGCCAGGCTCAAGACGGCGTCCGAGCTGGTCATCGCCTCGATGCTGGAGGTGATCGCCGCACACGGTCCGGGCACCACCAAACAGCAATTGAGCGATGCACTGCGTATCGCCGAAGCCAATCGCGGCCTGACCTAACAGCCACAACCGGGCGCCGTCATCGCAGCGCTGGGAGCAAGGCGACGTGCTGTCGCTGGACTCCGGCGGCAATTATCACGGCTATATCGGCGACCTCGCGCGCATGGCCGTGCTCGGCGAGCCCGACAGCGAGCTGAAGGATTGCCTGGCCGAGATCGAAGCGGTCCAGCGCGCGGCTTTTGCCGCGGTCCGGCCGGGCGCCATGGGCGGCGACATCTACGTCGCGGCGGAGCGCCAGCTGGCTCAGATCACCCAGCGCGACTGCACCGACTTTCTGGCCCACGGCATGGGCCTCGTCAGCCACGAGGCCCCTCGCCTGACTGCCAAGGGTCCGGTTCCCTATGACGATGTGGATGCAAGGCTGCCGCTGGAGCCCGGCATGGTGGTGTCGATCGAGACCACGATGAAGCATCCGAGGCGCGGCTTCATCAAGCTCGAGGACACCGTCGCGGTGACGCCGGCGGGGTACGAGATTTTTGGTGAAGGTGGGCGCGGTTGGAATTTGGGCGGCAGCACGCTTTAGCCGGCGAGCCAAGTTCAGACACCCTTCAACGCCTCGGCAAATTCGGCCACGATCGCCTTTGTCGGGCGTCCACAGCCGCGCTTCAGTGCGCCAGCAGCAGCTCCAACTGGCTCTGCGCTTTCTTCACGGCCGCTGCGAACCAGCTCTGGCTTGGCGCTTCCTTGGCGAAGCACGCCGTGTAGGCCGTCATTGCATTGTCTTCGCGGGTCATGTCGCCCCGCGGGTCCTTTTTGTCGATGGGCTTGGCCATCATCTGCTTCCAGACCTTCTCGCAGACCGGGATCTCGGCCGTCTTCACGGCGCTGGTTGCGGCGAGGAAGAAGACCTTGTCGCCCTGGATCGCGACGACATCGATTTCATGCGGCGGCCCTTTCAGGTCGCCATTGCCGCGCACGCCGAGCACGGCGACCGCGGCACTCGCCGATGCGGGTTTGGTGACCGGCAGCTCGGCATATTTGGCGAAGGCGGAGTCCTGGATCGCTTGATAATAGAAGCGGTCCGACTTGAAGGCGGCGCCGATCTCCTGCGGCATGCCGTCCTCGCGGTGCTCGCGCAGCCAGTGCTTGAGCAGCCCCGTCGTGGTCACCACAGCCTGCATCTTGTCGCCTTCGGAGGCAAAGCCCAGTCCGTCGAGATGGCCGAAGCCGGAATCGCCCTTGAACAGCGTGTCGGCGTTCGACTTGCCGTCTGCCGGCAATCCCTTGATGGCGACGGGCCCGATCAGGCCCCGCAGCACGCCGGTCAGCTCGTTGAGCGCCGCGTCGTGTTGCTTGAACGTCTCGTCGTTCTCCTTGGCTTTGGAGAATTTCGCGATGTAGCGATCGCGCAAATCGAGATAATGCTGCTCGGGCGTGGCCGCATTTGCGTTCGCGGCAAGGACGAGCAGGCAGAGCAAGGCAAGGCGCTTCATAACGATTCCACGACGCAAGAGCTGTCTTCAGTCTTTGTGACTCTGTGTCGCGGGAAGGTTCATCCGCGATGGGCTGGCGGGCGCGGGGCCCTGCTCCGCCGGCCCAAGTGGACCGCGACGGTCAGCTGCTCACTGAATAGACCGGTTCGCGATGAACTTCCCGACCGTTCTCATCGATGACGACGATCCGGAGATCCGGATGTCCTCCCGGCCGTGTCGCGCGAACGTCTTCCGCCAGGCTCTTGCTGTGGGCAATGGCGGCGCCATCGCTTCCAAACTCCAGACCTGACTTGTCCCGAGCCGGAACGCCATCCTTCATATCGAAATAGTAAGTGCGCAGCATCAGCATCCTCTCGCGTCCGTCTGTCCTGGCGTGCCTGGTCCTGGCGTGCTTGACCAACCTATCGCAGAGGAAAGCAAACAAGGGCCATCAAGCCCTGAGGACGCAAATCGAGTTAATCACGCAGCGAAGCTAGCGAAGATTCCCAGGGACTGACTTGATTCCGATCAAACGTGTGCGGCACGGCGATTACCGGCAGGGGCGTGATCGGCCTACTCCGCCGGCGTCAGCTGCCGGTTCAGGCGCATCGCCGCGGTCTCGCGCACGCGGACACGGGCCCGGCGCTTGCGCCACCAGATCACGACGCCGGTGACCGAGAGCGCGGCCACCACCAGGCCCATGATCGAGATCAGGATCCGGCCGAACAGGCCGACGATGCGGCCCGAATGCAGCGGAAACTGCGCCTGTACGAAGATGTCGGCGGCCGTGCCGACCCAGGGCAGCCGCTCGCCGAGCGGACGGCCGTCCTCGCTGTCGTAGTAAAGCTGCGCCGGGCCGACGCCGCCGGCGCCATGGTCGTCGCCGGGATGGAAGTAGGCGGCGGCGTAGACGCCATGGGCCGGGCCGTAGCTGAGCGCGCCGACCGGAACGGTCCACCCCCGCGCCTTGCCGTCGGCCGCCGCGCGCGCGGCGATCTCGGCGAAATTCACCTTGGGCTCGATGGGATCGTCGAGGTCGCGGTACGGCCGCTGCTCATAGGGCGTCGGGGTGTAGTTCGACACCATCTTCATCAGCGGCGAGAACACCTCGAAATAGAGGTTCAGCGAAAACGCCGTGAAGGCGATGATGAACAGCACGCCCCAGGTCCACAGGCTGAAGGCGCGATGGATGTCGAAATTGATCCGGTAGGCGCTGCCTGAGGTCTTGATCATCCAGGCCGGCGCCCAGCGCGCCCAGAAGCCGCGCTCGAGCTGGCGCGTCACCTGCGGTGCCCGCGCGGCCTTTTTGCTCCGCCGCGACGGCAGCGTCAGATAGAAGCCGACGAAGCAGTCGATGGTCCAGATGATCGCGATGATGCCGAGCAGCCGCATGCCCCAGCGATCGCTGCCCCAGAATTCCGGGATGTGCATGGTGTAGTGCAGCTTGTAGAGGAACGAGACGAAGTTCTCGCGCGTCACCGGCCACACCGCGCCCCAGTAGCGGCGGCCGAGCTCGACGCCGGTGTTGGGATCGAGGAAGACCTGGTTGTAGTCCAGCGCATAGCGCTTGCCGGTCGCCGGATCGATCCTGGGCATGATGAAGAACCAGAGCGAATGCCCCTCCTCCGGCGTCATGAAGAGGTAGACCACGCGCGCCCGCGGGTCGCGCTGCTCGATCAGTTTGGCCAGCTCGATGGATGGGATCGCCGGGCCCTTGCTGGTGACGTCGAACAGATGGCCGTTCAGGACGTCGTCGAGCTCATGGTCCCAGGAGATGATCGCGCCGGTGATGCCGGAGAAGAACAGGAATCCGGCCGTGAGCAGGCCCGCCCAGCGATGCAGCTTGCCGAATATCGCTCTCATCGTCCTTCTGCTCTCATCCAGCTGGTCCGGCTGCCGCTGCCGGACCGTCCTCAATTCGAACTCACCAGCGGTAGGTCAGCTTGCCGATGGCCTTGCGCCCTTCGGCATAGAAACAGCCCGACAGGCTGTAGCACGCAGCGACATAGCGGGTGTCGGCAAGGTTGGTCACGTTCAGCGACAGGCGCCAATTGTCCCTGCTATAGGCGAGCAACGCGTCCAGCACCGTCGATGATCCCACCTTGAACGTGTTGGCATCGTCGCCCCAGGTCGTGCCGACATAGCGGATGCCGCCGCCGAACTGCAGGCCGGCAAGCAGTCCGTTTTGAAGCGTGTAGTCGCTCCACAGCGAGGCGCGGTTGAGCGGCACCGTGACCGGCGCCTTGCCGACATTGACCGGATCCTGCGTCACCACGGCATCGACATAGGCATAGGCGGCGCGCAGGTTCCAGCCGTCGGCGAGCGACATCGTGCCTTCGAGCTCGATGCCGCGCGATTTCACCTGGCCGGTCTGTTCGGCGAAGACCGACCCCGGGGCGTAGGTGACGACGTTGTCGCGCGTCAGGTCGAACGCGGCCAAGGTGAACAGCGCGTTCCAGCCAAGCGGCTGGTACTTGACGCCGACCTCGTACTGGACGCCGGTCTCGGGATTGAGCATCTGGCCGCCCAGCCCTGTCGCAAGCACCGGCAGGAACGATTCCGAGTAGCTGAAGTAAGGCGCGATCCCGTTGTCGAAATTGTACATCACAGCGGCGCGGCCGGTGAAGGCCGACGCATCCTTCGAGACCGACGTGTTGGCGAGACCGCTGTCGACCTGCGTCGTCACGAAATCCTGGCGCCCACCGAGCTGGAAGGACAGCCGGCCGAGCTTGATCTGGTCCTGCGCATAGAGGCCGACCTGCGACTGCTTGACGCCGGTGTCGTCGCTCATGGCGCCGACGGTCCAGTCGTAACTGTAGACCGGATTGAAGACGTTGATCTCGGGGGCCGACGTCGTGACGCTGAAGGCGGTGTCGCGGAACGTGGTGTTGCGATAGTCGACCCCCACCAGCGTGGTGTGGCTGAGGATGCCGGTCGTGAACTTGCCCTGAAGCTGGTTATCCACCGCAAAGGAGTTGATATAGGAGTTGCTGGTGCTGCCGTATCGCGCGAGCTGCCCCGCGGCCTCGTTAGTATAGCCGCCGCCGTAAAACACTTTCTCCTCGTTGTGCTGGTAGGCGTAGCGCAGGTTCTGCCGGAACGTGACGTTGTCGGTGAAATTGTGCGAGAGCTGGTAGCCGATCGTCGCGATCTCGGTGTTGAAGGCGTCGAAGCTCGGCACGCCCGCAAAGAACGAGACCGGGATGGTGCGGCCGTTGTTCGGCCATACCGTGCCGGAGGCCGGCAGGAATTGCAGCCCCCACCCTGCCCGGTCCTTCTGGTAATTGGCGAGCACGGTGATGGTGGTGTCGTCGTTCGGTTTGAAGGTGACGGCAGGCGCGATGAAGACGCGATTGTCCTTGCTGAAGTCGACCTGGGTCTCGCCGTCGCGCACTACGCCGGTCAGGCGCCATAGCACGGTGCCTTCCTTGTTGGCGGGGCCGCCCATGTCGAACTGGCCCTGATAGCGGTTGAAGCTGCCCCCGGAGACCGAGACTTCGCCGAACTGCTGCGCCGTCGGCAGTTTTGTCACGTAGTTGAGCAGGCCGCCGGTGCCGCTGCCGCCATACATCGCCGAAGACGGCCCCTTCAAGACCTCGAGGCGTTCGGCGCCGTAGGGATCGAGCCCGTTGAAATGCACGTAATTGCTGGAGGGAATCCTGAGGCCGTCGATGTAGAGGCCCGGCATGGTCATGTCGAAGCCGCGGATCTGGAGACCGCCGAATCGCGTGTCCGAGCCGCCATTGACGTCGCCACTGACGCCGGCGGTGTAGCGCAAGGCCTCGCCGATCGAGACTGCGCCCTGATTCCTGACTTGGTCGGTGGTGATGACGGAGATCGACTGCGGGGTCTCGATCAGCGGGGTATCGGTCTTGGTGGCGGTGCCGCTGCGCGTCGCGACGAAACCGCGCACAGGTCCGCCGGCGCGTTCACCCGTGGCGCCGTTCGACGCCGACCG
Source organism: Bradyrhizobium sp. YR681 (assembly GCF_000282615.1). Lineage (GTDB taxonomy): Bacteria > Pseudomonadota > Alphaproteobacteria > Rhizobiales > Xanthobacteraceae > Bradyrhizobium. The sequence goes on along the minus strand of NZ_AKIY01000041.1, from coordinate 3,109 downwards.
GGTCGGCGCGGCTGGCTGCGCCGGAGCACGACGGTTGGCGCGCGAGGTGCGCGTCGCTGCCGGCCGACGTGAGGAGGCAACCGCCGCCGGGCGTGGGCGCTCGGCCGGCGCTTCGACGGTGACGGAAGGAATTTGCGTCTGCGCCTGTACGGGAGCGAAGGAAACGATGAGAGCGAGCGGACTGACGGCTCCGAGCAAAAGCACCTGAAGCCGGAAAGGACGCGTTAGCGAACGCGAAGGAAGTTGGAAGTCGGACACGTGTTTCGAAGCCCCACACACTGCCGGCTTTGCCGGTATCGTTTTTGGTGCCCCGCCCTAACGCAGGCGATTTCTGAGCGCGATAGGAACAGCGTTAGAATCGCTCCAGAGCTGTGTGCAGCGCGTGCGACCAATGCGCTCATGCGCGCCTCGACGCGCGTGCTTCCCGGATTTGGAATCTTTCTAGACGGACACGGTCGATCGACCGGATCTCCGGTGACGTCGAAATCGGGCATGGAGAACGAATCCTTTACCATGCCCTCGCCGCTCGATTGTTCCCAGGGAACCCTGGGGGTAAAATCTGTTGCGGAATATTTCATTCGCTTTGCGGAACGTGACCGCGACGTTCTGCGCCAGCGTGTGCTGGGCATCCGGGGGCGACGTCCATGAGCGAATTGCGCGCTGCGACCAGGCAATCGACTGCGAGAACAGGCCTCATCGAGTTCGACGGCGCCAGGGGCACCGTGAGCGTGCCCTGCACGATCGCAGACGTGTCCGGCACGGGCGCACGGCTGAAGCTGGACTGGTCGCTGGCGTTTCCGAAACAGGCCACGCTGATCTTCGCCGACGGCTTGCGAAAGCCCTGCCGCGTCGCCTGGCAGAAGCGGAGGCTGCTCGGCGTTGCCTTCGCGGACGGCGTTGCGAGCCCGGACGAGCAGGCCCTCATGATGACCGAGCAAGAGCAGGCCCTGCACCGGCAGCACATTGGCGCACAGGTCAAGGCCGCGCGCGAGGCGCGTGGCTACACCCAGAGCCAGATCGCGAACCTCATCGGCGTCTCGCCCGATTTCGTGTCGCGCGCCGAGCGCGGCGAGACGAGCATCCCGCTGCACCAGCTCACCCACATCGCCGATCTGTTGCTGGTCGACCTCGACAGTCTCGTTGCAGGTCCGGCGTCGATCGGCGTGCCGGCGCATGAGGCCGAACTGGCCGCGGGGTGAAGGCGCCCCGCCTTCACCGGTATCCCTGCTCCCGAGCCCAGGTGGGAAACTCGGCTCGGCGGCCGGCCCATGTCGAGCATGGACCGTTCTTCACCCGCGACGGCTGCCTGATGATCGAGTTTCTCTACTATCCGCCGGCGGCATAGCCGGCTCGCGGCCTGACGCGCCCGCTGCCTCTACCAGGTCGGCAGATACGTACCCTTGAAGCGCGTCTGCAGGAACGCCTTCACCGGTTCGGAGTGATAGGCCTCGATCAGCTGCTTCACCCACGGCTTGTCCTTGTCCTCCTCGCGGACGGCGAGGATGTTGACCCAGGGTCCATCGGGGTTTTCGCGCGCGATCGCGTCGGTCGCCGGATTGAGGCCGGCCTGCACGGCGTAATTGTTGTTGATCGAGACGACGTCGACGTCCTGCAGCGCGCGCGGAAGCTGGGCGGCATCGAGCTCGACGAAGCGCAGCTTTTTCGGGTTGTCGGTGATGTCGGCGATGGTCGAGGACACGTTGTTCGGGTCCTTCAGCTTGATCACGCCGTGCAACGCCAGGATCATCAGGCCGCGGGCACCGTTGGAGGGATCGTTGGCGATGGCGACGCGGGCGCCTTCCGGCAGATCGGCGAGCTTCTTGTATTTCTGCGAATAGACGCCCTGCGGCGAGCCGATGGTGTTGGCGATCTTGACGATCTTCCAGCCGGTCTTGGAGATCTGGTTCTTCAGGTACGGCTCGTGCTGGAACGAGTTGGCTTCCAGGTCCTTCAGCGCCAGCGCCTGGTTCGGGATCACGTAGTCGGTGAACTCGACCACTTTGATGTCGAGGCCGCGCTCGGCGCCGACCTTCTTCACGACGTCGAGGATCTCGGCATGGGGACCGGCGGTGACGCCGACGCGGATGGTCTCGGCTCTCGCCGAGGTCGCAAGCAAGGCTGCAGCCGCAAGGGTTGCCAGAAAACGCATGGATATCTCCAGTTCAGAAAATGTTGATCAGCGGTGCCGCAGGCGGCGGTTGACGCGGCGTGCCAGATAGTCGCCCGCGCTCTGGACGAGCTGCACCAGCGCGATCAGCACGACGACGACGGCCAGCATCATCTCCGGCATGAAGCGCTGGTAGCCGTAGCGGATGCCGAGATCGCCAAGGCCGCCACCGCCGACCGCGCCGACCATGGCGGAGTAGCCGAGCAGGCTGACCACCGCGAGCGTCAACGCCAGCAGCAGGCCGGGCAACGCCTCGGGGATCAGCACCTTGAACACGATCTGGATTGGGGACGCCCCGAACGAGGACGCGGTCTCGATCAGGCCGCCGTCGACCTCGCGGATCGCGGCTTCGACGAGGCGCGCGATGAACGGCGCCGATGCGATGGTGAGCGGCACGATCGCCGCGGTCGAGCCGATCGAGGTGCCGGCAATGAGCCGCGTGAACGGGATGATGGCGACGACCAGGATGATGAAGGGCGTGGAGCGCGTCGCATTGACGACGGCGCCGAGCACGCGATTGACGATGGGCGCCGCGAACAGCTCGCCCTTCCGGCTGGTCGCGAGGAAGACGCCGAGCGGCAGGCCGAAGACGGTGCCGAGCAGCGCCGCGATACCCACCATGTACAGGCTTTCGAAGGTCGCCTGGATGATCAGATTGACGAGTTCAGGCGACATAGCCGAGACGCTCCGCCGGGAATTGATATTGAGACAGCCAGGCGAGCGTGCGCGTCACCGCGTCCTCGCCGCCGGGAATACCGAGAGTGAGCGAGCCCACATGCTGGCCGCCGATCTCGTCGATGCGGGCCGACAGCAGTGCTACGTCGAGGCCGAGCTCGCGGGCGAGCCGCGCCACCAGCGTGTCGCCGGCCCCTGCCCCGCGGACCTGGACGCGGACCACGGCCTGTCCGCCGGCGGACGGCGCCGCCACGATCCGGCTCGCCC
>NZ_AKIY01000040.1 GCF_000282615.1 Bradyrhizobium sp. YR681 | reverse complement strand
GCGGGGGGAGACGTTGAGGCGGCTTCGTCCGTCCGCGCGCCCGGGAAAATCCGCCGGACCAGGACGAACAGCGCAGGCACGAAGAAGATGCCGAGCACGGTCGCCGCGATCATGCCGCCGGCAACGCCGATGCCGACCGCGTTCTGGCTGGCCGAGCCCGCGCCTGTCGCCACCGCCAGCGGCAGCACGCCGAGGATGAAGGCGAGCGACGTCATCAGGATCGGGCGCAGGCGCTGCCGCGCCGCGTGCAGCGTGGCCTCGACGAGGCTGCGGCCGGCTGCGATCTGCTCCAGCGCGAATTCGACGATCAGGATCGCGTTCTTCGAGGCAAGACCGATCGTGGTGAGCAGGCCGACCTGGAAATAGACGTCGTTGGCCTGGCTGAACAGTGTGGCTCCGACCAGCGCACCGAGCACGCCGATCGGCACCGTCAGCATCACCGCGAACGGCACCGACCAGCTCTCGTAGAGCGCGGCAAGGCTGAGGAAGACGATCAGCAGCGAGATCGAATAGAGATACAGCGTCTGGCTGCCGGTGAGCCGCTCCTGGAACGACAGGCCGGTCCATTCGTGGCCGTAGCCCTTCGGGAGCCTGGCCATCTGCTCCTCCACCGCCTGCATGGCGACGCCCGAGCTGATGCCCTGCCCGGCCTGACCCTGGAGCTCGACGGCCGCGACGCCGTTGTAGCGCTCGAGGCGCGGCGAGCCGAAGCTCCAGCGATTGGTCGCCAGCGCCGAGAACGGCACCATCGAGCCCGACGCATTGCGGACGTACCAGCGGCCGATATCGCTGGTATCCATGCGGAACGGCGCATCGCTCTGGACATAGACCTGCTTGACGCGGCCGCGGTCGATGAAGTCGTTGACATAGGCGCCGCCCCACGCCGCGGACAGCGTGGTGTTGAGGTCGCTCAGATTCACGCCGAGGGCCGTGGCCTTGGCCTGATCGACGTCGAGATTGAATTGCGGCGTATCGTCCTGACCATTCGGACGCGCCTGCGCCACGCGCTTGTCGGCAGCCAACTGGCCGAGCAGCTGGTTACGCGCCTTGATCAGCGCCTCGTGACCGTTGCCGCCGGTGTCCTGGAGATAGAGGTCGAAGCCACCCGCATTGCCAAATCCGGGAATCGAGGGCGGCAGCACCGCAAACACCATCGCGTCGCGGATTTTTGCGAACGCCCCCATGGCGCGGCCGACCACGGCTTGCGCCGACGTTGCCTGATGCTTGCGCGCGTCGAACGGCTTCAGGCTGACGAAGGCCAATCCGACGTTCTGGCCCTGGCCCGCGAAGCTGTAGCCGCTGACCGCGAACACGCCTTCCACGGCATCCTTCTCGTTGGCGAGATATTGATGCTCGACCTGCTTGATGACATCGAGCGTGCGCGCCGAGGTGGCGCCGACCGGAAGCTGGATCAGGGTCATGATCGTGCCCTGGTCCTCTTCGGGCAGGAACGAGCTCGGCAGCCGCTGGAACAGGAACACCATGGCGGCGACGATCGCCACGAAAGCCATCAGCATCCCAGCGACGCGCTTGATCGCGACGCCCGCGCCGCGCTGATAGCCATCGGCCATGCGGTCGAAGCCGCGGTTGAACAGGGCGAAGAAGCCGCGCTGCGCGCCGTGATGCTTCGGCGGCTTCAGGATCGTGGCGCACAAAGCCGGCGTCAGCACGAGCGCCACCAGCACCGAGAGCAGCATCGCCGTGACGATGGTGAGCGCGAACTGCCGGTAGATGATGCCCACCGAGCCGTTGAAGAACGCCATGGGAATGAACACGGCCGAGAGCACGACGCCGATCCCGACCAGCGCGCCGGTGATCTCGCGCATGGACTTCTCGGTCGCCTCGCGCGGGGACAGATGCTCCTCGACCATCACCCGCTCGACGTTCTCGACCACGACGATGGCGTCGTCGACCAAGAGGCCGATCGCCAGCACCATCGCGAACATCGTCAGGGTGTTGATCGAATAGCCCGCAAGCGAGAGCACGCCGAAGGTCCCGAGCAGCACCACGGGAACGGCGATGGTCGGAATGATGGTGGCGCGCCAGCTTTGCAGGAACACGAACATCACGACGAAGACGAGCGCGATCGCCTCGAACAGCGTATGGATCACCTTCTCGATCGACAGCTTGACGAACGGCGTGGTGTCATAGGGATAGATGACGCGCAGCCCCTCAGGCATGGTGGCCGTGAGCTGGGCAATGCGCGTCTTCACGGCTTCGGAGGTCGCAACCGCATTGGCGCCGGTTGCAAGGCTGATGCCCATGCCCGAAGCCGGCTTGCCGTTATAGCGCGCCGTCGAATCGTAGGACTTCGACCCGAGCTCGACGCGCGCGACGTCGCCGATGCGCACCGTCTGGCCGGATGAGGCAGTTCGCAGGATGATGTCCTTGAACTGGCCGACGGTCTGGAGGCGGCTCTGCGAGGTGATGGTGGCGTTGAGCTGCTGGCCGCTGACCGACGGCAGGCCGCCGAGCTGTCCGGCCGTCACCTGCGTGTTCTGGGCCTGGATCGCCGCGGTGACGTCGCCCGGCATCAGGTTGTATTTGGCGAGCTTGTCGGGGTCGAGCCAGATCCGCATGGCGTATTCGGAGCCGAACAGCTGCACCTGACCGACGCCGGCCACGCGGCTGATCGGATCGTTGATCGAGGACGCGACGTAGTCGGCGATGTCGCTGGCGCTGAGCCGACCGTCCTCGGAGACGAAGCCGAGCACCATCAAAAAGCTCGACGACGACTTCACGACCTTGATGCCCTGCTGCTGCACCACCTGCGGCAGCAGCGGGGTGGCGAGCTGCAGCTTGTTCTGCACCTGCACCTGGGCGATGTCGGCGTCGGCCGAGTTGGTGAAGGTCAGCGAAATCGACACGACACCTGTCGAGGTGCTCGACGAGGACATGTACTGGAGATAGTCGAGACCGGTCATGTTCTGCTCGATGACCTTGGTCACCGAATTCTCCGCGGTCTCGGCATTGGCGCCGGGATAGGTCGCCGTGATCGTGACGACGGTCGGGGCAATCTGCGGATATTGCGCGATCGGCAGGCGCATGATCGCGAGCACGCCGCCCAGCATGATCAGGATGGCGATGACCCAGGCGAAGATCGGCCGCTTGATGAAGAAATGCGACATGATGATGACTCGGCGCTTACTGCTCAGCTGTCGCGGGCGTCGGCCGCGCATCGGCCTGCCGCGTCGGGTTCACCGTCAGGCCGGTGGCCGGATCCACCGCGACCTCGACGGTCTTTACGGCCGCGCCGGGCCGCGCCTTCTGCGTGCCATCGACGACAAGGCGGTCGCCCGCCCTGGCGCCCGACTGCACCAGCCAGTTGCCATCGACGTCCTCGCCGAGATCCAGCGTGCGCTGCTCGATCTTGCCGTCCTTGTCGACGAACATCGCGACCGCCTGTCCCAGCGGGTTGCGCGAGACCGCCCGCTGCGGCACCAGGATCGCGTCCGGATCGACGCCGGCAACGACGCGGGCGCGCACATACATGCCGGGCAGCAGCGCCCGCTCGGGATTGGCGAAGATCGCGCGCGAGGAGACCGAGCCGGTGCTCTCGTTGACGCTCGCATCGGTGAAGCCGTATTTGCCCTTGTGGCCATAGGTTTTGCCGCTCTCCATCAGGAGCTCGACCTGCACGCCCTCGTCCGGCCGCCTGAGCTTTCCGCCCGCGAGCTGGCCGCGCAGGCGCTCCATCTCCGAGGTCGACTGGTCGAGATCGACATAGACAGGATCGAGCTGCTGGATCGTGGTCATCGCGGTCGCCTGGCTCGCGGTGACCAGCGCGCCGGGCGTGATCGTCGACTTGCCGATCCGGCCCGAGATCGACGCCGTGACCTTGGTGCGATCCAGCGAGATCGCGGCGGTGTCGCGATTGGCCTGCGCGGCGCTCAGATCGGCCTCGCCCTGCTTGTAGGCGGCAACGGCATCGTCAACGTCCTGCTGGCTCGCGGCATTGGTCTGCAGAAGCTGGGTCTTGCGCTGGGCCTTCAGCTTCACGCTGACGACCGTGGCCTCGGCCCGCTGCACCGCCGCCTCGGCACTGGCGAGCGCGGCCTTGTACTGGACGGGATCGATTTCATAGAGCAGGTCGCCCTCCTTCACTTCGGTGCCTTCCACGAAGTCGCGCTTGAGCAGGATTCCCGTGACCTGCGGCCGGACCTCGGAGGTCTGGTAGGCGACGACGCGCCCCGGCAGGACGGTCGAGATCTTCGCCTCCTGCGGCTTCAGGATGAGGACGCCGACCTCCGGCGCCGTCTGCTGCGCGACCGGCGGCTGGCTCTGCTCGCCGCAGGCCGCGAGCGACAGCAGGGCAAGTAACGGAACGGTGCGGACGATCGGGGCAGACATGATGACGATCCATGTGATGATGTTGCGGACCGGCCCAAGGCGAAATCGCGGCAACAGAAACATTCGGAAACTCTTCGGTTTCCATCAGGAAACTTGGTAGTTTCCATTCCCGAAGTCAAGTGCTAGGGTCGTGTCGTATTCCGGTTCAAGCAGTCGTGAAGCGGCTCACATTCGGCGGCGGGGTCTGATATGGCGAAAACAGCGGAGACTCCCGGGCGCGCCGGCGGCAGCGCCTCGTCGCAACGAAACCTTAACCATTCGGCTCCGGATGCGCGCATGTCGCAGTTGCTGGCGGCGGCCAAGGACACCTTCACCAGCAAGGGCTTTGCCGCAACGACGATGGACGACATCGCCGGCGCTGCCGGCATGTCGAAGAAGACGCTCTACAAACTGTTCGAAAGCAAGACCGAGCTGTTCCGCGCGATGCTGCTGCGCAGCCTCCCCGAGGCGCACTTCGCCAACCCTCCATTGACAGGATCGCCGACGATGCAGCTCCGGACAGCACTCCGGCGCGTTGCGGACGTAGCGCTGGCACCCGGCGAGATCGCGCTGCATCGGCTGATCATCGGCGAGCGTCAGGCCTCACCGGGCCTCGGCCGCATGTTCGCGGAGGTGATCATGGAGACCGGCACGGACGACGTCGCAGACCTGCTCAAGACCGTACGCCTGGAGCCGCGCCTCGAGGGCGTGTCGCTCCGCGTCGTCTCCGAAATGCTGCTCGGCATGGTGTTCAGCCACGATCATTTCAGGCTGCTGACCGACGAGGGATTCAAGCTCAACCGCCGTGCGCTGGACAAGCGGATTGATCTTGCGATTGCGATGTTCTGCGCGGGCGAGGATCAGGCGAGATAGCCGGAGCGCTATTGGGCCCCGAACGGGACCGATGCGCGGGCGCGGTAGGTCCACAGACCCACATTGCCGCCAAGACCCGCGCGCTCGGCGCCGAGCGCGAGCTGCCCACCATTGGCAAACTGCGCCGTGACGCCGCCCACGGCGCGTGCCGACCAGCCGTCGAGCGCGTAGACCGTCGGAACCGCCCCGAGCACCAGGAGCTGCGCTGCGTCGTCGCGATTGAAATAGTAATCGCTGTAGACACCGGCATAAGGCGCGATCTGGGTGCCCGGCGATATCGTGAAGGGATAGGCGACCTTTGCACCGGCGCTGGCGCGGCCGGTCGAGAAATTGCGCGCCACCTGCTGCGTCCCGAGCGTGTCGGTGTAGGCGTCTTCATGCTCCCACAACGCGTAGACGCGCAGCGATGGCTCGAGTTGCCAGCCCATCGTTGCGTAGGTCCCGGTGAAACCTCCGGTGACAAGAAGCCGATGGCCGGTGAAATTGGCTGCAGCGAGTCCGGAAGAACCATCATAGCCAATGCCCGAATAGGCGACACCGGCGTCGAGACGCAGGTTGGCGGCCATCAGCCAACCGAGATAAGAGCCGACCGTCCAGCCATCGCCCTGGAGGCGCCCCTGGAGCGCGTCGGAGCGATAATCGAAGGTCTCGTAGCCGCCGAGCGCGCCGATCGCGAGGACAGGCGTCGCCTTCCAGGTCAGACCGGCCAGCAAATTGACCTGGTTTCCATACAAGGTCGAGGCCGTTGCGGGCGCACCGAGCACCGGTGCCGACCAGTGATCGAGCACGGCACCGCGCACCTCGGCCCAACCGAACCAGTCCGGCGAAGTCTTCCTCAAGGGCGTCGCCTTGACAGGCGCAGCGTAAGCCAGGGCGTCGAAGGCGTTGTCGATGCGGGCCGGAGACGCGCTGGGCCGCGCGGCAGGATCCGCGGACAACGCCATTGCGTTCGGCGGGAGTCCCGCTCCTGCCGGGTCGCCGGCATCCGGTGTCTCAGCCGCGAAATTGAAGCGCACACCGCCGCCGTTCATCGTCACGGGCGAACCGTTGCCCGCGAACGCGTCGTTGATCGCACTGTTGATTGCACCGCTGATGGCCTGACCTGAGGTCTGCGCAACGACGGGTGCTGCGATCACCTGCATCGCGCGCAGCTTGAGACTGTCCAGGGGATCGCCGACCGATTGCTGAAGCGCGGCCGAAACGCTTGCCGAGAAGCCGACGCCTCCGCCGTAGCTCGCGGTGATCGCATGCGATCCGCGCGTCAGGGCAGACGTCGCGAAACTGGCGACACCGGCGGACAGCGCAGCCGTGCCGATCACCGTTGCGCCGTCCTTGAAGGTGACCGTTCCGGCCGGCGTTCCCGCACCGCTCGTCACCGTTGCGGTGAAGGTCACGGGCTCTCCGAGACGACTGGGATTGCTGCTGGAATTGAGCGCCGTCGCGGTTCCGGAAATGGGCACGATCGTATCGTTGTCGGTGGCGCTGTTATTTGCGGTATTGGATTCGTTCAGAAACGCGGTCCGGATGGACACGGTCGCAGTATTGCTCAACGTTCCACTTGCGGCCGGCGAAATGGTTGCCGAGACCGTGTAGGTCACGCTGCTGCCCGCGGGAAGGGTGACCGTCGCATCGTTGATATTGCCGGACCCGGACGCGGTACATGCGGCCCCGCCCGCTCCGATGCAGGTCCATGTGGCGCCCGTCAACGCCGCGGGCAAGGTATCCGTAACAGTCGCGTCTGCCCCGTTGGGACCGGCATTGCTCGCAACGATGGTGTAGGTGGTCGTCCCCCCTGCGGTCACGCTGGTGACGCTGTCCGTCATGTTGATGACGAGATCGACTCCGGCACCGACGAGATCATTATCCGTGCCTGAATTGTTGCTCGGGTCTGGGTCAGTAACGCCGGCGGGGGCTGACACGGTCGCGGTATTGCTCAGATTGGCGCTTGTCGAAGCCGACGGTGAAATCGTGGTGTTGAGCGTGTAAGTGAGGGTCCCACCGACGGGAAGATCGACCGTATCGTTGATGTTGCCGGATCCCGACGCCGCACAGGTCCCCCCTCCTGCCCCGACGCAGGTCCAGGTCGCGAGCGTCAGATCCGCAGGCAAGGTATCCACGACCGTCGCGCCGATGGCAGCGTCAGGGCCAGCATTACCCACCGTGATGGTGTAGGTATTTGCGCGGCCTTGAACGACAAGGAAATGGCCGTCAGTGACAGAGATCGACAGGTCGGCCGTCTGCGCGAAGGCAGACACGGATGGGGCCAGAAGGAGCGATGCAGCAGCAATGGCTGCGCGAAGCAGCGCCTTCCCAAGAAACTGCACCCATTCCCCCATTCCCGTGACCAGCAAAAGGCTTGCAAATCACCTGCACCCGGTATGGCGGTCAGCAAATCCGATGCCAAGACCACGAGAGCGTCGGAACGTTTCCGATGTCACGATTTGGGAACCCATGTTGCGGGCAGGTCACAAATTGTGAACGGCCGTTTGCGTCAAGGTGCATTTTTTCCGCAGCCCCCGCACAAGGCGACGAGATCGGACACCGATCTCAACCGCCGCCAGCTCGACAAGCGGATCGATCTGGCGATCGCGATGTTCTGCGTGCACGAGGATCAGGCGAGATAGCCGGACACACCGTCCCACAACAGTTTTAGCGCGGTGACCACCAGCAGGCCGTAGCAGGCACGGTAGATCTGTTGCTGGTCGAGCCGTCCGTGCAGCCGCCAACCGAGCCAGACGCCGCTAGGGATCGCGAGCAGGCACGCCGCCATCACGATCCAGACATGGCCTGACGGCCGCACCAGCAGCAGCCACGGCACCGCCTTGGTCGCATTGCCGACCGTGAAGAACAGGCTGGTCGTGCCGGCATAGACCTCCTTGCCGAGGCCGAGCGGCAGCAAATACATCGCCAGCGGTGGCCCGCCGGAATGCGCGACCATCGTCGTGACACCCGAAGATCAGGTTCTCGGCCGAGGCTTAGCGAAATGGGGCCCGACCAACCAGTACGGCTGCACGGGTGATCGGCGCAGAAATTTGTGGTCTCGCACGCCAACCGCGTCCAGTTGGGTCAGGATGCCGACGTCACGCGCCTGTTCCTCGGTTGCGGCACGATCGACATTTTCACGGGCGGCCGCACCGCGGCGCAGCTGATCGCCGATCGTCTGACGATCGCTAGTTACTTCCCGAACGCAAAGGTGTTCGACGGCACCATCACGCCAGCGACATCGAGCACGGACAGCTGGTCCGCCGCGAACTAGACGACAGTCGGCGCCGGCTCCAACACAGAGCGCGTCAACTTCAACAACGCGCTGCGCGGTCCCGCGGTGACCTACAACTCGCGGGCGTGATCGATGTTTGCAGCGTGCTCGAGACCGACGCCACCCACGGCAATAGCGAAGCCTGCCGTCGGATTGTCCCCGTCGTAGACAACTTCGTGGCGGCGGTTGGCGGTTAACGTCGGTAAGTAACCTTTAGTATAGTGCGTCACATTGTCCCGATTTGGACGTGTATGCCGTTTCGGCCCCATTATGGTACCGCCGCCCGTATCAACCCGGGGTTGATCGCTCCGCGCAACTTCCGATAGGGAGAATTTTTTCGGGAATTTTTTCTGATGGAAGATTTGGTGGCCTGGGGTGCCTTAGCGTGCCTTATGCGTGATTGCATTGCCGTCGATAGGGATCCATCAACAACTTGATATTGAAGGTTTTGGTCTCGATCCTGAATTGATAGGCAACTGGAAAGGCGTGATGGTCCAGAAAAACTTCGCTGGCGCCGTCTGTGCTCTAACAATTTTCGCTTTTGTGTTTGACGCGAGAACCATCAAAACTTGGGTGCGGTTCGCTGTTGTGCTGGGTAGCCTCGTCTTTCTCTATTTTACACATGCCAAGACTTCTTATGGCCTTTTGCTCCTAGGCTTGGCAGCAGGTTGGCTATTTCAGAACTACAATCCGCGCTTTCGAATCCTGCTTGTGCCTGCACTCGCGATAGCGGGACTGATCGCTGTCGGCCTGGCCATCGGCTTTTGGAGCGAGATCGTTGCAATCTTTAGCCGCCCCGATGCTTTCACGGGGCGGGTTCAAATTTGGAGCGTCTTGGTCGCTTACTGGAAGGACAATTGGCTTCTGGGCTCGGGCTATGGTTCGTTTTGGAATATCGGTGGCAACCGGACCCCAGTCTTTCATTATGTGAAGGAGACAGATTGGGTCGCGCTAGTGTCGATTGGACATAATGGCTACCTTGATCTGCTTGCGCAGACTGGCCTTCCCGGATTGGTGCTGGCCGTCATCGCTGTGGTAGTGGTTCCACTCCGAAATCTTCTCTCGAGTTTGGATATCAGCCGCTCCCAAGGTGCGCTGCTCATGTCATTCCTCGCGTTTTGCGTCGCTCACAATCTGCTGGAAACCAGCTTGATGGATAGAGACGCAATCATCCAAATGTATCTGATGTTCACGATTGCGCTGATCAGTGTTGTAACCAGACGTCGAAGCGTTGATGTTTCGAACGCAACGAACATGGAGTCGTCATCACCGCCAGCTCCACTCGGGCGGCCCATGCGTCGAGTGTCTTCGTAAGGACGGTGTGAAAACCGAACAACCCCAATAGTGTTCGTCAAACACCGTTTAACGGGGGGCAGTATCGATCTGGACACATATTCCCGGGGCCGCTAAGGGCTCTTATCGGAATCCAGACGTTCAAGAGCGCCTGCGTGTGGTCCGTCGTTGAACTGTTTCGGTCGAACTGCTTCCGTAGGAGTAGTCTGGCGATGTGCGTAATCTCAGTCTCTTGACTGGCAAATCTTTCGTGGTGCCAATTGGTTTCTCAGGCGCTGGTGGATGGCCTGGTCGCGTTCCTGACGGCGAGCAGCATGTCGTGAGAACGGATCAGCAGCCGAGCTTGTCGGCGACCCCGCCAAAGTCCTTCGCGACGATGTCCCAATTCCCGGTGGCTTCGAAGTCCACTTTCTGCAGCGGCCCGTACTCGGTCGGCCGTGCCACGAACGCGGTCTTCAGCCCGTTTTTCTGGGCGGCGGCGAGATCGCCATTGTGGGCGGCGACCATCATCACCTCTTCCGGCTTGAGGCAGAGTAGCTTTGCGGCGCCGAGATAGGTCTCGGGATCGGGCTTGTAGTGCTCGAACAGCTCGGCCGACATAATGAGGTCCCACGGCAGGCCTGCGAACTTTGCCATGTTGGTGAGCAGCGCAACGTTGCCGTTCGACAGCGGCGAGATCACGAACTTTGTCTTGAGGCGGGTCAGACCTGCGACGCTGTCGGGCCACGGATTGAGGCGGTGCCAGCCCTTGGTGAGATAATCGAGGTCGGCGTCGGTGAGACCCTTGATCTCGAACTTCTCGACCAGCTTCTCCAGCGAACGGCGATGCAGATCGTCGAGCATGACATAGCCGCGTTCGGGATGCTGGCGCACGTCGTCCATCGAGGCCATGTACATGCCGCGCCAGCCGTCGACCAGGGCGGTCCAGTCGGCGGTGATGCCGCGCCCTTTGGCCCACCACATGAAGTCGGTGATCAGGCTGGTACGCCAGTCCACGACGGTACCGAACACGTCGAAGACCAGGGCTTTGACGGCGGAGAGCTGTGATGTCGATGTCATGTTTCGCTCCGCGAATTTTCCTGCACCCGGTTGGCTCCGGGTGAGATCGAGGGCTTTAAAGCATGATCCTTTCCATGCAACAATAGCGGTTGTCCGCCACGTCAAGCTCGTCCGCAACGAGCGATGTGACCACGTGAACCAGTCGGGACGCGCGTGCATCCGCCATGACGACCATCCCTGTCGCGTACATATTGCTTGAGGAGGCCCGCCTCCCCGACGAGGCGGCGCTGATCCGGACATTGCGCGTTCGTCATCCCGACGCGGAGTGGAGCCGAAGCCCGGTCGCACCCAGCGACGGTGATGACGGCCCGATGTTTATCCGTGCCGGCGACCATCTCATGACGATCCTCATGATGCCGGCGCCGATACCTTACGATCAACAACTGTGGCAGCGCGCCTCCTGGCTATGGCCGGAAGCCTTCGACGCCGCGGGCCGCCACCGCGCGCACCTCGTCGTCGCACCGATGGGCTCAGCCGAAAGCAATGCTGAAACGAAGGCACTGGGGTTTGCCCAGAATGCGCACCTCACGACAGCCTTTGTGGGGGCCGTGGTCGCGGCGCTGTCTGGTGTTGCCGCCGTGGTCTGGCGGGGAAACGTGGCCCGTTCGCCCGAGATGTGGCTGGAACAATCACGCAGCGCGTTTGCCTCGTATCCGGATCAACCGTTCGCATTGTGGATCGAGATCGTCCCCTACCGTACGGGCAGGACCATTGGCGCCTATACGGTCGGATTGTCCGCGTTCACGGGACGAGAGATCGAGTTCGAGGTGGATGGGCTCGATCAACGCAGCGTCACCGCCCGCGTCGCCCAGCTTTCGGCATACCTCATCGGAAACGGCCCGGACGACGGACCGAAGAGCGGCGCGGTGTTCGAGGCCGACTCCGAGATCGATCATCGCGTCGCGGTGCTCCACCGCAGCTCGCGCTTCAACATCGGGCCGGTCGTCTCATTCTCATCCCTTGATGATCGCCTGGGGAGAATCAGGACCTATCCGATCATTCCCCCGGACATCGCCCGGAATCATCCGCTGCTGCTCATGCTGGGCAAGGTCGGGCTTTTCGATCCGGCACAGGCCGAGAACCAGATCAGGCTCAGGCCGGATCACTACCAATCGGAAGTCCGCCTCGAGAGCTTTGATCAAGGCCTCTCGCAGGCGCTGTCCGGCATGATGGCAACCGACAGCTATGCCACGGCCGACGCGAGCGCGCGTCGCGCGCTCGCCAATGGAGACCTGGCTTCCGCGAAAGCCTTTCTCCAACCGTGGGCCGATGACGTCGGCCAGCTTCAGCTGGCCGCTAAGCTGGCTCTGACCTTGTGCGACGCGTTCCTGTTCATGCCCGCGCCGCCTCACAGTCCGTAGCGGGCAGTCGATGGATCAAGCCCGCGGGGCGCACCCGACCAGAGCGGTCGGACGATCGCAGGAGAGACGGCTGCCGTCTTAGTCCAAATGGAACTTCGCGAGCTCGCGGTGCTCGGCCTTGATGTAGCGCACGGTGCCGGTCACCGAGCGCATCACGACCGTCTCCGTCTCGATCACGCCGTCCTTGCGGAATTTCACGCCTGAGAGCAGCGAGCCCGTGGTGACGCCGGTGGCGGCGAACAGGCAGTCGCCGCGCGCCATGTCCTCGATGCCGTAGATCATCTTGGGATCGTTGACGCCCATCTTGGCGGCGCGCTCGATCTTCTCGCCGGAATCGAGGATCAGGCGGCACTGCATCTGGCCGCCGATGCAGCGCAGCGCCACGGCCGCGAGCACGCCTTCCGGCGCGCCGCCGGTGCCGAGATACATGTCGACGCCGGTGTTGTCGGGGTCGGCGCAGTGAATCACGCCGGCGACGTCACCATCGGTGATCAGGCGCACGGCGGCGCCGGTCGAGCGCACGCTCTCGATGATGCTGGCATGACGCGGACGGTCGAGCACCAGAACGGTGATGCCGTCAGGCTTGACGCCCTTGGCCTTGGCGAGACGGCGGACGTTGTCGGCCGGAGAGGCGTCGAGATCGACGACGCCCTTGTCATAGCCGGGACCGATCGCGAGCTTCTGCATGTAAACGTCGGGGGCGTGCAGTAGCGTGCCGCCGTCGGCCATCGCCATGGTGGCGATCGAGCCCGGCATGTTCTTGGCGCACAGCGTGGTGCCTTCGAGCGGGTCGACCGCGATGTCGACCTCGGGGCCAGCGTTCACGCCAACCTTCTCGCCGATGAACAGCATCGGCGCCTCGTCGCGCTCGCCCTCGCCGATCACGATGGTGCCCTGGATCGGCAGCTTGTTGAGCTCGCGCCGCATCGCGTCCACCGCGGCCTGGTCGGCCGCCTTCTCTTGCCCGTGCCCGCGCAGCCGCGCCGACGACACTGCCGCCCGCTCCGTCACGCGCACGATCTCCAGCGTGAGAATGCGCTCGAGCAGTGCCTGCGGTGGGACTGAAATATGGGTCGACATCGGCTAACTCCTTCGAAACAGTTTGGGACGGAAATCTCCGCCCGCATCAACTCGTAACACCCACGGTTCGTTCGAACCGTGTCCTGCGTTTCACGCTCAGTTCTTCTCGATCCGGATCACCTGCGGCCGTCCGCTGATCACCTTGTCCTTCTGCACGGCCGCGAGCGCGCGGCGCACGGCGTCCTCATGCGTGGCATAGGTGATCAGGATGACGGGCACGGGCACCGCCTTGCCGTCGGCAGGCGCAGCGCCGCCATTCGGGTGGCGCTGCACGATCGACTCGATCGAAATCTTCTGCTCCGCGAGCCGGGTCGCGATCGCGGCCGCAGTGCCCGGGAAATCGCGCGCCAAGAGGCGGATGTAGTAGCCGCCCTCGTGGCGCTCCATCGGCGCCTTCTTGGTGTCGCGCAGCTGGGCGATCGGCCGGCCGAACGGATTGGCACGGATGCCGCGGGCGACGTCGGCGATGTCCGCGACGACGGCGGATGCGGTCGCGGCGCCGCCGGCACCGGGGCCGACCAGCGTGATCGGCGGAATGCCCTCGCCATCGATCGTGACCGCATTGGTGACACCCATCACCTGCGCGATCGAGGAGGATTTTGGAACCATGGTCGGATGCACGCGCTGCTCGATGCCCTTGGCGGTGCGAACGGCAACGCCGAGCAGCTTGAGCCGGTAACCGAGATCGTCAGCGGCGCGCAGATCTTCCGGCGCGATGGAGGAGATACCTTCGACATACACCGCGCTTTGAGCAACTTTCGTGCCGAAAGCGAGGCTGGCGAGAATGGCGAGTTTTTGCGCGGTGTCGTGGCCGTCGACGTCGAAGGACGGATTGGCCTCGGCATAGCCGAGCCGCTGCGCATCCTTGAGACATTCGGCAAAGGACAGGCCTTCCTGCTCCATCCGGGTCAGGATGTAATTGCAGGTGCCGTTGAGGATGCCGTAGACGCGGTTGATGCCGGTTCCCGCAAGACCCTCGCGCAACGTCTTGATGACGGGGATCGCGGCGCCGACCGCTGCCTCGTAATTCAGCGCCCCGCCGTGCTTTTCAGCGGCCTTCGCCAGCTTGAGGCCGTGCTTGGCGAGCAACGCCTTGTTGGCGGTGACGACGGACTTGCCCGCATTCAGCGCAGCTTCCACCGCGGACAACGCGGGATCGCCCGCACCACCCATCAGCTCGACGAAGCAGTCGATGCCGGGATGCGTGGCCAGCGCCATCGGATCTTTGGCCCATTCGACGTCGCGCAGATCGACGCCGCGCTTCTTCGCCTTCGAACGCGCAGTCACCGCAACGACACGAATGCCGCGGCCGCTGCGGCCCGCAAGCATGCGCGCCTGCGATTCAATCAAACGGACAACTTCGGCGCCCACGGTGCCGAGCCCCGCTATGCCCACTTTCAGGGGTGCAACCATGATGCTTTGGAAAACCTGTCGGAAGAGAACTTAACGCCGATTGGCGAGCGGAACGACGTTGTGCAACGTTTCGATGCCGCTTTCAAGGAAGCGGCGCACGCCGCGTGCGGCCTGCCTGATCCGTTGCTCGTTTTCCACCATGGCGATGCGGACATATCCTTCACCATGCTCGCCGAAGCCGACCCCGGGCGAGACCGCGACGCCGGATTTCTCCACCATCAGGGTTGCGAACTGCATGCTGCCGACGCTGCGGAAGGCCTCCGGCAGTGGCACCCAGGCGAACATCGAGGCTTCCGGCGGCGGGATCTCCCAGCCGGCGCGGCCGAACGATTCCACCAGAGCGTCGCGGCGCTTGCGATAGGTGTCGCGCATCTCCTTGATGCAATCGTCGGGACCGTTCAGCGCGGCGGTCGCGGCGACCTGCACCGGCGTGAAGGCGCCGTAATCGAGATAGGATTTGACGCGGGCGAGTGCCGCGATCACGCGGTCGTTGCCGACCGCAAAGCCCATGCGCCATCCGGCCATCGAATAGGTCTTCGACATCGAGGTGAACTCGACGGTGACGTCGATGGCACCGGGCACCTGCAGCACCGAGGGCGGCGGGTTGCCCTCGTCGAAATAGACCTCGGCATAGGCGAGGTCCGACAGGATCAGGATCTCGTGCTTCTTCGCGAAGGCGACGAGGTCCTTGTAGAAGTCGAGGCTGGCGACATAGGCGGTCGGGTTCGAGGGATAGCAGACGACCATCGCGAGCGGCTTGGGGATCGAATGCACGATCGCCCGCTCCGCCGCCTCGAAGAATTGCGGCGTCGGCTCCGAGGGCACCGAGCGGATCACGCCGCCCGCCATCAGGAAGCCGAAGGCATGGATCGGATAGCTCGGGTTCGGACAGAGGATCACGTCGCCGGGCGCGGTGATCGCCTGGGCCACGTTGGCAAAGCCCTCCTTCGAGCCGAGGGTGGCCACCACCTGGGTATCGGGGTTGAGCTTCACGCCGAACCGGCGCTCGTAATAGGCGGCCTGGGCCCGGCGCAGGCCGGGAATGCCGCGGGAGGCCGAGTAGCGGTCGGTGCGCGGCTTGCCGAGCGTCTCCTTGAGCTTCTCCAGCACATGCGCCGGCGCCGGCAGGTCCGGATTGCCCATGCCGAGGTCGATGATATCGGCGCCGGCATTCCGCGCGGCCGCCTTGGCCCGGTTGACCTGCTCGAACACGTAAGGCGGAAGGCGACGGATGCGGTAAAAATCTTCCATGGCTCTCTGGGCTCCGGGCACCCGTCAGGACAGAATCGTGCGGCCATCACGGCCATTCGAGCAGCCTCCCGCCCCTCTACGAAAATCGCTCAAAATCAAACGCTTAGAGCAATATTCAACGACAGGAGCTGAAGTCGTTCGCCCTGACTCTCGGCTGAACTGAGGTCTTTTAGCACGGCAAGACGGAGGCGCCAGCGATTACCTTGCAGCGCCCTGCCCGCGCCCTGCGGGCTGACTGCTATTTGGCGTCCTTTGCGGCAACCGACTGGCGGTCGCGCGCGGCGGCAAGCTCGGCTTCGATCTTGGCACGCTGGTCCGGCGGAATGATCGCCTGGTCGCGATCCGGCGGCAGATCGTGCACCGGGAGGTAGGTGCCGGGCTCCCTGGGATGGGCCTGTGCATCGGTGGGTGTGTAGTCAGCCAGCTGACTCGAGCAGCCGCCCAGCATGAGCGCCGCCATCAGCAGCGCGCCGCGGATCGGCAGCGACTTTTGCAGGTCCCTCAACGCCAACACCTGGGAAATCCCTTACTCGTCCCAATGCAAGCTGCCGGAGACTAACCCGACAACCCGCCCAAGCTCAAACCATTGCTGCCCACAAATGGTACGAGCGAGAAAACATCCAAGGCCCACGCCCCCGTGGGTGCACCCTGATTGTGACAAAACCAAGAAGCCTTGTCGCAGTGCAGCACATCTTGGCGCGTGTTTAGCGCCAAAGATGCGAGCTTCGCGGTGACGAATACGGAATGAATCGTTACTGTTCTGCTCATGAGTACCGCCACGACCGACACGCCCAAGCCAGGCAACAAGCCCGAGACGAAGTTCGATGCGGAAGCCTTCGCGATGAACGTCGCGCGGGCGATGGAGAGCGGCGGCAAGGCGCTGGCCGCCTACCTCAAGCCCCGCGAGAGCGGCGAGGTGCAGGACCGCCCGCCGGCCGAGCTTGCCGAAGTCGTCAAGACCTTCACCTCGGTCGCCGAATACTGGCTGTCGGACCAGTCGCGTTCGTCCGATCTCCAGACCAAGCTCGCCAAGGACTATCTCGACCTCTGGGGTTCGGCGGCGCGCCGCATGGCCGGCCAGGATGCCCCGCCCGCGATCGCGCCCTCGCCGCGCGACAAGCGCTTTGCCGATCCGGAATGGAAGTCGAACCAGTTCTTCGATTTCGTGATGCAGCTCTATCTGCTCACGACCAAATGGGCGCAGGAGCTGGTCCGCGACGCCGACGGGCTCGATGCGCAGACCCGCCGCAAGGCGGAATTCTACATGCAGCAGCTGACCAACGCGCTGTCGCCCTCGAACTTCGTGCTGACCAATCCGGAAGTGCTGCGCGAGACGGTGGCCAGCAGCGGCGAGAACCTCGCCCGCGGTCTGACCATGCTGGCCGAGGACATCGCGGCCGGCAAGGGCATGCTGAAGATCCGCCAGTCCAACCCGGACAATCTTGTCGTCGGCGTCAACATGGCGACGACGCCGGGCAAGGTGATCTACCAGAACGAGATGATGCAGCTGATCCAGTATTCTCCGACCACGGAGAACGTGCTGCGTACCCCGCTGCTGATCGTGCCGCCCTGGATCAACAAGTTCTACATTCTCGATCTCAAGCCGGAGAAATCCTACATCAAGTGGTGCGTCGACCAGGGCATCACCGTGTTCGTGATCTCATGGGTCAATCCCGACAAGCGGTTAGGTGCCAAGAGCTGGGAAGACTACATGAAGGAAGGCCCGCTCACGGCGATGGACGTGATCGAGAAGGTCACCGGCGAGCTGAAGGTGCACACCGCCGGGTATTGCGTCGGCGGCACCATGCTCGCGACCACGCTGGCCTGGCTCGCCGAGAAGCGCCGCCAGCGCGTGTCGTCGGCGACGTTCTTCGCGGCCCAGGTCGACTTCACCCATGCGGGTGATCTGCTGGTGTTCGTCGACGAGGAACAGATCGCATCGCTCGAGCAGGACATGAAGGCATCCGGCGTGCTCGAAGGCTCGAAGATGGCGATGGCCTTCAACATGCTGCGCTCCAACGATCTGATCTGGTCCTATGTCGTCAGCAACTACCTGAAAGGCCAGCAGCCGAGCGCGTTCGACCTGCTGCACTGGAATTCGGATGCGACGCGCATGACCGCGTCGAACCATTCCTACTATTTGCGCAACTGCTACCTGGAGAACCGGCTGTCCGCGGGCACGATGGTGCTCGACAACACGCTGCTCGATCTCTCCAAGGTCAAGGTGCCCGTCTACAACCTCGCCACCCGCGAGGACCACATCGCACCGGCCGAGTCGGTGCTGTACGGCTCGCAATTCTTCGGCGGCCCGGTGAAGTATGTGCTGTCGGGCTCGGGGCACATCGCGGGCGTGGTCAATCCGCCGGCATCGAACAAGTACCAGTACTGGACCAACGACAACATCAAGGACGTCAGCGTCGCCGATTGGATGAAGGGCGCGGTCGAGCACAAGGGCTCGTGGTGGCCGGACTGGCGGCAATGGCTGGGCGAACTCGATCCCGAGGAAGTCCCGGCGCGCAGCGTCGGCTCCGAGGCGCTGCCCCCGATCGAGGACGCGCCCGGCAGCTATGTCAGGGTTCGCGCGTAGCGGGAGCTTCCTTGCGCATGGCACAATCTTGCGCGCTTGTATAAGCTCGCTTTCAGCACAGCGATGAATGAGGGGACCGGGTTATGACGCGTGAATTGTTCTGGCTGACACTGACGGTGATCCTGACCGGAATCCTCTGGATTCCCTACACCATCAACCGCTGCCAGATTCGGGGGCTCGGCGGCGCCATGGCCAATCCCTCGCGCAACGACAAGCCGCAGTCGGACTGGGCGAACCGCCTGATGTTCGCGCATGACAATGCGGTCGAGAACCTCGTGCTGTTCGCGCCGCTGGTGCTGATTCTGAATGCGATCGACTATTCCACGAAATGGACCGTGCTCGCCTGCGCCGTCTATTTCTGGTCGCGCGTCGCCCATCTGATCGTCTACGCGCTGGGAATCCCGGTGTTCCGCACACTGGCCTTCACCGTCGGCTTCGCCGCGCAAGCCGTGCTAGCGGTGGCGATCTTCAAGGTGCTGTAGAGATCAGGCTTTGCGAACGACGAGATTCAGCATGTCGGCTGGCGTCTCGTCGAAGCTCTGGATCACGTTGGTGTCTGATGAGAGCGTGATCCACGGACCCGCGCTGGCGTAGGTCGCTCCAAGCCATTCGGGCGAGACGTAGCTGTAATAGCGCCCGAGGCTATCCCTGCCATCGTTCTCGCCCATCTTGTAGCTCGCATAGAACACGCCTGACGGTTTGAGGGCGCGATGAATCCGCGCCAGAATGCCGGCGAGTTCGTCACGCGGCACATGCAGCAGACAGGCGCTTGCCCAGACGCCGTCATAGGCCTCCTGTGCATCCAGCTGATCGAACCGCATCGCCTCGACGGGGTGACCAAGCCGGCGTGAGGCGATCTCGGCCATTTCCGGCGAGCCGTCGGTCGCACGCACCGAAAAGCCTTCGGCCAGCATCACCGCGGAATGATTGCCGGCGCCGCAGCCGAGTTCGAGAATTGCGCCGCCTGACGGCAGCAGTTCGAGAAAACTCTTCAGCCGGGTCGAGGGCGACTTCTTCCAGTCGGCATAGGCGTCGGCGTTCTGCCGGTAGAAGTTCAGCGTGGGCTCGTCCATGACATCACTCGAAGCTCTAGGTCAGTCTGCCCACTGTGCGCGCAGACATCAACCGCGAGTGTTGCCCAAAGATGACAGTGCGCCGGAAACGATCACCCAGCCGGGCAGCGCAGGCAACCAGTGCTCCGGTCAAAAGTATTATTTCCGCATCGCATTTGATTGATTCGAGGGAAACATGAATTGGAAGATCGCATCCGCGCTCGGCGCGCTCTCGCTGGCAGCTGTCGCGTCCCAGGCCAACGCCGCTGATCTCGCCGCTCGTCCCTACACCAAAGCGCCGCCGATGATCGCCGCGATTTACGACTGGAGCGGCTTCTATATCGGCGCCAACGGCGGCTACGGCTCCTCGCGCAATTGCTGGAACCAGACGGTCGGCTTCGCGCCGGGCGTTGCCGAAGGCTGCCACGATGCGACCGGTGCCGTCGCCGGCGGCCAGATCGGCTATCGCTGGCAGAGCAGCGCCTTCGTGTTCGGCCTTGAAGGTCAGGGCAACTGGGCCGATCTCTCGGGACAGAATGCGAGCACCGTGGCCGGCGTCGCGAACCGCACCCGCGTCGATGCCTTCGGCCTGATCACCGGCCAGGTCGGCTACGCCTGGAATAACGCGCTGCTCTATGTGAAGGGCGGCGCTGCCGTCACCAGCAACCGCTACCGCGGCATCGGCACAGGCGGTCTGGCCGGGGCCGAGTTCGACGGCGCCAACGACACCCGCTGGGGTGCTGCGGTCGGCGTCGGCCTCGAATACGGCTTCGCCCCGAACTGGTCGGTCGGCATCGAATACGACCATCTCTTCATGGGCCGGCACGACGTCACGCTCACCGCCAACGGCGCGCTGGCACCGGTCGGCACGTTCTCGCGCACCGACAGCATCAAGCAGGACGTCGATCTGATCACGGCGAGGATCAACTACCGCTTCGGCGGTCCTGTGATCGCGAAGTACTGAGGTCTCGTGTCCCGGACGCGCGAAGCGCGAGCCGGGACCTGGAGAGCCAACGAACCAAGCAAGAAGAATGGGCCCCGGCTCTGCAGCGCACCGCCAAGTGGCGCCGCGCTGCGTCCGGGGCACAGCCTTACGCGTCCGCCAAGCCCAGCATCAGCCGCATGTTCTGCACGGCTGCGCCCGAGGCGCCCTTGCCGAGATTGTCGAGCCGGGCGACCAGCACGGCCTGGTGATATTTGTCGCTGGCGAAGACGTAGAGCTCGAGCATGTTGGTCTCGTTCAGCGCTTCCGGCTCGATCCGGCCGCCCTTGGACGCTTCGTTCTGAAGCGGCATCACCGAGACGTATTTCGAGCCTGTGTAGCGCTTGGCCAGCGCGGCCTGGAGATCGGCGCCGCTGGGTTTGCCCGGCAGCGTGTCGAGCTGGAGCGGCACCGAGACCAGCATGCCTTGCCGGTAGTTGCCGACCGAGGGAATGAAGATCGGCCGCCGGGTCAGGTTCGAATAGAGCTGCAGCTCCGGCAGATGCTTGTGCTCGAAGCCGAGGCCGTAGAGCTCGAAGGACGGCGCGCTGCCGTCCTCGAAGCTCGCGATCATCGACTTGCCACCACCGGAATAGCCGCTCACCGCGTTGACGGTGACGGGATAGTCAGGAGGCAACAGCCCGGCGTCGACGATCGGCCGCAGCAGCGCGATGCCGCCGGTCGGATAGCAGCCGGGATTGGAGACCTTTTTCGCGGCCTTGATCTTGCCGGCCTGGTCCGGCGTCATCTCCGCAAAGCCATAGGCCCAGTCGGGCGCGACCCGATAGGCAGTGGAAGCGTCCAGCACCTTCGGTCCCGCAGCCCCCATGCTGTCGACCAGCGCGACGGTCTCCTTGGCGGCATCGTCGGGAAGGCAGAGGATGACGAGATCCACCTCCTCCATCAATGCCTTCTTGGCTGCGGGGTCCTTGCGCTTGTCGTCGGCGATCGTCTTGACGACAACGTCGTTCTGGAGCTTCAGCCGCTCGTTGATGCCGAGCCCGGTGGTGCCGGAGCCGCCATCGACGAAGACGGTGGCGGGCTTCTTGGCAGCGCTCGCGATCGGGGCTTTGGTGGTGTCCGTGAGGCTCATGGCGCGCTCCTTTCGAGCATGTTGGTTTCGTTCGCGAAGGCCTCCGGCCTCACGTCCTGCATCAGTTGGGCGATTGCCCTGGCGTCGGCGGCGGGTTGCGCACCGAGCGCGTTGGCGATCGCCGTATAGTCGGCGTCCGACTTGTGCTGGTTGAGCTTGAAGCTGCCTTCGACCTCTTCAACATTCATGACCAGACCCACGATCCCCTTCTTCAGCGCCTCGAACCTGCCCGCCGTCATCTTGCCCGACGTCCAGGGCTTCTTCGGCAGCAGCCAGCTCTCGAACTTGTCGCTGAGCGTGTCGATCTGCACCGCCAGCTCACCGTCCGACAACAGCTTCACCGGCCCGCTCAGATGGACCGACTGGTAGAGCCAGGTCGGCACCTGATCGGGCGAGACGTACCAGTCGGGCGATACATAGGCATCGGGGCCGTTGACCGCGAGCAGCCAGGACGCCGTCCCACCCGCAAGCTTTAGCAGCGGATTGTGACGGGCGACATGAAAGGCAGCCTGCGGCGTGCCGTCGGCGGTATAGGTCAAATAGAACGGCAGCGGGGATGCGACCGGCTTGTGGCCGTCAAAGGCGCACATGGTGCCGAAGCCGCGTTCCCCGGCGAATTTCAGGCTCGCGGCGCGGTCCTGCTTGAAAAAGGGTGGCGTGTACATCGTGGTCTCCTGCTGGGCCTCCTTGGGGGCCGCCGGATCAGATCGCGCTGACAGGAGAGAGAATGCCGCGGATCGGATCCAGCGGCAAAGACGATGATCTCAAACGCGATCGACCGCCCAAACCGCTGAAGAGCGGCGGCGGCGACGGGCGAACAGGATGGTCGCGGCGTTGATCATGGCGCGGGGCTATAAGGCCATATCGGCCGATCGTCAAGGTTTGGAACTGTCGGAACGACCGGCGCCCGGCCCCCTCTGCAAGTCGATCGCGCCGGTCCTACCAACGCGCGAGGCTGAGACGGCTGAAGAGCGAGCCCCAAAAGGAACCGCCGCTTCGGGTCAGATCGTATAGACGGGCGCCTGCCTGCTCGTTTCCCCGATCGGACGCCTTGCTGTACCACTTGATCGCCTGCTGGGTATCTTTCGGGACGCCGGTGCCGCTCTCATAGGCCCAGCCCAGATTGTATTGAGCCCAGCCGTCGTTCTGGTCGGCGGCCATGCGGAGCATGGATATGCCCTTGGCAAGATCCTGCGGCACGCCCTGGCCTTTGATGTACAACAGACCGAGGCTCATCTGGGCGTAGGTAGAGCCCTGCCCGGCCGCCCGCGAGAACAGATCGAAGGCCTGGGCAAAGTCCTGGGGAACGCCACGACCGTCGCGATACATGGCAGCGAGGCGCGCCTGGCTATAGGCCTTTCCCTGCTCCGCCGCCTTGGCGTACCAATCGGCCGCCTGCTTCTCGTCGCGAACTTGCCCCGGACCCGTTTCCTGGAGGTAGGCAAGCTGCTCCTGGCTATAGGCATCGCCCTGCTCGGCGGACCGGCGAAACCATCTGACCGCCTCCCCGGCATCGCGCTTGGTCCCGCTTCCGTCCCGATACATCGCCCCGAGATGGGCCTGGGCGCGGGCGTTGCCGATTTCGGCCAGCGGCTTCAACCGCTCCATCGCGCGTTCGAAATCGTGAGCAAGATATGCGTTGGCGCCCTCGGTGTAATCGGCGCTCACCTCGATGATCGAAAATGGCCCCTCGGGTGTCAGGCCGATCGGTGACAACCTGAACTCGTCGAGCTTGTCAAAACCCTTCTCGATCATCGCGGCAAATTCCGCGGGACAGACCGGCGCGTCGAACATGAGGCGTAGAACCACATCGGAGCGGATGGTCTTGCCATTGAGGACGATGGTGCCGCGGACCTCGATCCGGCCGTGGACGGATCCAAAGCCGGTCCGGCCTTCGAACGGCTGCGAATAATCGATGGGCGCGGGCTTCTCGTAGAAGAAGAGGTTATCGGGAATCTTCAGTGAAGCGATCTCGCGGTATTCCATCGGCCGGCACGCGAAAGGCTGGCCATTGGACTGGCGCACGGCCAGCCGCAGCAGCGATCGCCTTGGATCGGTCAACGGCAGCATCCTGACGCGGTTCGGTCGGTCGAGACCGACCGGTTTGGTAATCTGAAACGTGGACGTAATCGCGAAATCGTCGGTCAGCTCGCGCGGATTTGGATAGCTGTAATCGCCACTGCCGGTCAGCCCAGCCTGCTCGATCAGCCTTTTGGCGGTCATGCGCCGGTCCGTTTCATCCAATCCCTGTGCAAACACGCGTCCCAGTTGCGCACCGATACCGGTGCCAGACAGAATCGACCGTGCCTCGCGTCTGCCGTCCTTGTCGAGGACGTAGTCCGTTTCCGCACTCAGCCGAAATCGTGCGGTGTCGATCAGGGGGATGCGCCCCAACGTGCCCTTGTCGATGTTGAGGACCGGCTTGCCCGCGAGCTCCGGCGGCAGGGACCCGAAGGCAAACAGCGAGGCGGTCGGATCGAGATACTGGTCGATCTCCGGGACGTATGCGATCGCGTGGTCGAAATTCGGCGTCGCCACTTCGGTGAGGGTGTATCTGGCCTCCGCATTCACCGCGACCAGATTGGCCTCGATGCCCTGGGCAGCCAGCAGCGCCTTGAACAGGGTCGCATGCGCCTTGCAATCGCCGTAGCGCGAGGCGAGCACGGCCGAGGCCGGCTGTGACGTCCAGCCGCCGTCCTCCAGTCCGATTCCGACATAGCGGATGTTGCGGGCGACCCAATTGTAGATGCGCTCGATCTTCGCTCGTGAACTGCTCGCATCGCCCGTGATCTCCCGCGACAAGCGCGTGATCTTCTCGTCCGGTCGCGCCATGGGTGCGTTGCGGGCGTTCAGGGTCGCGGCGAACGCGGCATAGTCGGCAAATGTGCTCGCTTCGAAACGCGCGGCGTATGAGAGGACCTCATCGTCGATCTGGCCGGGCCTGGGCACCTCCAGCCGGAACCGCACGCGATGGACGATGCGATCGTTGACCCTCTCCTCCTGGTGCTCGGCATTGCGCAGCGCGATCCGCAGGGGCCTGGAGGCCGGTCCGTCCACGATCACTTCGAGCAATTCAGGCGGTCGGCTTGCCCGCTGGCTCCAGACGCGCGCAAACTCCCCTGGAAATCTCGCCTGCTTCGCCTTGTACACCAGGCGTCCGCGGATGCTGTCGCCGGCCGCAACGTGCGGAAATGCGATGATCCGATCGCGAACCTCGTCGAAATAGGGCGAAGAGGAATCCGTCGAAGCCGGTTGGTCGCGAATGGCTCTTTCGTCGACCGCGACGACGCCGCCGTCTGCCTTGTGGGTGGCAAGCTCCGTCGACGACAATTCCTCAAAGTAGCTGTTGTACTGAAACCGCTGCTGCGCGATGGCCTCGGCGCCCTTCTCGTCGAGTGCCTTGATCTCGAACTCGAAGACCTCATTGCTCAGCCCGGCCTCGTCGAACGTGACGGTATGACGCGCGAGCGTTCGTCGCCAACCCGGATCGATCCAACCGGGCTTCGCATCGGGACCGGATGAGTCCGCGGCATACGATCTCATGCACGGCGACAGCAGCAGCACCCCCGCCAAGAGGGCTGAATAAATTCGCAAGATCATCGACTGAGTGCTCTGCCAACCAATTCCGCAGCTCAACTAGCAGGCGAAAATTACCAGCAGCACTCTCGGAAAGAACGATTTTTAAGCTTCTCCGCCCCTGAATCCGTTGGGGGGCGCAGGCCAGGCGCCATCAAATCACGCGCCAGAGCCATTCCATGATCTTCGCGATCACGTCGCCGAACAGCAGCAGCGCCGCCGACCAGACCAGCGCGGAAATGAAATTGGCGGCCTGAAAGCGCCAATAAGGCATCTCGAAAATGCCGGCCGCCAGCGGCACCGAGGCGCGCAACGGGCCGAAGAAGCGGCCGATGAAGATGCTGGGCACGCCCCAGCTGCGCACGAAGGCCTCGCCCTTGGGCAGGAGTTCCGGGTAGCGCGAGAGCGGCCACATCTGGGCAACCTTCTCCTTGTAGCGATAGCCGAACCAGTAGGAGACCCAGTCGCCGAGCGCAGCGCCGATGCCGCCGGCGATCCAGACCGGATAGAAGCTGATGCCGCTCGCCCCGATCAGCGCGCCGATCGCGACCAGCGCGCCCCAGGCGGGGATCAGCAGCGAGATGAAGGCCAGCGACTCCCCGAAGGCGAGCAGGAACACGATCGGAGCTGCCCAGGCCTGGTGAGCGCGCACGAAATCGGCCAAGGCGTGCGCAAATTGCTCCATTCCGAAATAGCCTTCCCGCCTGCCTCAAGGTGCTGCTCGATGAAATCGACTGGTAAGCCAAGGACTTGTGTGACATCAAGTCACAAAACCCGGCCTGGCCTGGACCTGGGCGTCAAATTGCCGGGAATTGGAGGGCCTGCGGCGTAAAATCGCCGGGATTGGCTCCCAACCACGCGGCCCGGCCGGCCCTTCGGTAACCTTTCCAAGCCAGAAGTGGCATAGTCGGCCTAACCGATTCGCCGCTTGCGCGGCCCTCAAAGCACATCAAGATATATGTCCAAACAGTTGAAACCAAAAGCAAAAGACGATTTTTTCGGCGGTGACGAGCCGAAGTCCCGCGCGCCTGCCAAGGCGGCGTCGCGCGGGAGCGGCGGCGAAGCCGACTACACGGCGGCCGACATCGAGGTGCTCGAAGGCCTGGAACCGGTGCGGCGCCGGCCCGGCATGTATATCGGCGGCACCGACGAGAAGGCGCTGCATCACCTCTTCGCCGAAGTGATCGACAATTCGATGGACGAGGCCCTGGCTGGACACGCGACCTTCATCGGCGTCGATCTGAGTGCGGACGGCTTCCTGACCGTGATCGACAATGGCCGCGGCATCCCGATTGATCCGCATCCGAAGTTCCCGAAGAAGTCGGCGCTCGAAGTCATCATGTGCACGCTCCACTCGGGCGGCAAGTTCGACTCCAAGGTCTACGAGACCTCGGGCGGTCTGCACGGCGTCGGCATCTCCGTGGTGAACGCCCTCTCCTCGCTGCTCGAGGTCGAGGTCGCGCGCAGCCAGAAGCTCTACCGCATGACGTTCGAGCGCGGCCACCCCAAGGGCAAGCTCGAGGATCTCGGCAAGGTCAACAACCGCCGCGGCACCCGCGTGCGCTTCAAGCCCGACACCGACATCTTCGGCGCCAAGGCCGCGTTCAAGCCGCAGCGCCTGTTCAAGATGACGCGCTCGAAGGCCTATCTGTTCGGCGGCGTCGAAATCCGCTGGAACTGCGCGCCCGAGCTGCTCAAGGGCGTCGAGGACGTGCCGGCGGAAGCCACGTTCCACTTCCCCGGCGGCCTCAAGGATTACCTCGCCGCGGCCATCCACGCCGACACGCTGGTGCATCCGGACATCTTCTCCGGCAAGTCCGGCCGCAACGGTGCGCATGGCGCCTGCGAATGGGCCGTGGCATGGACAGCGGATGCCGATGGTTTCCTGTCGTCCTACACCAACACCGTGCCGACGCCCGACGGTGGTACGCACGAATCCGGCCTGCGCAGCGCGCTGCTGCGCGGCCTGAAGGATCACGCCGAACGCGTCGGCCAGGGCAAGCGCGCCTCCTCGATCACGTCGGAAGACGTCATGGTGGGCGCGGCCGTGATGCTCTCGGTGTTCGTGCGCGAGCCTGAATTCCAGGGCCAGACCAAGGATCGTCTCGCCACCGCCGAGGCGCAGCGCATCGTCGAGCAGGCGATGAAGGATCCGTTCGACCATTGGCTGTCGGGCAATCCGAACATGGCCAACCGGCTGCTCGACTTCGTGATCGACCGCGCCGAGGAGCGGCTGCGCCGCCGCCAGGAAAAGGAAACCGCGCGCAAGACCGCCGGCAAGAAGCTGCGCCTGCCCGGCAAGCTCGCCGACTGCACCGATGCCGGCACCGATGGCTCCGAGCTCTTCATCGTCGAGGGCGACTCGGCCGGCGGCAGCGCCAAGCAGGCACGTGATCGCAAGACGCAAGCGGTGCTGCCGCTGCGCGGCAAGATCCTCAACGTCGCCTCCGCCGGCAAGGACAAGCTGACGGCGAACGCCCAGCTCTCCGACCTCGTGCAGGCGATCGGCTGCGGCCAGCTCCTGCATTATCGCGAAGAGGATCTGCGCTATCAGCGCATCATCATCATGACCGACGCCGACGTCGACGGTGCCCACATCGCTTCGCTCCTGATCACCTTCTTCTACCGGCAGATGCCGCGGCTGATCGACGAGGGCCACCTCTTCCTCGCGGTGCCGCCGCTCTACAAGCTCACCCACGGCACCAAGTCGGTCTACGCGCGCGACGACAAGCACAAGGAAGAGCTGATCAAGAGCACGTTCAACGCCAACGCCAAGGTCGAGGTGAACCGCTTCAAAGGCCTCGGCGAGATGATGCCCGCGCAGCTCAAGGAAACCACCATGGATCCGAGCAAGCGGACGCTGCTCAAGGTGGTCCTGCTGCCCGACGACCGCGACACCACCGCGGATTCGGTGGAGCGCTTGATGGGCACCAAGGCCGAGGCTCGCTTCGCCTTCATCACGGACAAGGCCGAGTTTGCCAGCGAGGAGCTGCTGGACGTCTGAGACTGCGATCTCCCGCCAAAAAGCCCCGGCTCAGGTCCGGGGCTTTTTCGTGTGGGGGCGACGGTACAACCCCGTTTTGGCGATTCGTATTTGGCGATCCCGCGACTCGGCCAGCGACTCACGGGCACCAGGGCTGAGGCAGGATTGCCTCCGTTTCGGACAAAGCCGGATTTGCTAACGAAAGCTTACCCGGACCAAGTCCCCGGACACCCTCATAACTTGTTGAAATTATACCGATTTCCTTGAATCAAGGTTTGTCGCCGCCGAACCCGCCTGACAGGCGTTTTCCGCCAACTGTGCCTGCCCTGCAACAGCATTTCGACGAGAACCGTCTATAGTTCGGGCATCAGTTGACACGAACTCCAGTGCGCTCGCGCCTGCTACAGACCAAGGTTGGGGATTTTAAAATGAAGAAGATTGTTCTCGCACTGACCGCGGTTGCCGCGATGACCGGTTCGGCCTCGGCAGCTGACCTGGCTGCCCGTCCCTACGTCAAGGCCCCGATGGCTGCTCCGGTTGCCAACTGGACCGGCTTCTACATCTTCGGCGGCGCCGGCGGTGGCCTGTCGAATGCTGACCAGTCCGTCCAGACCACGGTCGGCGCGGTTCCGCTGACGATCGCCCAGCGTCAGGGCGGTTCGGGTTGGTTCGGCACCGTCGGTCTCGGCTACGACTGGCAGTTCAACGGCACCTGGGTTGCCGGCGTGTTCGCCGACGGTCAGTTCGGCAGCATCCGCGCCACGATCCAGGATCCGATCTTCGGCATCACCGGCAGCCAGAAGCTGGAAGACTCCTGGGCCGCTGGTGTTCGCCTCGGCTGGCTGGTCGCTCCGAACGTTCTCTCCTATGTCAACGGCGGTTACTCTGGCGCGCACTTCGGCCAGACCAACTTCCTGACCTTGGCTGGCGCGCCGGCCGGTGCTCACCTCGGCAGCTACAACCGCAACGGCTGGTTCGTCGGCGGCGGCGTCGAGAACAGCCTGAACATCTTCGGCATCTCCTCGCCCGGCTGGTTCATGAAGACCGAATATCGTTCGGCCTTCTACAACGCCAAGACGCAGGACGAGCTGATCGACGGCACCAACCTGCCGACCGGTAACAGCATCCGCGCCAACAGCTGGAACCAGACGATCTCGACTTCGCTGGTCTACCGCTTCAACTGGACCGGCCCGGTCGTCGCCAAGTACTGAGCTGAACTTACCTTCAGACGTCAAAGCCCCGGCATTGTCCGGGGCTTTTTCGTTGCGGGGGGCTTCTAGCGACCGACGCTTGCTTTCAGCGATCGGTACGCCTGCGATGGTGAGGCCTAGTCACGCGGTAACACGGCTTCGCTGCGCATGACGCGGAATGACGGCATAGGCCGCGACCAGCGCGGACCGCAGCGGTGATGCCCAGGATTGCCTTGCGCATGGACAGGCGTCCTCCCCCGGCGTTCGCGGCCATTGTAACCGCACCGAAGCTACGGCTAGTCTGGCGGGAAGTTTTCGTGGCTGCGGCGATCGTTCATGCCGTGGGCCGCGACAGAAGCAGACCAACGGGGAGGAATGCATGCGCAGATTTCTGCTTGTCGCAGGCCTGTTTGTCCTCGCCGTCGGGCTGCTCTGGATCGGACAGGGCACGGGCACCGTTCCCTGGCCGCGATCGAGCTTCATGGTCAACCAGCTGCAATGGGCCGGCTATGGCGCCGCCATGGCCGGCTTCGGACTGGTCCTGATCTGGCAGAGCAACCAATAGAAGAAACCAGGGAATACAAGCATGACATCGAACCGGTTCGATCTCCGCGGCAAGGTCGCGATCGTCACGGGAGGCAATGGCGGCATTGGCCTCGGCCTCGCGCACGGCCTCGCCGACGCCGGCGCCGATATCGCCGTGGTCGGACGTAACGAGGCCAAATCGGCTGCAGCCGTCGCCGACCTCAAAGCGCGCGGCGTGAAGGCGATTGCCGTCACCACCGACGTGACCGACAAGGCGGCCATTGCCGCGATGGTCGAGCGTGTCGTCAAGGAGCTCGGCCGGATCGACATCCTCATCAACAACGCCGGCATGAGCATCCGCAAGCCGCCGCACGAGCTCGAGCTCGACGAGTGGAATACGGTGATCAATACCAACCTCACCAGCGCCTTCCTGTGCTCGAAACTCGCCTATCCCGCGCTGAAGGCGTCCGGCAACGGCAAGGTCATCAACATCGGTTCGATGATGTCGATCTTCGGCGCCAGCTTCGCCACCGCCTATGCGGCGAGCAAGGGCGGCATCGTGCAGTACACGCGCGCCTGCGCCAACGCCTGGGCGCCCGACAACATCCAGGTCAACGCCATCCTGCCCGGCTGGATCGACACCGACCTCACCCGCGGCGCGCGGAAACAGGTATCGGGATTGCACGAGCGCGTGCTGGCGCGCACGCCAGCGGGACGCTGGGGCGACATCGACGACTTCGCCGGCATCGCGGTGTTCCTCGCCTCGCCCGCTTCGAACTTCGTCACGGGGACGGCGATTCCGGTCGACGGCGGGTTCTCCGTGATGGCCTGACGCCGTCCTGCCCGCAAAGACCTTGCACGCAAAAAAGAAGCCCCGGCGATGCCGGGGCTTTTGAATTTGGCAGTGATGGTCTTTTTTTGCTGATTGGTCGCTAGTTGCTCAGTAGCGCGCGATGACCGGCGCGTCGAACTTGTAGCTCGCGCGCACGACGGCCCACTGGATGTCGCGCGGCTTGGCGTCGAAGGTGTAGTTACCCGAGGTGCCGCCGAGCTGATAGGTCTGGCTGCCGAAGGCCGCGTAATTGTATTCGAGGCCGACGATCCAGTTGCGGGTGATGCCGTATTCCCAGCCGGCGCCGACGGTCCAGCCGTTGGCCCAGTGGGTTTGACCGCCCGAGCCCGTTGCCGGAGCAACGGTGTCGCTGACGTTGAGACGGTTGTTCACGCCGGCATAGCCGCCCTTGATGTAGAACAAATTGTTCTGCACGGCGAAGCCCGCACGACCGACCACGGTCGCGAGCACGTTGGCGCGCCAGGTGAAGATGTCGTCACCGGCGCCGAACACGGTGTTCGCGACGGTGCCCTTGTTGTCGAGGCCGGAGATCGTGCCTTCCATGCCGAACACGTAGTTGTTGGCCTGCCAGTTGTAGCCGATCTGGGCACCGCCCATGATGCCGGCGCCGCGCTGGCGATAGCCCTGGCCCGGCACCAGATCGCCGAACGGCGCGCCGAACCCGTTGTTGATGAACTGCTCGTTGGTCCAGGCGCCACCGATATGGCCGCCAACATAGAAACCGGTCCAATTGAACAGCGGCTCGACATAGGCGGGCGCCTTCGTGTAGCGCGCACCGAGATCGGCGGCGGAGGCAGCACCGGTCGAGACCAGAGCGGTCGTGCAGGCGAAGGCGGCAATCAATTTGTTACGCATGGTACACCCCGTGTCCTTTGATGGGTGCACGCTCACACGCAGTTCTTACTCAAATTTGAATCAAGAAAGTTAAGACGCCGGATTGACGGATTCGCCGCTGTGAATCCGCCCGCGCTGTTGCACACGCGCAACGCGCGGCGCGCGATTTAACGCGACATTATCCCTACCAAATCGTTGCGCTACGATTCCGGCGCGGCCTTCGAGTGCACGTGCTCGGGCCGCACGCCGAGTGCGAGCAGGCGCGCCGGGATGCCCTGGAGCCAGGGCAGTGCGGTGACGAGGCGCACCACCAGCGGCACCTTCAGCGGCCGGTCGCCGCCCTGCAAGGCGCCGCTGATGATGTTGTTCTGCACGATCACCTGCATGGCTTGCGTCATCTTCACCGGGAACTCGCGCCGGCGGCGCACGGCGTCGAGCTCGTTCTCGGACGGACAGCCGTGCCGAAGCTTGTCGGCGAGCAGGTTCGCGGTCGCGACCGCATCCTGCACGGCGAGATTGACGCCGACGCCGCCGACTGGCGACATCGCATGCGCGGCATCGCCGATGCAAAGCAGGCCCGGCCGCGTCCAGCGCGGCAGGCGGTTGATCGCGACGGTGAGCAGCTTGACGTCATCGAAGCTCTTCACATCGGCAATGCCGCTTGCGAGCACCGGCGCCATGCGCACGACGTCATCGAGCAGCGCCTGGAGCCCCCTCGCCTTCACCGCATCGTGCTGCCCCTTGGCGATGACATAGGCGCATTGCCAGTAATCGCCCCGATCGAAGGTGACCATCATCTTGCCGGGCTCGATGCGCGCGAACAGGTTCTCGGTCTCATCGGCCTTGCGGCCGACGCGAAACCAGAGCACGTCCATCGGCGCGCCGATCTCCTCGACGGCGAGCCCCGCACGCTCGCGCACGGTCGAATGCCGTCCGTCGCAGGCAATGGTGAGATCGGCCTCGATGTCGATGAGGCCGTCGGGCGTCTTCGCCCGCACGCCGGCGATCGTCTCGCCGTGGCGGACCAGGTCGACGGCCTCCGTGTTCATCATCACCTTGAGCGAGCCAAAGCGTTGGCCGGCCTCGCGCAGGAAATTCAGGAAGTCCCATTGCGGCATGAAGGCGATGAACGGGTACTTGGTGCGGAGCCGGCGGAGGTCGGCGATGCGGACATGCGTACCGCCGAACAGGCCGTCCATGGTCTGCAAGCGCTGATGCGGCAGCTTCAGGAAGCCATCGATCAGGCCGAGCTCGTCCATCACCTGGAGCGTCGATGGGTGAACGGTGTCGCCGCGAAAATCGCGGAAGAAGTCCGCATGCTTCTCCAGCACCACGACATCGATGCCCGCGCGCCCCAGGAGATAGCCGAGCATCATGCCGGCGGGCCCGCCGCCGA